>JADDQZ010000073.1:4825-12594 GCA_016781085.1 Actinomycetota bacterium
GCCCGTCGTCGTGCGTGTGTCCGTGGGCGTGGGCGTGCTCGTGAGCGTGAGCGTGCTCATGGGCGTGAGCGCGGTGGTGCTCGTGCTCGTGGGAATCGGCGTGAGCGTGCTGGTCTTCGTGCGCGAGCGCAAGCCCGTGGTGGTGGTCGTGCTCGTGCCAGTGTCCGTGGTCCTGTCCGTGCGCCGTGGCTGCGGATACGCCTCGCCATGACTTCCAGCGCGACCGCAGGACCCCGGCTCCAATACCCACTACGAGAAGTCCGGACACGAGGGTCAGCCACGGATAGATGTCTTCGGGAAGGACGTATTCGGCCAGCGCTAGCGTGATGATGCCGAGGGCGAACACTCCGATCGTGTGCGTAATCGTGACGACGCCTCCCAGCGCCACGGCATGGCGCGCTGTGCCGCGCGTCCCGACGAGATAGGCGGCAACCATTGCCTTGCCGTGGCCGGGCGAAAGTGCGTGAAGCGAGCCCCAGGCGAACGCCGAAAGCAACAGGAAGGCCAGGACTCCCTCGCCCGCAGCGGCGTCGTCGAAGACGCCGGCGAAACCATCGGCAGAGTCGCCCGAGCGGGTAGTAGTCAACTCCTCGCTGCCCTGAGCGGCAGGTGCGACGAGGGCGCCCTCGCCGGGCCGGACCGTGAAGGTGGCCTCCCGCACATCGCGTGGAGTGTCGAGCAGCGCCTTCGGATAGGACCGCAACCCGTTCGTCGGATCGCTCGATGGCACGCTCGATCGGACCTCGGTCCCCTCACCCGGATCCGCGACGATGGCCTTCCACCCGACACGACCGGAAAACGTGTCGTCACGCAAAGTCACGCTTCGAGGATCCGACAACGGAGCGCTCAGTTCGAGCTCAAGACGGGTCGTCTTCAGTCCTCCTTGACCGTCCGGATGGGTCAATTCGGCGCCGGCCTCGGGCCGAAGGCGCACCGGCTGACCGTCGACGGTCAGCTTCAGCCCGCGTGCGATCTCCGCTTGCTTTCGTTGCAGTTGCTCTTCGTCGGAGAGTCGCCGTTCCTGAAACGTCGGGATTTCCGCTTGGTCAAGGATGTAGTGAACGTCGATGCGGTCGTTGGAGATCGAGACGCGCGTCAAGTGGTTGACGGTGAAGTTGCCGAGCGGATGGGCCGTCGCAGCCGGCGCAACCAGCGCCAGCCCCAGAACGCAGAACACCATCGCGCGAATCAGCAACGTCATCGAAGCTCCTTCAGGGCTTGCCGGGCGCGAGGGGCATACAGCGGCGAGAATCGGGGGTTCAGGGCCAGTGAGCTCCGCAGCAGCCGGCGCGCTCGCATATCGGAGCCGGCCGCCGCGGCCGCCATGCCCGCGTGGAAGAGAACGTGCGGATCGCGCCATCCGAGCCGAATGGCGCGCTCGGCGAAGCGCATTCCCGCTTGAGGGCGGCCGGCGCGCGTCAACGCCCAACCAAGCGCGTCGGCCGAACGAACGCTCGGCGCGGCCCGCCACGCCCGACGAGCGAGTGCGACAGCTCGATCTGCATTGCCGTGATCCGCTTCAAAGAGAGCGACCTCGACGTCGGTGTTGACGCCGCCGGCTGAGACGAGCTTCTGCTGAACGCGGACCAGTTCGAATTGCTCCCTTGCTCGCCTCGGCTGTCCGGCGGCGAGCTGAACCTCGCCGAGCGCGACGACGTACTCGGGTAGCGGAAGACGCTCGACCAGCTTTTGGAGCCTGCGAGAGGCCGCGTCGAGACGGCCGTCAGCCGCGTCGAGTCGGGCCAACCCTGCTTCAGCCGGGGCATGTCCAGGAAAGGCTGCGAGCGCGGCGCGATAGGACCTGCGCGAGGCCTGCATACGGCCTCGGGCAAATTGCAGATTCCCGAGCAGCGCTTGCACGGAGGCGCTGGCCTCGGGTACGCCGCTGGCCGTGCTGATGGCGAGCTCCATCGCCTCCACGGCACCGTCCAGGTCGCCGTGGAGCTCCCGGAAATAGGACACGCGCGCGTACGCCGGCAGCCCGGGTTTACGGTCGATGAATTGCTGCAGCGCTCGCCCTGCGTCGTCGTAGCGCCCGAGCTCGACGAGGGCGTCGACGAGTGGGGGGTAGGCGTTCACCGCGGTCGGCTGTAGCGCACGAGCGCGCCGGGCGAACCTGAGTCCACGACGAAAGTCGTGTCGGGCCAAAGCGACATTCGCGAGCCCGACTACGGCGTCGGCGTCTTTGTCGTCGGCCTTGATCGCTCGCTGCAGAGCATCCTCTGCGCGCGAGTAGAAGGACGGATCACTCGTTTCGCGTACCTTCTGGAGGTAGGCGAGACCCAGCTGGGTGTAGGGCTTCCGCGCCTCCCTGGGACTGCGGACGGCCGCCTGCAGGAAGGCGATGCGTGCGTCGGTGGAGCGGCTGCTCGGGCGGTTGTCTGCTTGACGGTCGTCCGGTGCCTCCGCGAAAGTGGAGGAGCGATTGATCGCCGCGAAAACGACGAGTGCGATCACAAATACGACGGCAGGAACTGCGAACTTGGGTAGGTGCTGACGAGCGATCAGGGTTGTCTCGGAAAGTTTCGGTGCGGTAGAGGCGCCGCGGGAGGAAGCCCGTTGGGGCTTCCTCCCGGTTCACCTTGATCCTTGTGCTGCCGGTTACGGCTGCGCGGGAGTCGGGTCGTGCGGCGGCTCGATCCGCTTGATCTCCGCTTCGAAGCCGGAATCCGGCTCCGCGACGTACGGGAACTGCGTCAGGAACGGCTTGTCGTTCTGATCGACGCCGTCGCCCAGCGGCAGCTGGTTGCCCACGAGGAAGCCACCGACGACGCGGAGCTCGATGTCGACGACATCGTCCTCGAGGCGTCGGCCGTTCGGGAAGCCCTGGACGTCACCCGCCAACACGCCGAAGCGGTTGGGAGTGCCGGCCGGGGGAGTGCCCATGTTCATCTTGATCGTGTCGACCGCGGGCGCGTTGGCGCCGGCGACCTGCCGGTTCAGATCCGGGATTCCCTGGAGCAGAGCCGTCACGATGTCCGCGCGGTTTTCTTCCGGCACGTTGAGGCCCGGGTACAGGGCGTTGAGCACGCGAGCCAGTTCGGGCTCGACGACGAACCTGCCGAAGCGAGCGGCGTCCTGGTCGGGCGTCGTGCGGTTGAACTCGTCCTTGCGGCCGAGCGGGATGATGACTTCGTTGACCAGCGGGTTGCCGAGACGCGACACCTGCACGAAGTTGGCGTCCGACGAAGGCCTGCCGTTACGGCCTGCCTGAGCAGTGGAAGCCGGCATCTGCCGCGTCTGGGTGCGGCGCTCGCGCTCAGGACGGGCGCGTTGGGTCTGACCGCGACTGTTGTTGGCCAGAACTTCCTGGTTGTAGTTCGCGTTCGTGACCTCGAGGCGACGACGCTCGGTCGAAGACCAGACGCCCACGACGGCGTTCCCGGCCGTCGGCCCCGATACGGCACGGCCGTTGCGGGTGACCTGGGCTTCAGGCACCTGCATCACGATGGACTGAACGTTGTAACCGGCGACGTCATCCTTGCCGCCACCGGCGTTGCCGGTGCCGTTGCGCAGGTTGATCGCGTCGAACGTCGCTCCGAGGTCGACGAAGAACGGATCGTCGCGCTGACCGGCGAACACGCGGCCACCGCCCCGCATGCGCCTGTTGGCCCCCGCTGCGATTGCGGAGTAGTTCGGCATGGTCTTCGGACCGATGTTGCTTGGCGCAACCGGGAGATTCCGGGCCACGCGAGTCGAGCGGGCGACCCTGCCGCGGCGCATCGTCTCTCGATACACGTCATAGCGCTGCGTGATGTTCAGGTCCGGATCGTTGATCGACGTCACCTGCGGCAGAGCCGCCAGGAAGGTGTTGGGATTCCTGATCCGGGTCCTGAACGTGAACCGATACCGGATGTCGGCGCGACCGTCACCGGTGTTGTCGATGTTCATGTAGTAGCGAGCGCGGTCGTCGAACCGGTAGAAGTTCGGGCCGCCTGCGGGATCCTCGAACGGATGCCAGTTGGCGACCATCGTCATCGCTCCAGGCGCGTCGGCTGCCGTGAACACGTAGACGTCCGTGTTGTCGGCAGCTGGGTCCAGCATGATGTTCGGTGCTTCGCGGTGGCTTGAGCCCACGCTCAGCGGTACCGCGATAGCGCCCGCCGCGACTGCAGCAGCCACGGCAATTTTCTTCTTCACTTCAGGTCTCCCCGCTTATCGATTCACGCCCACGGCCTGGACGGCTATAGGTGCATCTCCGGATGCTCTCACGCTTGGAGAGCGTTGTGGCGCCGAGTCTCTCTCGCTTAAGTGTCAATACGCCGACTCCCGTCCCCGCGGATCATATCCGGGGGTCCCGCCGGACAAACGGGCCCTTCGTCAGCGGATGGAGACGGGCGTTCCGACCGGCATCAGGCGAGCGAGGCGCAGGATGTCCCGGTTCCTCAGCCGGATGCAGCCATGCGACACGCGGCCCGGAAGGAGGTCCGGGCGGTTCGTTCCGTGGATGCCCACTATCCCGCCGCGGGGCCAATCGGTGAGCACTTCGGATTTGGCGCTCGTTCCGAAGGCCAAGGCGCCGTAGACCGTGCCTTGCGGGTACCCGACGAACTTGTTGCGGATGTAGAACTCGCCACGTGGCGTCGGCCAGCGCGCTCTGCCTATTCCGACGCGAGCGCGGAAGACGACACGGCCCGATCGGATGAGCGTCGCGCGCAGACGCCGCCGATCGATGCGCAGCCACGTCCGAACGGTGGTCAACGGCTCCAGCGCGCTCATGGGAATCCACCCGGTGCTGCCCACGGGCCGGATGGGAAGCCGCACACGCACCCACTGGCGGCCGTCTTCGCCGCGCGTGCGTTCGAGCGCGAGCACGAGTTCGTCGGTGCCGTCCTCGGTCCGCCGAGTCAGCTTGCCCACCGCTCGCGCCGCGGAATCCGGCCGTGTGCGTGCGACGACGCGCCTTTTCACGAACCCCCAACGCGAGAGCACTCCCGGCTCGCTCAGCTTCGTCGTGGCAGTGCTCCGCGGCACTCGCTCCGCGGCGGATGTCGTAGGTGCCAGCCAACCCAAGAGGGGTAGGAGCAGCACGATCGCGAGCGTCGCGGGCAAGCCAGGACGCAAATCCTTCCTGGGAAGCCGGCAGCTAAGAGTCACACAAGCAACGGTAGCTCGGGTTTTGGCCTTGGCGCGCCAAGCCGAACTTGCTAGGTGCCGCCAGGAAACGCCAAGCGCACGATAGTGCGCTGCACCGCCCCGAACTGCTTCAACAGCGGTCCGGTGTTGTAGGGCAACCCGTAGCGCGCGCACAACTCCTTGACCCGCGGCGCGATTTCTGCGTAGCGAGTGCTCGGCATGTCGGGAAACAGGTGATGCTCGACTTGATAGCCCAGGTTGCCGCTCATCACGTGAAAGAGCCCGCTGCCGTCGATGTTCGCCGACCCCAGCAGCTGGCGGACGTAGAACGCGCCACGCGACTCATCGGCCACTTCCTCTTGCGTGAACGTGTACGTCTGGTCCGGGAAGTGGCCACAGAAGATGATCATGTACGCCCATAGATTGCGGACGACGTTCGCGGTGGCGTTGGCTTTGAGCGTGTTCTTGAATCCCCGGCGACCGGATAGAGCGGGAAAAGCGAGGTAGTCCTTGACGATCTGCCGGCGCGCCTTGCCGGCCATGCCCTTGACCTCCTGCCACGCCGCCGTCTTTGGCTTCTCACCGCGGCGGATCGCGCCCACGTCGAGGTCATGGACGGCCACCGCCCATTCGAAGAAGGCGGCAAGGACTACGGAGTAGAACGGCTGCAGCAGGTAGACGGCGTGCCAGGGCTGCTGGGCGTCAACACGCATCACCGCGTATCCCAGGTCGCGGTCCTTGCCGAGGATGTTGGTGTAGGTGTGGTGAACGTAGTTGTGGGCGTACTTCCATGCGCCCGGAGTCGACGCGGAGTCCCAATCCCATACAAACGAGTTGATCTGGGGATCTTTCATCCAATCCCACTGACCGTGCATGACGTTGTGGCCGATTTCCATGTTCTCGAGGATCTTTGCCACCGACAGCAGTGAGGTGCCGGCGACCCAAGCCGGGCGCCGATTGGACGCGAGCAGCACAAGCCGGGCCAGCACCACGAGCTGGCGGTGGCGCTTGACCAAGGTCGTGATGTAGCGGCGGTCTCGCTCGCCGAGGTCGGCGACGATCTCCTCGTGTATGGCGTCGAGCTCACGGGCGAGCTCGTCGAGCTCATCCGGACTCAAGCGGGCCAGCGGAAGGGGCGTCGTGCTCGGCATCGGGCTGGCTTGCAGGGTTCTCACAGTGCGATCTCCACATCACCTTCAGGAGCGTGAATACAGGTCCGCACCAATTCCCCGTGCGGACCGGTTATCGCGCCCGTCCGGAGGTTGCGCACGCGCCCGGAGCAGAGGCGTCCGACACAGGTATGGCAGATCCCCATCCGGCATCCGTAGGGAAGTCGTGCGCCGGCTTGCTCGCCGGCGACGAGGATCGGCGTAGTGCCATCGCTGCGGGCAGCGACCCTTGAATCGCGGAAGTAAATCGTTCCGCCTTCGCCGAGCGGCGCTTCGGGCAGTCCGGTCCCGGGCTGGAATCTCTCCCAATGCAGACGATTACGGTTGCCCGCTTTCGCCCAGTGGCCGGACATTGTCGCGAGCATCGCGCTTGGACCGCTGAGAAAGGCCTCTCGCTCACGCCAATCCGGACAAAGGTGCTCCAGGGACTGCGGTGAAAGGCGGCCACGGCCCGCGGTGTACTGCTCATGCAGCTCAAATCCGGGATGGCGTGCGGAGAGCTCCCGCAGCTCAGGCCCGAAGATGACGTCTTGCGGAGTGCGGTCGGAATGGAGGAGAACCACGCCGGTGAGGGCGTCGCGCTCTCGCAGGAAGCGCAACATGCTGATGATCGGCGTGATGCCGCTGCCCGCGCTCACGAACAACAGTCGATCGGGCAGCCGATGGGGCAAGACGAAGTCGCCTTGGGCGGCTCCGAGCCGGACGATCACTCCGCGGCGCGCCGACCGAACGAGATAGGGCGAGACCGTGCCGCCTTCAGCTGCCTTCGGAGTGATGGCGATGCACCCATCGGCACGACCGGGCTCCGAGGTGAGTGAATACGCGCGCCAATGGTGGATGCCGTCGACCACGATCCCGATCCGCAGGAACTGACCCGGCTGGTGTCCCGGCCAATCCCAGCCGGGACGAATCAGGACCGTGGCCGCATCGGCCGTTTCGGGCACGATGCGCTCGATACGGCCGCGCAGCTCGCGCGTGGACCAGAGCGGGTTCACAAGCTCCACATAGTCGTCAGGTACTAGTGGGGTGCAGAAGGCGCTTACCGAGCGCAGTAGGCGCCGCCGCCATGGCGGGACACGGGGTTGAGCTCCCGCCTCATGGCGGCTGCCGGCGCCGTCGTCGCGTGGGACAGTGTCCGGCATCAACCTTCCATACCCCTTGTGGAGCCTACGTCGTCACCGCAACCGCGACGCTTGCCGGAACCGGTGGGCCATGAATAGGGTCATAGCCGCCATGGGCTGCCGGCAGCGTCAAGACCGATGAGGCAGGAATCGCCCAGTGTCCAGCAGCCGCGGGAGTTTCCGTCGCCTTGGAGTAAGTCGGAGCGTCCTGTCGTGCGGAAGGTCCTGCGGCCGCTGGAGCGCTTCGTCAGCCAGGAAGCTGGGAGCGGGGCGGTCCTCATGGCCGCGGCGATCCTGGCCCTCGGTTGGGCGAATTTCGCCCCGGCGTCCTATCGAGCGTTCTGGCACACCGAAGCGGCGGTGACTTTCGGCGGATTCGAATTGCATCTCGATCTGCGAGAAG
>JADDQZ010000073.1:12816-21178 GCA_016781085.1 Actinomycetota bacterium
GCTGCTGGCGGCCGCACTGTGGGTCTCGACTCACGAATCGGGCATCCACGCGACGATCGCCGGTGTCGCCCTGGGGCTATTCACACCGGCTCAGTCCTTCTATCCACGGAGAGCCACTGGCGAAACGATCGCCCGCCAGTTGAGCGCGATGGTCGCCGAAGCGGACGAGGAAGTGAGCGAAGCGACCATGTCGGAGGTGTCGCGGCTGTCGCGCGAAGCCGTGTCTCCGCTGATTCGAATGGAGCACGCGCTTCATCCCTGGTCGGCGTACGTTGTGCTGCCCGTCTTCGCGTTGGCCAACGCCGGCGTTGCCGTGACGGTCGACGGTATGGGTGAAGCCCTGACTGGACCGGTAGGGCTCGGGATCCTCCTCGGGCTCGTGATCGGCGCCCCGATCGGCGGAATCCTTTTTCCGTTGACCGTCGCGCGCCTCACCGGTACAAGGCTTCCAGGAAGCCTCGATTGGGCTGCTATCGCAGCGATGGCGCCACTGAAGGGCATCGGCTTCACCGTGGCCATCTTCATCGCCCTACTCGCCTTCGAGGACGAAGCGCTTCAGCAACAAGCCACGCTCGCAATCCTGGTTGCCTCGCTGCTGGCTGGACTTCTCGGCATCGGCTCCTTGTTTTTGCGCCACCGGTTCGTCGATCGCCCGTCCGCCTGATTCCACCGGGACCATCTCGTTTCCCAGCGCCACGCTGATCTCTCGATCTGGCCGGACTGCATGCCGCCGGAAAGGTGTTCCGGGGGTATTAGACGGCGCGTACAGTCGAGCAGATGCTTTCGCTTACCCCACTGCAAGAGGAGCTTTGCGCGAATACGCGCTGGGACTTCTCTGATCTGAGCGCCGTTTTCATCAACTGCACGCTCAAGCGCTCGCCCGACCAGTCGCACACGCAGGGGCTGGCGGACCGCTCGATGGCCATCATGCGCCGCCTGGGGGTCTCGGTCGAAGGCATCCGCGCCGTCGATCACGAGATCGCCCCCGGCGTCTACCCGGACATGACCGAGTACGGCTGGGAGCGCGACGACTGGCCAGCGATCTACGACAAGGTGATGGCCGCCGACATTCTTGTGCTGATGACGCCGATCTGGCTCGGCGAGAAATCCTCGATCTGCACGCGCGTGGTCGAGCGGCTGTACGGAAACAGCGCTGACCTCAACGACCAAGGCCAATGGGCCTACTACGGCCGCGTCGGCGGCTGCTTGGTAACCGGCAACGAGGACGGCGCCAAGCACTGCGCGATGAACATCCACTACTCGCTGCAGCACCTTGGTTTCGCCATCCCTCCGCAAGCCGATGCCGCATGGGTGGGCGAAGCGGGTCCGGGGCCTAGCTATCTCGACGAGGATTCTGGCGGACCCGAGAACGACTTCACCAACCGCAACACCACCTTCATGACGTGGAACTTGTTGCACTTCGCCCGCATGCTGCGCGACAACGGCGGCGTACCGGCGTACGGCAATCAGCGCACGATCTGGGAGAAGCAGTACGAGGCCCACCACGACAATCCTGAACATCGCTGAACGTCCTGCTTCTATGGCAGCAAAGCTCCGGGCGTAGGCGGACGCCAGTATCGAGAGGCAAGGGGGACGACGATGAGCGAAGTCGACGAGGCAGGCAACTCTCCGCTTCCGCCGCCGCAGCTTGCGCCGCTGCCGACGGGCGAGGTTGTCGCAGTGGGGGAGACGGCTAGCGATGACCGTCGTGTAGACGAGCTGGGCACTGACAATCCGGAGGAGCAGCAAGACGCTCCCATTCAGGAGCGAGGCGTCTAGCCAATCTGATCCGCCATGCCTCCAGTCGCGTAGGAACCTGCATGAAGCGAACCGCATCTGTCGTCGCCGGACTGGCCGTCGCCGTCACCGCCCCCGTTGTTGCCGTCGCCCCGGCTACTGCAGCGACGGTGAAAGTCGTAAAGGTTAAGGATTTCGACTTCAAGCCGAGCACGGTGCGCATCGGACGTGGCGGGATCGTGGAGTGGCGATTCCGCGATCGCCCGGCGCCGCACAACGTCACGAGCCGTGGGGCCAAGCGCTTCAAGAGCTCGCCGTCGCAGCAGAGCGGGAAATACCGGGTGAAGTTCCGTCGCTCCGGAACCTACCGTTACGTGTGCACGATCCATCCGAATATGCGCGGCAAGGTCGTCGTCGGATAAACCGCTGATTTCGTCCGATCGTTCGCTCGGACACGCCCCGGGATGGGTTGCAAGCCGCTTGATTGAACCCAAGTCGCACGACGGGTTGCAAGCTGTTCCGGTGCGCGTCCGCGACGGCCCGCGCTGACGGCCGCTGGCACCCTGTCGCGGCGGCCCGTCGAACAGCGCTCGCCGACGGAGGCCGCTTCAAAGACCTGGCGTGAATTCTTCCGAAATCGGCAAGTCTTGTGACGATGTACGCAAGGTCCAGTCCGCAGTTCTCAGAAGCGACGTTTCGGAGCTTCGAAGAAGCAGAGTCCTTCGCGGCCCACTTGCTGTCCTGCGTTCCGGGCGCTGGAGCCTTTGTCTTCGACTCCGACTTGACGATCGTGTTCGCCGGGGGCTGCGTCTTGCCTTCCGTAGGCGACACAGCGGACATGGCGGTCGGCCGGTCCTTGGCCGACGTGCTGTCCACGCTCGGCTGGGAGCGGTTGGCCCCGATCTATGACCGTGTTTTGGCCGGCCAATCGTTCGATGTTGAGTGCGAAGCAACCGATGGTCGCGCCTACATCAAGCACGGCCGGCCGATCGTCGGCGCCGCCGGCAAGGTGCACGGCGGTGTGCTGGTGGCTCGAGAAGCGGTCACGCGTGCGGAAGAGCGCCTGGCTCAGCAGCTCCGTCAGCAATCGGCCGTCGCGGACCTCGGGCGGCTCGCGCTCTCCGGAGAAGCGACATTCCCGGAGTTGATCGCGGAAGCACGCCGTCTGGTAGTCGAAGCGTTACACGAGGCTGGTACGTGCGGTGTGGTCGAGCTGCTGCCCGACCGCGAGCGCTATGTCGTTCACACGGAAGAGCTGCGCGGACAGATGTTCCCGGTTAGCGGGTCATTGATCGAGCATGCGCTTCGTCGAGGTGAGCCCGTCGTATTCCCGGATTCCTCGGTCGACGCGTTCCCGCCGCGCCTTGCTCCGTTTGGTTTCCGTAGCGCTTTGATGGCGGTGATCGGGGCCACCAGCGCACCGTTCGGCGGACTCGGAGCCTTCAGCACGAGCCCCCACGCCTTCAGCCAAGACGACCTGGTCTTCTTGCAAGCCATCGCCAACGTGCTGGCTGAGGCCGCGCGTCGCGAGCAGACCGATCAAGCGCTGCGTGCGCACGCGCTGCAAGACCCTGTCACTGGGCTGGCGAGCAGCCCCTTGCTCGACGATCGCCTGAGGCAGTCACTGCGCTTTGCCAAACGCGCAGGCCTCAGGGTGGGAGTCCTGATCGTCGACCTCGATCGCTTCCAGCTATTCAACGACGCCTTGGGTCACCAGGCCGGCGACGACATCTTGCGGGCGGTGGGCGCGCGTCTTACTTCCGCTGTGCGCAGTAGCGACACGGTTGCCCGGATCGGCGGAGACAAGTTCGTCATCGTCGCGAACGCCCTTGAAGGCGAAGCAGACGCCGCCCGCATCGCCGACACGGTGCTGGGCCTGGTTCGCGCTCCGATCCGCGTAGCGGGTCGCGAGCTCCACACCCGCGCCAGCATTGGCATCACCATTTCCGACCGCGACACAGACCCTGAAGACCCGGACGCTCTGATCCGTTCAGCCGACGCCGCGATGTACTCGTCGAAATCCCATGGACGCAATCGGTGGGAGGTCTACGACACCGCTCAGACGCGCACACGCGTGGATGCGCTGCAGATCGAAGATGCGCTGCGCCGGGCACTGGTCAACGGTGAGTTGCGACTGTCTTTTCAACCGTTCCTACGGCTTGAGAACCGGTCAGCTTTCGGAGTAGAGGTGCTCGTTCGCTGGGAGCACCCGACCGAGGGGCTCGTCGGCCCTGCGTACTTCCTCGACATAGCGGAGCAGAGCGGGCTGATCGTGGCCATCGGCGAATGGATGCTCGCCGAAGCGTGCAAGCAAGCGGCGCAATGGGTCAGCGACGTTCCGTTGTTGCTGACGATCAACTTGTCCGCCACGCAACTGGGCGACCCGCGCATCGTCGACGTCGTTCAATCCGCGCTGGCGGAGTCCCGATTGCCGCCAGAGTGCCTGGGTCTCGAGCTCACCGAGCAGGTGCTGATTGCTGACGAGCCGGCCGTCCACCGCACGCTTACCGCGCTCAAAGGCCTCGGCGTGAAGCTGCTGCTCGACGATTTCGGCACCGGCTATTCGTCGCTGAGCCACCTCAAAGCGTTCCCATTCGACACCGTCAAGATCGACCGCTCCTTCATCGCCGGTCTCCGAGAAGGGGAGGAGACAGGTGATTACGCGATCGTCGCTGCGATCGTCGGCATGAGCTGGGCAACTGACAAGCAGGTCATCGCCGAAGGCGTCGAAACCCAGTTGCAAGCCGACCTTCTGCGAACCATGGGTTGCGAACTCGGCCAGGGCTATCTGTTCGCCAAGCCGATGCCCGCCGATGAGCTCGAGGTATGGCTCCGCCAGGTCCGTACCCGCCGGCTGCTCGGGTAGCCGACGAAGGGGCTGACGGGCCTCCCTCGCCGACGCCTTTGCCGGGGCAACAGCGCCCGATCCTCGAGCGCAAGCCGTGACATACAGCTCGTCCGCGTGATTGGCGATCGCCTGCCCCGGTAAACCTCAAAGGCATGAGCATCGCCACTCGACCGTCGTTTGCCTTCGACAACTCTTTCGTCCGTGAGCTTGAAGGCTTGTACGAGCCGTGGCGAGGGACATCCGTACCCGCTCCTGAGCTCCTGATGCTCAACGAAGACCTGGCCGCCGAGCTCGGGATCGACACCGGGGCGTTGCGAAGCCCAGAGGGTGTCGCGGTCCTCACCGGCAACGTCATGGCGGAGGGCGCAGATCCGATAGCGCAGGCCTACTCCGGTCATCAGTTCGGCGGTTTCTCGCCCCGCCTCGGCGACGGGCGAGCGTTGCTGCTCGGGGAAGTGCTCGACATCCACGGGCGCCGCCGGGATCTCCATTTGAAGGGTTCAGGCCGCACGCCGTTCGCGCGTCGCGGCGACGGCAAGGCGGCCATCGGGCCGATGCTGCGCGAGTTCGTGATCGGCGAAGCGATGCACTCGCTCGGCATCCCGACCGCCCGGGCGCTTGCCGTGGTGGCGACCGGCGAGCAAGTCGTTCGCGAAACGATGCTCCCGGGAGCCGTACTGACCCGTGTCGCTGCGAGTCATATTCGCGTCGGCACGTTCGAATACGCGGCGGCGCGTCGGGACCCGGATCTCCTGCGGCGCCTGACGGACTACGCCATAGCGCGTCACTACCCCGATGCAGCGGAGACAGAGAACCCGTACCTCGCGTTCTTCGAAGCCGTTGTCGACGCGCAAGCGTCGCTGGTCGCTCGGTGGATGCTCGTGGGTTTCATCCACGGCGTCATGAACACTGACAACATGGCGATCTCCGGCGAAACCATCGACTACGGTCCCTGCGCGTTCATGGACGCCTTCGATGCGGCCACGGTGTTCAGCTCGATCGATCACGCTGGGCGCTACGCGTTCGGCAACCAACCCCACATCGCCCAGTGGAACCTGGCCCGGCTGGCCGAGGCTGTGCTGCCGTTGCTGCACGCCGACACCGAGGCGGCCGTCGCCGTCGCGAGTGACGTTCTGGAGTCTTTCCCCGATCGCTACAACGCGTACTGGGGTAAGGGAATGCTCGCCAAGCTGGGCCTGTCCGATGGCGGGCCTGAAAGCGACGCGCTGATCGAGGACTTGTTCTCGCTCATGAAGGCCCAGCGGATCGACTTCACGTCGTGCTTCCGCGCGCTGTCGTCGGCCTTGCGCGGAGATCCGGCGCGTGCTCGTGCGCTATTCGAAGAGCCTGCTGCCTTTGACGGGTGGGCCGAACGCTGGCGCGCACAAGTCGCGACGGAATCGCTCGACCCTCACACCGTTGCGCGAGCGATGGAGCGCGTCAACCCGGTCTACATCCCACGCAATCACCTCGTCGAAGAAGCATTGGCCGCGGCAAACGCAGGCGATCTCGGCCCGTTTGAACGAATGGTCGGAGTAATCACCCGGCCTTTCGATGAACGCCCCGGCCTGGAGGCCTACGCGGCTCCGGCCCCGGAGGACTTCGGCGCCGGCTACCAGACCTTTTGCGGCACGTAAGCACGATTCATGCCTTCGCCGTTGAACAGCGCCGGTGCGTCCGAGATTTACGTCGCCCTCGGCGACTCGATCTCGATCGACTTGTACGCCGGTGGACCAGGAAGGGGAGGGCCGAGCCTTGTGGCCCGCAACCGCGACGCCGATTTCCCGGAATGGCGCGGGCGCGATCTCGCCACGACACGCCCCGAGCTCGGCTTTGAGCTACTGGCAACCGATGGTGGAACGACCGCTTCTCTGCTGGACGTTCAATTGCCGCGGTTGCAGTCCTCGGGCGTGGTGCCGAGCATCGTCACCCTCACCGTCGGCGGTAACGACGTGCTCGGTTCTTACGGCGACACGCGCGGAGCACTTCAAACCGTCGCCATCGTTCGCACCCGGGTGCAGCAAGCACTCGGAATCCTGCAAACGCTGGTCGCGCCGGGCGCCCCGATAGTCGTCGGCACCGTGTATGACCCCAGCGACGGGACCGCAGAGGCCTGGAGAGTAGGACTGCCGGCTTGGCCTGATCTCGTCGAGGTCTTGGCCGAGCTCAATACCGCTTTGCGCGCGGTGGCCGCTGAACACGGCGCTCTCGTGGCGGATATCCATGGGCGGTTCCTTGGCCACGGCCTGAACGCGGGCAATCCCGGGCAAAACGACGCCCGCCCAACGAATCGCCAACTTTGGTATTGCCGCATCATCGAGCCGAACGCCTGGGGAGCGGACGCGGTGCGCGGTGCCTTCTGGGACGCGTTGGAAGAGCACCGCCAACCGCGCTGAAAAGTTGCTCCGCTCTGGGCGTTGGTAAGCGGCGACGACCTGATTGACAGAAGACGGCGTCACGCCGGACCACGCTGGCGAGTTGGGCCTCAGGCGGCTCGGCTCAGACCGGCTCGCCGGTGGCGGCCTGGGCGGACGCTGTCGCTGACTTGTGAACTCTTCGCTGTCCACCATGCCGACATCTGCCCGCAAGCGGGCGAGTTCGCGCCCTTCGGCCGGCAAGGGACGGCCTTGCAGCGTGATGGTTCCGGAGCCGATGGGCTCCAGGCGATTTATGGTGCGGCACAGCGTCGACTTTCCGGAGCCCGACGGCCCGATGATGACCACGACTTCGCGCTCGTCGATGTCCAGGTTGATGTCCTTGAGCACGTGGAGAGCGCCGTAGTGCTTCTGCACGTCGCGCATGACGACCAACGCGTCGCGCGGGCCGGGAGACATTGCGGCCGCTTGCGCCGCTGGTCCCGCGTGCGGCTCAACAGGTCCGCTTGCGTCTGACTCCGTTGCCGCCTCTATGACCGCTCCTTCCTGCGGGGAGCCGGCGGTCACCTGCGGGCGACGGCCGATTCTGCTCTCGCTCTACTCCTTGTACCAACTGCGACGTTACCGGGTCAAGCGGCGGATGCTCACGGCAACGTCTGCCAAAGACGGCCGGGGATCCTGGGCGCTCGCCGAGGCGATTACCGGCCCGGCTGAAGGTTCGACTTCAAGGACGTGGCGCGGCTTCCGATCACCGAGGACCATGGCCGTGACCGCATTAGCCGATCAGATCGACGCTTCCCTGACCGATGAGGCAGTCGAGCTTGGGAGTGAAACTGCGGTTGATCCCGCCCTCGCAGCACCGCAGCAGTCGGAATCATCCTCAACGCCGTTCGTAGCGACGACTGCCGACGCGGACGCGGAAATTCTTCCGAGTGAAATTGATTCGCTTGAGCCGGCTGCGAGCCAGACCGATGCGACAGAAATTGACGCGGCTGAGCCGGCTCCTTCCGACGCCGAGTCCGCCGATCCCGAGCCCGTCCCGGAGTCAGAGCAAGGCGCCGATGCACACGTCTCTATCGGGAACCTGCTCGGTCAGTACGGCAAGTACGTAGCGTTGTTCGTGGGCGCTGGCTTGATTTCAGGCTCCGTCGTGCACTTCCCGATGGCGCCGGTGCGGTATGCCCTCATAGGCGGCGCCGGCGCGGCGGTCTTCGCGGTCGCGTCAGTCCTTGCCGAGATCCGCGACCGCAACCTTCCACGACTGTTGCGCATCGCTTCCTCGTCGCTCGCGCTGGCCCTCGGCATCGGCATGATGAGCGGAGGCATCCAACACTTTCAAGACATTCCGCAGCGGGCGGCAGCGCTTATCCCGCTCGGTCTCGTCTTGTCATTCGCCGCGTTC
>JADDQZ010000011.1:0-2619 GCA_016781085.1 Actinomycetota bacterium
CGTCGCCACGGACGCGTGCGCGCGTAGGCGCCCATCAGGACGACGTCGCGCGCGTTGAGCGGGAAGTCGAGCCGCGTGCGGTCGGTCTGCGGGACGTAAGCCGCGCTTCCAGGAAGCTCGACTTGGCCGTGGCGCACCGGGAGCTCGCCGAGCAGCGCGCGAAACAGGGTCGTCTTGCCGCCGCCGTTGGGTCCGAGGACGGCGGCGATACGACCGGGCGCCAAGCTGAAGGAAACGTCGCGCAAGACGGTTGAGCTTGCGGCGTAACCGCCGGTCAGGCCGCTCACGCGCAGTGCGATGCTCATGCTCGCTCCGACCGCAGCGGCAGGGCGGGTCCCAGCCGCGCGCTTAGCGCTACACAGGTTGCCACGGCCGCGAACACGCCGGCGCCGAGGACGGCGAGCGCGGGTCCGGGGCCCACGTTTAATTCGTACGCGATCCACAGCGCGGCGACTCCCTCCACGGCCGCGAGCGCCACCGACCCCGCGCGCAGAACGGACACGCTGGGCGCGAGCAGCCGCACGGTCGCCGCGGGAATCACGAACACGGCGGTCACGAGCAGGGCTCCGACGGCGGCCAGCGCGACGACGGCCGACAACGCGATGGCCAGCACCAGCACGTTCTCCGCGAGGGGCGCGGGCAACCCGAGCCGCCGCCCGGCGCCCGCGTCGAAGCCCTCTACAAGCCAGCTACGTCCCCAAGCGCCGTCGAGCGCCAGCACCACCACCGCGGCTATCGCTGTCAGCCAGAGGTCCAGATCCGAGAGCCCGATGAGGCTGCCGAACAACAGCCGGTCGACACCCGCGCCGGACTCGAAGACGTCAGAAGCCAGCAGCACGCCGAGAGCAAGGCCGCCGACAAGCAACAACCCGGTGGCAGCGTCAGAGGGAACTCCCCGCTTGGCGATCAACCGGTTCAATCCGAACGCGTAGACCACCGCCGCCGCCATCGCCGCCAGAGGGCCCGGGACGCCGAGCGGGCCGGCGAGCACGAGCCCCGGGAACGTCGCGCTGCCGACTCCGTGCGTGAAGAACGCCAGCCGGCGCAGCACGATCCACGAGCCCAGGAGACCCGCCGGCACGCTGAGCAACAGCACCTCCAGGAGCGCCCGCTGCATGAAGGCGACGTCGAACGGCTGCGGCAAAGTCACGAAGGCAGCGTGCACGCGACTTCGCCACCTGTGAAGCCGTCGACCAGCACGCGCGTGTCGGCCGCGAGGGCGTCTAGATACGTCGACGCGTCGCTGTCTTGCGGTCCCAGCGTGTCAGCCCACAGCGCCTCGATCCTCGCATCGGTTTCCTCGGCGATCGCGCGCTCGACCTTCGGGTTGACTGCTCGCTCAGTGAAGATCGCCTTGACGTGTTCGTGCTCAATGGTCTTGATGAGCTTCTGAGTCTCACCGGCTGAGGGCTGCCCCTGGCTGGAGAGCGAGGGAATGACGGTGCCGATGACTTCGAGGCCGTAGCGGTTCGCGTAGTAGCCGAGCGAGTCGTGGGTCGTCACGAGCTTGCGCTGATCCTCAGGCACCCGGCGCATGCAGGCCTCGATGCCGGCATCGAGGTTCATGAGTTGCGAGAGATAGGCATCGGCGTTCCGGGCGTAGGTCTGGCGACCGGCGGGATCGGCGGCCGTCAGCGCGTCGCGTATCTCGCTTACGGCGCGTTGCGTGTTCTGCGGATCCTGCCACCAATGCGGATCCACGCCTTCCTCGCCGTCGGCGTGGGCCTCTTCTTCGGCGTTCGCTTCCTCGACGTCCGCGTGTCCTTTGTCCTCGCCGTGGGCGTCCTGATCGCCGTCACCCTGTGCGCCGCTTTCAATTGTTCGCACGTGGTCTATGAGGTTGACCAGCGGAGCTTCCGTGCCGGATCCCTCGATCGCCTCGGTCAGCCACTCGTCGATATCGCCGCCGGAGCGCACCACTAGTTCGGCACTGGACAGCGCTTCGATGTCTTGCGGGCGAACCTCGTAATCATGCGGATCCGCGTTCGCCGTCAGCAAGCCGGTCACTTCCACCCCGTCGCCGCCCACGTTGCGCGCCATGTCGGCGACTTGCGTGGTGGTAGCCACGATCCCCACTGTCGCGTTCGACGACGCCTCGCGCTCCTGCTGCCCGGCGCCGCATCCCGCGACGAGAAGACCCATGACGATGGCAAACAAGGTCGACTTCCGGATCATTTGGACGAGGATACTGAAAGTCATTCTCGTCGTGATGAAGCTACCATCGTCCGCATGGCCGACGATCGGCATAGCGCGACTTCAGGCTGGACTCAGCACGCGGAGACAGAGCTCTCGCGCACGGGATACCGGGCGGGCGGGGCGCGCCGCGAGGTGATCGCGTTGCTGTCCGAACAGACCTGCTGCTTGAACGCCAACGAGATTCATGAGCACCTGGGCCGCGGCGACCGTCGCGTCGGCCTTGCGAGCGTCTACCGTGCGCTCGACGTCTTGACCCGGCTAAAGCTTGTCCGGCGACTCGACGTCGACGGCACCGCCTGCTACGAGCCGGCTCACCCGACGGGCGAACACCACCACCACGCGATCTGCGACCGCTGCGGACAGCTCGCGCCGTTCGAGGATCCCGAGCTCGAACGCCTCATCGAATCGGTCGGAGAGCGGCTC
>JADDQZ010000011.1:2904-17826 GCA_016781085.1 Actinomycetota bacterium
GCGGCACGACGGGATTGAGGATTCTCGGTTCAGCCGGCGGCGATCCGCGCGTCCTCAATGATGATGATGGGCCTGATCGTGGCTGTCGTGAGCGAGTACGGCACTAGGCAGCTGAGATCAGGTAGACGGCGAGCGCCGTCGTCAGCGGACGGCTATGCCGCCGAGTCGTCGGCTAGCGCCGATATAGCCGCTTGCAAACCCGACATCTCGGCTTGCGCCGCTTGCTCTTGCGCGTTCTGGCGCGCCGGCCGGCGGCGCATGGCTTCGGCGAAGTCGCGCATCTCGGCCGTGGCGGCTTCGACGCGTTGCCCGATCTCGGCGAACAACTGCACGACATCGTCTGCGCCACTCAGATGAGACGCCTCTATGCGCCCGTTCACTACGAGGGCCTGCAAGACGCGCAGGTGTCGTACAAGTACCACGCAAGCCTCGCCAAAGGTGTCGAGATGCCGATCTAGGACACTCTGCGAGTTCGACAGCCGCCCGACCGAGTCCGCGAGGGCGCCGCCGAGCGCCGCAAGCTGACCGCCGACTTGGCTGAGCCGGTCGGGCTCATCCGCAATTTGCGCGAGAAAGTCCTCCACCATCTCGACTTGCAGCTTGCCGGCGGCGATCCGGAAATTCATCTGGCGCATCAGCGCCTCGGTCTGCCGCAGCTCAGCCGACAGCGAGGCGATGACCGGACCGGCCTCGTCCGACCGTCTTCCCAAGATGTTGGCCACCGCTCCGATGGCAGCGCCTTCGCGCAGTCGCGAAGCAGCGAGCATGGCGTTGAGCGAGAACAAGCGGATGCCGTCGGAAAGGTCCGCCATGAATTTCGACTTGCTAGACAGGCGAGCGCCGAGTTCCCCGTAGGGTTGCAAGCCAGAAGCCAAGCTACTCAGAGTCTCTTCGACTCCAGCGCAGCGATCCAAGATGTATTGCAGCGTTCCAGCCTGGTCGCTGCTCGGTCGTCCCGGCGCGCGCGACCTCCCCGCGAGCTGCTGCTCACGGGCGTCGACTTCGGCCGGCAACAGCGTGTACATGAAGGCTTGGTAGTCAGGGAAGCCGGCTTGGGCCAACAGCTCGCCGAGACGCACGGAGGAAGCGCGAATGGCGTCCTCGCGGCGCCGAACGTCACCGTTCTCGACTTCGTGCTCGAGCGCCAAGAGCTCCGGGTAGATCTCTTGGGCAGTAATGAAGGAGGAGGTCGACGGGCGCATGTGCACCGACGCGTAACCGCCGGGCACCGGGCCGGCGACGACCATGACCCAATAGAAGCTCCCGTCACGCGCACGGTTCTTCACATAGGCGACCGCTCGGTCGCCGCGCTGCAGACGTTCCCAGAAGATTGAGAAGATGCTTCTCGGCATGTCCGGGTGACGGACGATGTCGTGCCCCCGGCCGAGCAGCTCTTCCCGCCGGTATCCGCTCATGCGGTCAAAGACGCTGTTGCTGAGGAGGATGTGGCCGTTGAGGTCTGTGGTAGTGACGAACAGCTCGTCGAAACCGAACGACTGCTCGACTTCCGCGCCAGCTCCAGCGCGTACGCCGGTGGTGGCGTCGGGGCCGGAGACGGCGACATCCGTGCCGGCGATAGAAGCGACAGCGGCGACAGGCGCAGCCATCTGGTCGGACTCGGTCACCAGCGTCCTTGACTGCGTCGCGCTATTGCTCATGTCTGCACGTCATCGTCCTGTGCTTGTGGGTCCTTGAGCACTTCGCAGTGAGCTTCATCGTCGACAGTGCGGTTGCTGACATACCGATGGGCGATGGGGCCATCGATCCGTCGACCTGGCGCCTTACAAGAAGCGGCGTGGTGCTCCGTGGTGGCTCATCCTTGCCGGCGATGCGCCTCCCGTCTTCGTCGCGAACTTCTCCGTCAGCCTCGTCTTGCCGGCGATGATCAACAGGTCACCCGCCTCGATCACGGTTTCCGGTGTCGCATAAGTGAAGTCCTCGCCGCGGCGCTTGATGCACACGACCGTGACGCCGTGTTCGGCCCGGATCTTCGCCTCACCTAGCTTCCTGCCGACGTACTCTGGCGGCGCGCCAGTCTCCACGAGCGCGAAGCCGTCTTCGAACTCGATGTAGTTGATCATCTGCCCGCTCACGATGTGGCCGACGCGCTCGCCCATGTCGTGCTCGGGAAACACCACGCGGGTGGCTCCGACGCGCTCGAGGATGCGACCGTGGCTCACCGAGGTCGCCTTCGCCCAGACGCTGTTGATGCCGAGGTCGACCAGCAGCGATGTCGCGAGAATGCTCGCTTCCAGGTGAGATCCGATCGCTACCACCGCGCGGTCGAACTCCTGGGCGCCGATCTGCCGCATGGCGGCCTCGTTCGTGCAGTCGGCTTCGACGACGTGAGTCAGCTTGCCCGACCACTCCTGGACCCTTCGCGCACTCATGTCGACGGCGAGCACCTCGTGACCGAGCTGCGTCAGGGTGTCAGCCACCGCTCCGCCGAAGCGGCCTAGGCCGACCACGATGACCGGCATTTCGGACGAGCTAGCCAACGATCGGGCGCTCCTCGGGTAGACGGTAGAGCTGGAGAGTCTGGCGCAGCGCCAGCGCCGAAGCCAACGTTATGGGGCCGATGCGGCCCAGGAGCATGAGTGCCACCAGCAGATACTGGGCGGGCGCCGGCAGGTCCGGAGTGACACCGGTTGACAAGCCGACCGTGCCGGCAGCCGAAATCACCTCAAAGAGCGCCCGGTCGAGTTCGAGGTCGGTCATCAGCAGCATGGCAATCGACGGCAGCATGACGGCCGCCACGCCCAGCAGAGCCACCGACACCGCTTGACGCTGGACAACCGAGGGGACTCGCCGGTTAAAGACGTTGACCGACGGGGTTCCGCGGGCTTCGGCGACGATCATCAAGCCAAGCACGGCGAAAGTCGTGACCTTGATGCCTCCGCCCGTTCCCGCCGATCCGCCGCCGATGAACATCAGCACGTCGGTGATCAGCCAGCTGGCTTCCTCCATCTCGCTGTAATCGACCGTGTTGAAGCCTCCCGAGCGCGGCATGGCACCCTGGAAGAAGCCGGCCAGCAGCTTGCCCTCGAAGCTCAATCGCCCCAGTGTTTGGGCGTTGTTCCACTCGATCAGCGTGATCGCGAGCGTGCCGGCGGCGAGCAGCAGACCGCTCGTGCCGAGCGTGAGCTTGGTGTGGATCGACCACGCCCGTGGTCGCAGCAATTCGCGCCGCAACTCGAACAAGACAGGAAAGCCAAGGCTTCCGGCCACCACCCCGAAGACGACGGTCAACGACATCACGGGGTCTTCGGCAAAGCGCATCCAGCCGTCGCTGTAGAGCATGAACCCGGCGTTGTTGAACGCCGAGATCGCGTGAAAGAAGCCGTCGTAGAGCGATTGCGCGAGCGATTGGTCGTAGGCCGTCCAGTACCGCCACGTCAGCACCAACGCGATCACGCCTTCCAGCGTCGCGCTGATTATCACGGCGCCCAACAGCAGCCGGCGTACGTCCCCCAGGTCGACAGCCCCCGTCTGTGCCTGCGCCGTCAAGCGCGTACGCAGGCCGAGCCGTCGAGAGACGACGAGCACCAACGCCGAAGCCATGGTCATGATCCCGAGGCCACCGACCTGAATCAGCACAAGGATCACGACGTGGCCGAAAGTCGTCCAGTAAGTCGCAGTGTCGACCACCACCAAGCCCGTGACGCACAGGGCCGACGTTGCCGTGAACACCGCAATCACCAACGGCGGGCTGTCGCCACTTTGCGCCGCGATGGGCAGGGACAACAGCGCCGTTCCGATCCCGATGCCGATAACGAACGCGGCCACGACAAGCTGAGCCGGGTGGCGCAGCTTCAGACGGTTGAGAAAACCGCTTGCGGACGCTGTTGGGCTGCTCACACTGACTCGCGCGCAAACGGTACCGGGTGGTCATTGGAAGTCCTTCGACGCTACCGCCACCGATGCGGGTAGGCCAGCGGGAGCGACCTAGGAGATCCGATGGCAGACGGAAGCGCGGCAACCGACTCCAAGCAGCGATCAGACTCTAATGACTTGGCAGACCGCCATCGTCGGGATTCCCTTCGGCGGCGCTAAGGGCGGCATCAACGTGCCGGTCGACCGCCTCTCTGAAGAGCTCCAGCAGGTCACGCGCTCGTTCATCGACAAGATCGAGAAGTTGCTCGGTCCACGCGTGATATCGCCGCCCCTGACGTCAACACCAACGCCAAGGTGATGGGCTGGATGATGGACGAGTACGGCAAACTTCACGGGCACACGCCGGCGTGACCGTCGTCCCGGACGTCATGGCCAACGCCGGCGGCGTCGTGGTGTCTTACTTCCAATGGGTGCAGAACCTTCAGCACTTCCGCTGGCAGAAGCCGAAGTCAACGAGCGGTTGGAGAGGATCATGCGCGACGCATACGCGGAGACTCTCCAATCGTGCTTCTGAAGGAGGAGTGCCGCTGCGCGTGGCGGCATTCGAAGTAGGCATCGAGCGTGTGCGCGAAGCCTCGGAGGCACGCGGCTATATGCCTTGAGCCCGCCGGCGGCGCCGGCGAGGGCCCCAGCAGCGGCCGGTGCCCTGCCACACGAGCAGGGCACCCAACCGCCTGGCTCCGGCCAACCCCCCGCTGGTCGGAGCGGAAATACCGAGCATGCCGAGGAACTGGAAACGCCGGCAAGGCTCGTACATGCAAGGTCGGCCTTTGGTGCTGTGTGCTTCAGGGTCACCCTGCTGACGTCGGTCACCCGTCCAGGCCGGCTCCGGAAAGCGCCCTCGAAGGGCGCAGCGGCTGGCGGGTCCGCCGACTTACTGGTCGAAATCAAAAGGTCGCGGCGGCTTCTGCTCGAACCACAGGCGGTCGTGCTCCGGTGTCTCTTGCAGAAAGTCCGGCGTTTCTTCCAGCACGTCTTCGTCGACGGGCGCACCCGTGCTGGTCTCGGCGTCGACGAAGTCGACCGCCGAGAAGGCGGTGGTCTCCTGGCCAAGGAACGCGCGTTCTTCTTCGTCGTGAAGCCACGGATCCGCAGCGCTGAAAGCGGATGGCGGTGCTACCTCGGCCTCGGGGTCTGAGGGGCCCGATTCCGTCACGGGGATGGGCACGACGTCTGACTGCTCCACTACCTGCGCCGGCTGGGTTGCGGACTCACCTGGTTCCACAAACGGCTCGTGGCCTACCGGCTCTGGCATGACGGGGTGGTCGGCCAGCGAAAAGCCCGGCGCACCGGGCGGAGCCTCGTCGACATGCTCGGCGCCGGAAAGCGAACCCGGCACCGGCGATTCGCCTTGAACGGCTTGCGCTGAATCAGCCGCCTGCGGTGAAGGCGCGTAGCGCCCGGCCTGCTGCGGCGGGGTCAGCGCTTCCTGCGCGAGGCGCTGAACTTCTTCCTCGCTGGTGCCGTGCCGGCGCTTGAGGTCAAGATGCTCACGGATGGCGTCGTCGAGCAATCCCATCAGGATCAGAGCGTACCGGCCGAGGTAGCGGTAAGCACCATCGCCGCTGGGCAACGGTCGCATCAGGTTCCCGACGACGTCCTGCCGGACACGCTCGCAAGCCTCCGCAGGACTACAATCCCGCATTCCAAGTCCGTCACCCGCCGGCGGACCACTGGAAAGGGGCTATAGCTCAGTTGGGAGAGCGCCTGGATCGCACCCAGGAGGTCGGGGGTTCGAGTCCCCCTAGCTCCATCGGCGGAGATAGACGGGCTTACCGCTCTTGACTCGCAACCATGCCCGAAGGCGGCTCTCGCGCCGGCACCTGAGGCGACGACTTCTGGCCCTCTTGGCCGTTTCGGCGCTGATTACCGCCGCTTACATCGCCTTCTTCCCACGTCCGCCCCAACCCGGCGCATCGGTGATTCCCGTGCCGGTCGGAGCCAAAGACGCCGACCCTTTCCCCCTTGAGGACCCGTTCGCCTACAAGCCCGAGCGGGCGGAGGAGATGGCCGACAGCGCGGCCACGGGCTTGGCGCATCCGCTGTACGCGTACTCCCCCGGAGGCGCGATCGCTTCGGCCGAGCGGACCGCACGCTGGCGCCCGCAGATAGAAGACGCCGCCCGGCAAGCCGGAGTCGACGCCGATCGCCTGGAGGGCCTGGTCTTTCTGGAAAGCGCCGGCCGGCCGGACGCGATGACTTCCTACGGGATCAAGGGCGCGGTAGGGCTGTCGCAGATCCTCGCCGAAACGGGCACCAACCTCCTCGGCATGCGCGTCGACACCGGCGCGAGCGCGAAGCTGACGCGACAGATACGTCGCTCCTTGCGCGGCGGCCGCCACCGCCTCGCGCGCCGATTGCAGGCCGAGCGTCGGCTCGCGGACGAGCGGTTTGACCCACACAAATCGCTGCAAGCCACCGCCCGCTACCTCACGCTCGCCCGCGAGCACTTCGGCCGCGAAGACTTCGCTTTTGTCTCGTACCACATGGGAATCGGCAACTTGGAAGGCGTCTTACGCGCCTACAGCGGGCGCTCCGACGGCTTGATCGCCGATGTCGTCGCGCAAGCCCAGCTCGACTGGACGCGTGTGTACTTCGACTCGACGCCTCGCAGCCATCGCCGCGCGCAGCGCCTGCTGAGCTCGTTCGGTGACGACTCTTCGAACTACTTCTGGAAAGTCGAAGCGGCTCAAGAGGTCATGCGCCTCTGGCGCGAGGACCCTGAGCGGCTGGCGCGGCTCGCCCGGCTGCAGACCAACAAGGCTTCCAGCGAAGAAGTCCTGCATCCTCCCGAGACGACGCCGCGGTTTCAGACGGCGCAAGAGTTGCGCACCGCCTGGGTCCGCGAGGAGCTGTTGCCCGTGCCCAACGACCCTGCCGGCACGGGACTGCGTCCGGACCAGCAGATGGGTGAGCTGGCACCGCGCATCCACCAGCCAAAGGCGCTCTACCGGGGCCTGCGCCCGGAAGCGCTGGCCCTGGCGCTCTACCTCGGTGCCCAAGTGCGGGCAATCGAGCGCGGCGGCTCACTGACCATGACTTCCACCGTGCGCGATCAGCATTACCAGGACCGACTGACTCGCTCAAACCACGAGGCCACGCACGGCTACTCCCTGCACACCACCGGCTGGGCCTTTGACGTTCTGCGGGCCTACCGCTCAAACCGCCAGGCACAAGCCTTTCAGTGGCATCTCGATCGACTGTCCGTGCTTGGCGTGATCGCATGGGTCCGGGAGCCGGCGGCCATCCACGTCACGGTCGCAGAAGACGCACGCGCCCTGCTGCCGCTGCTCGAGCGCATCGAGGACCGAGAGAGCTAGTCGCCCGATCGCAGATCTACAGCAGCGGGCAGGGAGGAGCTTGGTGTTCCGCCGTCAAGTCCCGCCCGGGGCGGCTGTATCCGTCGCGCCCCAGGAGCACTGGCAGCGGCGCGCGCCTCGTAGGCGACCCGAGCTCCAGCGTCGGCGCGCATGAGGACGCGATCGGCTTTGAGCACGCGGCTGATCAAGTCGCGTACTCGCCACGGCAGCACCGCACCGAGCGTGACCAGCGCGCCGATCTTGGCCGGCACATAGACCTCAAAGCGTGGCCGCTTGAGCGCATCGACGATCGCGTCGGCGACTTCCTCCGGAGTCACCCGGCGCACCGCGCGAGCGTCGGGCACGCCCACGGCGAGCTCGGTGTGGACGAGGCCCGGCATGACCAGCGTCACTTCGACGCCCGTGCCCCGCAGCTCCGCCCGCAACGCTTCCGAGAGCCCCGCGACGGCGAACTTGCAAGCGCTGTAAGTCGCTCCACCGGGGAACCCGATCCGGCCCGCTGAAGACGAGACGTTGACGATGTGGCCGCGGCGGCGAGGCTTCATGCGGCGCACGGCTTCCTTGCTGCCGTGAATCACCGCGTGCACATTGAGCTGGAGCTGGCGGACGACAGTGTCGTCGGATTCGAGCTCAAAAGACCCGAGCGGCATGATCCCGGCGTTGTTGACGAGAATGTCAAGCGGGCCGAGCCGGCGCTCTGTTTCCTCGATGGCCGCCGAAAAGGCGCCGAAATCCGTGACGTCCAATCCTATTCCGATGGCGGGACGGCCGAGCTCGGCGGCCAGCGCATGCGCGGATGCCTCGTCCACATCGGCGACAACCACGCGCGCGCCCTGGGCCGCGAGCGCACCCGCGAGCGCTGCGCCAATCCCCCGGCCACCGCCGGTGATCAGCGCAACCTTCCCGAAGAGCGTGCGTGAATGGGCCATCGCCAGAAATCTACGGCCGCGCGCGACTGAAGCGCCGTACCGCGTCCATCAGCTCGTCCAGCTTGACTTGGGCATCGTCCTCGTCTTCCCCGCTAAGGGCGTCGGCCACGCAACCGCGGACATGGCCGTCGAGCACGTTGATCGCCACCTGCTCGAGCGCTGTCTGCACGGCCGCCACTTGCGTGAGGACGTCCACGCAATAAGAGTCCTCCTCGACCATGCGTTGCAAGCCGCGCACTTGACCTTCGATGCGCTTCAAGCGGTTCATGACTGCTTTGGCGTCTCCGTGCACGGCGTGGAGAATACCCCCGCCGGGTGTCGAGATGGGCTAGCCTTGCGCGCGTGTCTGTTGCTTCTACGAGGCCCGCGCGGCCCTTCCTCCAGCTCCGGCGCGCCCGCCGCCATCTCGTGACTTCGCTCTTGTGCTGTGCCGTCGCGCTCGCCGGCTGCGGCGGCGAGGAGACGACCGGTCCGCAACCGCCGCAGGCCCCCGAAGTCGAGCTGCCACAGCAGAAGACGGCCAGTCTGAAGGAGGCCGTCAAGACGGCGGGATGCGAGCTCAAGCACCCGAAGGTGTCGGGCGAGAACCTCCACGCCGAACGGGCTTTCAAAGCGACCGACTACAACTCCAACCCTCCGACGTCGGGAGAACACACGCCCGACTGGTACGACGACGGCGTGTACGAGCCCGGCACGGTCGCGGAGCTGGGCAAGCTCGTGCACACGCTCGAACACGGGCGCATCAACCTCCAGTACAAGCCGGGAACGCCACAGGACACTGTCGACAAGCTGCAAGCCGTGGTGGCCGAGCAAGCCGACGGCTACCACTTCCTGCTGTACGAGAACACGACGAAGATGGACTACGCCGTCGCGGCGACGGCTTGGGGACACCTCGTCGGTTGCCGGGAGGTCAACGACGACGCCTTCGACGTCATCCGAACGTTCCGCGAGCAATACATCGACAAGGCCCCCGAGTTCGTCGACTGAGTGCCGGTTGAATGAACCGGCCGTGACGGGAAGGCGTGATCGCCGGCAGCCGTCATAGTCCGAAGCCGTGATCGCCAGGATTGCGATCCGGGCCAGTCAGCGCGATTGGGGAGGCTCTCTCCAACCGCCGGTTTCTCCCTTGTAGAGACCTTCGCCGTGAAGGATCATCCGCAACGTCCTGATCAGGATGCGGAGATCCAAGCGCAAATTCCCGTGTTCGACGTACCACAAGTCGAGCTCGATCCGCTCATGCCAGGGCAGTGAAGCCCGGCCGTTGATCTGCGCCCAACCGGTTATCCCGGGCCGCACCGACAGACGGCCCCGCTGGCGATCGGTGTAGCGGTCCACCTGAACTTGCACGGTTGGGCGCGGGCCGACCACCGACATCTCTCCGCGCAGCACGTTGAAGAAGTTCGGCAGCTCGTCGATCGATGCACGGCGCAGGAACGCTCCGACTCGTGTGATGCGGGCGTCGCCCGCATCCAGCGCCAGGCCTGAGCCGATGTGCTCGGCGCCCGCCACCATCGTGCGTAGCTTGTAAAGCTCGAACGGGCGCCCGTTGAGACCTACCCGGCGCTGCCGGTAGATCGGATGGCCGGGTGATTCAAGCCGGATCAAGATCACGGCCAGGACGAGCAGCGGCGCGCTGACAACGAGCGCCGCTACTGCCACCGCCACGTCCAGCACGCGCTTGCGCCCGGCCCGACCGTATTTCAACGAGTTCCCTCGGCCGCGTCCCAGCCGGCCTCGGTTCCATGACGCAGATGATCCAGTAGGCCGGCGGCCAGCGAGGCCGTGGTCAGCACGTAGTACCGGGCGATCAGCAGTGGGCGGGACTTGCGCCGGCTTCCCGCCGCAGCCGCAACGAGAAGGGCTACTTGCGTGGCCGCAGCCAAGCGGTACACCGGCGCCCGCCGGATCAAGCCGATGCTGGTGCAAAGCGCCACGAGGTGCAGCAACGGCGTGGCGTAGCGCAGCACGCGGTGTGACGCGATCATCAACCCGTAGGCCCACCCGTAGCCACGCGGATCGAGCATCCCGCCGCGCAGCACGATCGCCCACGCGTGGCTCATCATCCGCCGCTTACGGCGCCACTCACCCTCGATCGACGGGACCATCTTCTCCGTCGCGTGGGCGGTAGGGGCGTACACGGCCCTCCAGCCGCGCTTGACCATGTTGAAGGGAAACGACAAGTCGTGGCCCATCACGGGATCGACTTCGATGTAGGCCTCGCGGCGGACGGCGTAGATCGCGCCGTTGCCGCCGGTCACCGATGCCAACGCAGATTCCTGCTCACGCAGCCACATCTCGTAGCGCCAGTAGACGCCCTCCTGGTTGGTGCCGCCTTCGTTGACGAAAGAAACCTGGCCGCAGACATAGCCGACGTCGGGGTCGTCGAACGGCGCGACCAGCGACGCTAGCGCCTCAGGCTGCCAGGACGAGTTGGCGTCGGAAAAGGCAAGAATGGAACCGCGTGCGGCACGTACCGCGGCGTCCTGGGTGCGCACCTTGCCTCCGCGGGGCAGTTCCAGGACCAGATCGGCGCCCGCGGCGCGGGCGCGGCCCGCTGTCTCATCGGCGCCGGGTCCAGCGCCGCCGTCCACGGCGACGATCACTTCCAAGCGGTCACGCGGCCAGTCGAGGGTCAGCGCGTTCGCCACTCGTGCGGCGATGACGTCTTGCTCGCGGTAGGCGGCGACGATGAGCGAGACCAGGGGCCGCTCTTCGGCGACCGGCAAGGGGGGCTGCCAGGTACGGCGCAGGCGAGCTTGGCGCCAGACGGCCAGCAAGAGCCCGTAGCCGGCTTGTGTCCAGAAGATAAGCCCGGACGAGACCCAAAACGCGATGATCGGCCAACGAGACACGCGGCGCCATGCTGACAGGGTGCCCGTCACACGGCGGTGTGGCACTGTCAGCTCATCGGCGAAGCTTGATGCTCCACGCCACCGAAGGCAGCTTCTGGCCGCGGATGGACGCTGTCGTGGCGAAATCCTTGCCGCGGCGAAGCTTGCGCTTGGCGAGCGCCGAAAGTCGCGCGCGAACCGAGAAGGTGGCCCGGTTGCCTGCGTCGGCTACTCGTCCGGTGGCCAGTAGCCGACGTCTTCCTCCGGGCTCACGGAGTTGCAGCGTGCCGGAACACGCGGTGAGCTCCCCATCCCGTGACTCGAATCGGGGGCAACTCAAAGCAAACGAAACGAAGTCACGGCGGATGGAAGTCGGGTTCGGGCGAAAGGACAGATCGTTGGCGCCGCCGGGACCGAACGAGTACGACAGCCGCTCGCAGCTCTTTGACAGGAACTCGCCAGGGCGGGCCGCGCGGACCACGTCCGGTCCTGGCCCACACGACAGCTCGTCGTAACCGGATCCGCCCCTGAGGTTGTCAGGTCCGGACTCCCCGTACAGGAAGTCGTTGTCACCGCCGCCGCTGAGGCGGTCACCCGCACCGTTGACGTCCATCCCCCCACGGCCAAAGAGGGTGTCGCTGCCCTCGCCCCCGATGAGCCTGTTGACCGTGTCGTCACCTTCCAGGCGATCGTCGCCGCTCCCACCTGTCGCGTTCTCGAAGTTCGCCAAGACGTCGTTCTCCCCGGCAGCTCCTGCCGTATCGGCGGGAAGGACGACCCATACGCCGACGGTGCGCTGGCTGTAGTCGATGACGTCTGCGTCGGCGCCACCGTCAAGCACGTCAGGACCGGGCGCGGCCTTACCGGCAGCCCCGTCGAAGTCGCCGTCGCTGAGCACGTCAACCCCCGCCCCGCCGAAGATCTCGTCACGGCCGCCGCCTCCGGTCAAGCGGTCTGAGCCGGAACCGCCGTCAAGCAAGTCGTCGTCAGGCCCGCCGTTGGCGACGACCCCACCGATCGGTGCGGGTCCCGGAGGCGTCGTCTGGAGGCGGTCATCGAGGTCACCAAGCTCAACGCGCGTGGATTGGAGCCATTCGAGTCGCGCTTGTGGGCGCCGAGTACAGAGAGCGGTGTGAGGATCGATCGACTGACACGGTGCCACGGCAGTGATGACGGCACCAGGGTCGGTCACGGTGACGCTGCGCGCGTCGCCCGCGTAGGCGACCGTCAGCCGATTGCGTTCGCCGTCTCCGGCGACATAGTGGACCTCGTCGTAGGCCGCGAGGGCGGATCCTTTGGAGACCGTGCCGGGATCAGGCCGCACGGCAACCGTCGCGGCGTCTGCTGTACCCGCAAGCGACAGCGCCGCCGCAGCCGCGAGCGCAGGGACCCGAGCACGAGTCACCGCCCGACGCCTACCCCCCGAGATCCTGCTTCTCATCGCCGCTCCAACCGCTGAAGATCCGCCCGGTCGGCATCAAGTGTCAGCGCGAGGGCACCTTGCCTCGCACGAGCCGGGGCCAATCCCACCAACCCGCGTCGAACTGCAGCGATGCGGAGGAATCAGTATTGAGCGGTGTCGCCGCCTACGGACCCGTCGAGTCCGGCCCGCCGGGCCTCTTCGGCAGGATCAGGGGCGTTGCGTCGACGAACCTCTTCCGCCTGCTGGGCCGGCGACTCGCCGGTCCGCTCGGCCTTTTCGCGCTCGCGCAACTCCTTGTTCTCGCGCCGGCGCAACTTAGCTGCTTGTTTGTCTGCCAAAGAGAGCTCCCGTATCGAGATGGCTTCGATTGCACTTCGTCCCGAAGCGATGGACGGAGGATGCGACTCCAGATCGGTGTCTGCCCCTAGCCCAGTAAAGCGCGCGAAAAGGTTCGTGGCTGCTAGCCGGCCGCGTGCGGCTCGGGCGCGGCTACGGCTCGTCCGTCGTCAGAGGCCGGATGTGGACGACAGAATCGGGCCGCATGGCGACGGGGACGCCGCCGGGTTCGTCGAAAACCGCGAACGTGTGCTCGCGCCGCGTGGCGACCTTGTGCAACTCGTCCATGACGGCTTGCAGTGAGCCGGTTACATCGGCCGTGTCGCCGCTGGCGAACGTTATGCGGCATATCGCCATCCGGCAACGGTAGCTGTTTTGCCGGCCGACGCGCCCGTCCGGATGTCTTAGACTCGACAGCCCGGCCGATGCGAAACACCGCCAGCGATACGGCCGAGAGGGCCACCAACAGCACAGGACTAAAGTTGCTCGCCCGCGCGGGGCTGATCGCCTATGGCGTGATGCACCTGCTGATCGGCTGGCTGGCCCTGCAGATCGCCTGGAGCGGGTCCGCGGGCAAGAGCGCCGATAGCTCCGGGGCGCTCAAGACGCTGGCGAGTCAGCCGCTCGGCAAGCCACTGTTGTGGCTTGCCGCCATCGGTTTTGTGGCGCTGGCGCTGTGGCAGGCCAGTGAGGCGATCTGGGGCCAGCGCCAGAGCGACAAGATCAAGCGCATCCGCAAGCAGGTGACCCGCGGAGCACGAGCCATCATCTACGCCGCGCTCGCGCTCAGCGCGGCTTCGATCGCCCGCGGGTCCGGATCTTCGAGTTCGAAGTCGCAGAAGCAAACGACCGCCGGCGTGCTGGACTTGCCAGGCGGCGAATTTCTCGTAGTAGTCGCCGGCCTGGTCATCATCGGCGTGGGCATCGCCCACGTGGTCAAGGGCTTCAAGAAGTCTTTCTTGGACGACATGGAGATTTCGTCGTTGTCGGCGGCTACCCGCAGAACCGTCGAGCGTCTGGGAGAAAGCGGCTACATAGCCAAAGGAGTCGCCCTCGCGGTGATGGGCGGCCTGCTCGCCTTCGCAACGGTCAGCGCGGGCCGTGAGAAGGCGGGGCTCGACGGCGCGATGCATACGATCGCCGGACAGCCATTCGGCAAGTTGCTGTTGACAGCGGTCGCGGCGGGCTTTCTCGCCTTCGGCGCTTTCGCGATCATGCAATCGCGATACCGCCGGATGTAGTCGTTCGCGTGCAAGCAGCGCCGGGACGGCCTGAGCGGGACGCAATCGCCCGAAGCCCTACGGTGCCGGCTCTAGCACCGCGATGATCGGCAAGTGGTCACTGCCGATGGACGGCAGGACTTCGAAGTCCCTCGGGCGCCAGGCAGCGCCGAAGACGACATGATCGATTGCCACCCATGGGCCGCCGACCTGCGAAGTCGGCCACGTGGCGGTCAGGCCGTTGCCGGTGGCAGTGGCTGCGTCGGTGTATCCCTTGTCCAGCAAGCCCCGGAAGTCGGCGTGATCAAGCGTGGCGTTGAAGTCACCGGCGAGTAAGCGCGATGGCGAAGACTGATAAGGCGCCGGCAAAGACCGCAGCTCGGCGTGCCACATGTCGGCGAAGCGGCGCCGCGGCGGAGGCGGATGCACCGCGGTGACTTCGACGCTGCCGATGCCTGTTCAAGCGCATCCGCGCGGTCGATTGAACGCCGAAAATTCCGCGAGGATGCGCCGTGCGCGTGAGCGGCAGCGGCGAGTACAAGCCGTTGCCGACCCCGCCGGGAGCAGGATCAGACACCTTCGATCCCAGCAGGGCGGTCAGTCCCGCTCGCTCGGCGGCGACCGCGAATTCCGGCGTGAGTTCCTGAATAGAGAGGACGTCCGGGCGCTGTTGTCTGACCAACCGCACGAGCGCGCGCGGGTCCGCACCGCCGAGGGCAACGTTGGCCGACATGACTCGCAATCGGCGCTTGCTTCCCGTGGCCGCTTCGTCGCCGCCGTCGGCGAAAGCCCTCGGCGCCACCAATACGACCAGGACAACCGTGGCGGCGAAGGAAAGGACCGCCGGCCTCCACCGGCGGAGCAACCCGAGGATCACCGTGGCTGCGACCGCGGCGCCAGTCACATGCGGCGTAAAGGCAATGAGGGCAATCAACGGATAGCCGCGGTCCAAGCCGATCACGCGCAACG
>JADDQZ010000011.1:17969-20999 GCA_016781085.1 Actinomycetota bacterium
TCACGCGCAACGCTGCCCATACGGCCAGCGGCAGGGCGACTGCCCAGCACGCCAGCGTCACGGCACGGTGGAGCGCTTCCCCGCTGCGCGTCCGGGTTACCGAGGGTCAGCGTATCCACCCACGGGGGATCTACGCCGTCGGTCACCCGTCAACGGGCGTTTGGTCGGACGCGATCGGTCACCCGTCAAGGGGCGTTTGGTCCGACGCGATCGGTCACCCCTCAACGGACGCGGGGTTCGACCCGGCGCAGGATGTCGACAATGTTGCGCTGGATCTGCCGAACTTCCTCGTCGTCCGTCAAGCGGTTCCCCCACTCCGGCAGTCCCACGCGAATGACCACACCGCGGCCAATCCGGGTGGCCGACACGATCGGCAGGGCTTGGCGAGGTTCGCGACCCTGGGCTTCGGCTTCGGTGGCTTCTGATTCGGTCAGCGGTCGCCCGAGCGCGGTCAGCAGCTCCTGGGACTCATTCGGCATGCGAGCTTCCTCCCAGGCCGTGAAGCCAGTCAACACTCCGTCGGACCCTTCCAGCAGCCCAAGCTCGCGCTGCTCGGCTATCGGTCCGAGCGCTACGGCAGCCGTGTCGCCTTGTTCGGTGCTGCGGACATCGACCAGCCGCGCTCCGAAGATGTCGCGCTCGGTGGGCTGCGTCGGTCGCTGAAGTGCGTCGTCGGTCACGTCGACGCCGCGGCGCAGTGCATCGACTCCGATGGAAGCGACGCGACCGCCCGAAGTGACGAAGCCACGCAGATCCCGCGCGAGCCGGCGCGTGACCCAGCGGGCCGGTCCGGCGATCAGGATGCCGTCGTAGTCATCGAGGTCGGCCTGTCGTTGCGCGAGCGCAAGATCGGTGGTGAGGTCGTAGCGCACGCGCGAGCGGTCCAGATGCACGAGGAGCGGCGCAAACTGATCGGCGAAGTTCTCGGGCAAGCCGCGGGCATCGGCGAACGGCCTCGACAACCGCACGGCAGCCGACTCGTCGAGCGTGTCGGGGAAGCCGTCTGCGTCATCGTCCAGGCGCGCCGAACCAAGCCAGGAGATGAGCGGTGCCACGACGAGCAGCTTCGACCGCCGCGGAGACTGCACGAGCACGGGCGCGGCCGTGCGGTACCTCCCTGCGCGCAACTCCAGCAAGTAGGCCCCGGAAGTCTTGCCCGGCGCTGTCACCACAACCCGTGGCCGCCCACGCCGGACTTCCCCGCGCTTGACCGGACGGCCCTGCCCCAACCGTCGCAGCCGCCAGACGAACGGCCGGCGGCGCGCGTCGACGAGCACCGACACGGCCCGTCCGGCCACTTCGGGCTCAAGCGGGGGCTGCGCGGCGAGCGCGCGGACCGTCACGCCGGGACGACCACGTGCTTCCGGAGGTCGGCGCGGCAACCCGGGCGCGGAGGACCCGGCGTTGCCGGCGCGGTCCTGGGCGATCGCTTCGATCAGGTACGTGCCGGGCGGCGCCGGCGGTCCGCCGGTGGTGCCATCCCATTCGCCGGTTCGCACCTTCTCCTCCGTAGCCGAAAAGCCGGCCACCTTGCGTGCCGGCACCACGTCCGTGCGCCAGACCGAGAACCGCGCGGGCTCTTCGCGAGAGAAGTTTTTCAAGCGCACGCGAACATCCACCGGGACACCGCGCGCGCTGACGAGCCGCCGCTCAGGATCGACCAACACCACGGGCCGGGGGGATTTTGTGTCGACGGTGATCGGCTTGTTCTCGAGGACGAGCGATCGTCCCTGACGGCGCAAGGAGACGCGCAGGCGATATTCCCCGTCGGCAACCCGGCGGCCTTCCGCGTCGCGCCCGTTCCACGTCACGACTTTGCGCCGGCCCGCCCGCACGTTGGCGTTGTCGAGCAGGCGCCGGACGAAGTCGCCGTTGGCATCCAGCAGAGAGACCGTCACCTGGTCGCGCTTCTTCAACAGGATGAAGAACCGGTTGGTGTCCTTACGGCCGTCGCCGTTGGGTGAGACGTACTTCGATTCGAGCTGCACCTTGACCACTGGCGGCCGGCTCTTGAGCTCTTGAGCGACGAAGAAGGCGCTGAACGTCGCGCCCACGAGTGCGACGAAGACGACCGTGGCGAAGCGAGACACCGCCAGGAAGCCGCTACGGCGCCTGTAGCGCCTCGTCGGCCTTGTCTTGCCCTGCTACCACGACGACCTGGGCTCCGGCCAGCGACTGACCTTCTTTCACCGTCGACAACTGGCTCTCGGCCGTTTCGTCGAGCGGCTGGACGTTGGCGATCGCCGCGAGGCGAGCCACGTCGTCGGCCTGGTCCTGAGTGCCGGCCCGGTAGTAGACCACCGAAGCCTGGCTCTGCGACGGAAGCGTTCCGCGCGGTCCCTCCTGGTACCCGGCCGTGGTGAGCTGCTGCTGCAGCTTGGCGGCAAGGCCAGTGGTGATCGTCCCGTTGAGGACGGCTACCGTCGTCTCGGCCCGCGCGGCCGCGGGATCCGGCGTCGACGTCGCGGTGGTAGGTGTCGCCGTCGGGGTCTGCTGGGGGTCGTCGTCGCCGGCGAGGGCGGCGGCGCCGATGCCGGCGCCGGCCAAGGCGAGCACGGAAGCCAGGATGATCAGCGGCTTGCGCCCACGGAAAGAGCCGGCCGCCGGAGTGCTGGACGCTGGAGCAGCGTTGCGCGGGCGCGCGGTCGTCGATGGGTTGCTACGCCGTAGGGCTGCTGCCGGCCGCGCAGTCGCGTATTGCTCGGTTACTTCGTCGTCGTCGTCGTCCTCGTCGACCAGCTCGTGGTCGTCCTCGTCGGCCGCGGCTGTTCCGTTGGAGCCGCCCGCGGGGGCGTTCTGGCTGCCTTGGGCTTGACCTGCCGCCGTTGCCGCTGGGACGGCGGAAACGGCGGATTGCGCACCGTCGCCGGCCGTTGCCGCGTCGGTATCCGTGCCACCGACCCGTTGGTCACCGGCTCCGACGGTGGTCACATCGGAGTCAGCTCGGGCTGCTTCAGGTGTTTCATCCGCTGCTTGCTCGCCGGCCTGACCGTTATGTCTCACTGGCGCGGCGGCCGGCACGGCCGCCAC
>JADDQZ010000002.1:0-1884 GCA_016781085.1 Actinomycetota bacterium
CAGCGGGAGAGCGCTCGCTTCACACGCGAGAGGTCGCTGGTTCGAAACCAGCCGTGCCCATCACTCGGTGCGCCGCGCTACGGCGTGGTTCGCCTCCGTCCGGCCCCAACCGCTAACGGCGACCGAGGACCGGACATCGGGCACTTACTCGGAGCAAGTGCCCGCTACGCGGCGACGGACGCCCGTTCCGCGGCCCATGGCGGAGCGAAAGAGCCGTCGATCAGCGCCTTGAGCCGGTCGCGCTCGCCGTCGCGTCGGCGCATCTCCTTTCGCGTAGACCTCCAGCTCGCGCTCGGCTTCGAGGACGGCGGACTAGGGCGCCATTAGCGGCCTGGACGACGCTCCGTCGTACGGCCGGGTAGCGAGTCGCTCGGTGTCCCGCATTGCTCAGAGCTGGGGCCTTCGCGCCCTCGACAAGCGGCGCTCCGTCCGCCAGTCCATCCGGCGGCGTAGTCCGGTAGCAGTTCCTGACCCGTCCATTCGTCCAGAGGAGGCGACAATTGCTGTTTTGTCGGTGACACTCCGCTCACGTTGCCCACTTCAGCAGCGTCGGAAGACATCTCGCTCCCCGTCCGAGGAGCATCGTCGAATCAGGAGACATGGTCATGAACCCCAAAACGTCGCGCATAGCGCAACGGGTCGCTGTGGCGGCGGCCGCATTCTGCGTGGTCCTACCGACCGCGACCGCTTCCGCGGGACGGCTCGTCGCGACCGGCCACGACGCCGATCACCACTGCGGACGCGTGACGACCGCTCCCAAGGACGGCCCGCCGCACGCGCAGTGCCATTTCGTCGAAGTGGCGGTCGACTACGTGCGGGCCGGTGCACCGGATCCGACGAAGCCGGTCCTGGTCCTCGATCGTGGCGAGCTGGACGTCGTCGCGTCGCTGGACCGGATCTACGGGCCCGGCGTCGTTCCACGCAGGGTCATGAGCCCGCGCTCGACGACGTTCAAAAACGCGCCGATCACGACCGACCGCTACAGCGCGATCGTGATCGCCTCGTCGAAGGGCAATCCGAACGATCCAACGCCGCAGGACCTCAATGAGCTGAAGTCCACGCCTGACTCTGACGCGATCAACGCGCGCGCGAAGGACATCGCCGCCTTCTTCAATGCCGGTGGCGGCATCTACGTCAACTCCGGAAGCGCGCACGGCGACGGTCCGAACGACCCGTACTACGGCTTCCTCCCGATAACCGTCCAGAGCGCCGCTGTTACGGCGCCGTACACGCTCACCGACGCGGGACGCGCACTCGGCTTCACACGGGGAGACGTCCAGTGCTGCCCCACTCACAATACGTTCGAGCCGCCGTCGTCGGAGAGCGCGCTGAAGGCCATCGACACGGACGTGAACGGGAAGCTCGTGTCGGTGTTCGCCGAGACGCCGCGATTCACGAGCCTCGGCGATCCGCCGATCACTCCCAGCATCGAGCGTGAGGTCGGACAGGACCTCAAGCCGAACGGCACCTGCGCGCGCCGGCGTGCGCTGACGCTGCGGATCCGCCGTCCCAAGAACCTTCAGTTCAGCCGGGCGGTCGTGTACGTCAACAACCGGCCAGTCAAGCGACTGCGCGGACGCAAGATCACGCGTCCGATCAAGGTCAGCCTGCGCAACGCACGCTACGACAACGTGAAGACCTTCCGCGTGAGGATCAAGGTGACCACCACCGGCAAGCGCAAGATCAACATCCGTCGCAGCTACCGCGCCTGCGTCTGACCTAAGACGATCCGACGACCGAGGGCACGCTCAAAGCATGCCCTCGGCATCGGTTCAAGGCGCACGGGATCGCTCTCGAGCGCGGCTCCCGAGTCGCGCCCTGCTTGACAACGCGAGAGGTCGCTGGTTCGGAACCAGCCGTGTGCCCATTAGACCGGACGGCGCT
>JADDQZ010000002.1:2041-4767 GCA_016781085.1 Actinomycetota bacterium
GGAAGGGCATCCGAGTGACTCCCCCGTCGGGCGATGCTTCAGTGCAGCCGACGCTCACAACCCACTGTCCGCGTCTATCGCATTCTTGTAGTGGTAGTCGCCCCATATCGGGAAAGCAATATTCAGTAGTCCACAGCGGAAGTGACGGGTCCCCCAAAACGCGGTCCTGACCGGTCAGAGTCGAACTGGAACGGGCAGCGCTTTTGCCCTCAATCTTCATCGGCGAGTCAAAGCGGGTCAGGTACTCCTCAAACTCAGCCCGGCTCCGCTTGTACTCGTCCTTCTCCCACCAGACGTCCTAGAACTCTTCGGCGATGAAACCGGCCGTCCTGGGATTATGGCCGTTGGCTCGTGATTGATATCGCGCATACGGGATTGACGTGAGCTCGGCGTACCGGCGAAGCAGCCCCTCCCAATTGTCGAGGCCTAGGTACCTGAGGGACATGCCGGATCCCACGAGAGAAACGGCGCGGTATTGAAGTTCTTCAGGTGAGCAGCTAGGTCCTCGCGAAGCGCGCGAGCATCATGACGGTGCGGCCGTGCGCGCGCTAGAACGCTGCGCTGCGGCGGCCGCGAGCGAGCTGGCGGGGCGGCTTCGGTCGCCCACTCGACTGCTTTGGCTAGGTCGTACCGGTCCCGGTCCCAGTCTTAGACGGAACGGCATCGTCCCAGACTTGCACGCTTTCGCGCGAGCTGATGCGGCTCAGTCGCAAGGGTGGCAGCGACTGCCCGAAACGCGACGGAAACGACCGGATCTAGCCGTTTCCGCCGTCTCCGCTGTGTTTCGGACTGAGTGGCGACCGGCGCCGCACCGGGCGGCAGAGCCAGATCAACCGCTGCCGCTCCCTCCGCGTAGGCTCCTTACAAGCAGGAGGTCCCGGTTCGAGTCCGGGACTGCCCATCGCCGTTATTCCGCTCTACGACGCCAAGTCCGCCTCCGCCATCAGGTGGCCCTCGGTGACCGTGAGAGCGGTCGCGGTCGAGTTATTGCCCATCTCCTGCCACTTAGTGCCCTCGACGAGCGCGCGGAGCCGCTCGCGCTCCCCGTCCGCCCAGTCCATAGCGGCGGCGTAGACGCCGAGCGTCATGTGCGGCGTCGTGTGCCCATTTGGCGCATCACGACGGCAAACGTCCGTTCACCCCGAGGCACACGTCACGAAAACCGAGGCGGACGAGTGCGTTCGCCATCGTCGGCAGTAGATGACAATGCGAACGGGCAACGGTGCCCGGTCCATTGCGGTAACCGCCCGCATCCGACGTTCTTCGGCCCCATCACGGAACGAGCGTCAGCCGCCGTGGCATTACTACCCGCGTCGTAGAGCCAAAGCCGCGCACCTACGCGTGTCGCCTCTGATCTTCACACGCGAGAGGTCGCTGGTTCGAAACCAGCCGTGCCCATGACCACGGGACGCGCGAGGGTGGGGGCGGTGCTAGCGGAGCGACATGGTCCGCGCCGTGAGACAGTTGTCGACGCACATCGACACGTAAGCGTGCGCTCCAGGAGCGGATACCCTGGGCTGTCTGCTTACTCAAGAAGTCCTCTTCCCAAGTTTCGTCACGCTGTGCCTTCGCCGGATGCTCATCCTCCTGCTCAGCGCGATGTCGGGGATTTTCGTCGCGGTGGCGCCATCGGAGGCGGCCACCCGAGTCATGCCACTCGGTGACTCCATCACGCACGGCTGGAACGTAACGGGCGGCTATCGGATCGACCTCGAGGACCGACTGATCGCCGCCGGCCTCAACGTCGACTTCGTCGGATCTCAATCCAACGGTCCGAGCGAACTTGCCGACCGCGAGCACGAGGGTTACCCCGGCAAGCGGATCCACGAGATCTCGGACCGGATCGATTCCCTGCTTCCCCGCCAGCGCCCCGAAGTGGTACTGCTGCTCATCGGCACCAACGACATGATTGGCCATCACCTACTGGCGAGCGCCCCAGCGCGCCTCTCCTCGCTGATCAGCCAGATCGCGGCCGGCGCCCCCGGAGCATCGATTCTGGTGTCGTCGCTGCCGACTCTCGAGACCACCGACGGCGACCGAAGGGTTCGCGCGTACAACGCGGCCATCCCCGGCATGGTCGCAGACCACGCCGCTCGTGGTCACCGCGTCTCGTTCGTCGATATGTACCCGGCGCTGGGTCGAAACGACCTCGCCGACCGGGTCCATCCCAACCGCGTCGGCTACGACAAGATGGCAGCGGTATGGGAATCGGCACTGCGGGCGACCCTTCATCCCGTACCTCCGCTCCAGCCCGTGACCGGCCCGGGGAACCAAACCTCGTCCGAACCCGGTCAGCAGCCCGCGCCTTCCGAAGCCGCTCCCGCGCCTCAGGTCGCGCAACCGCCGGTGAGTACCCCGGCGGACCAGGCGGCTTCGGGCTCGGGTCAGCAGTTCGCTCCTCCGAGAGCCGATCCAGCGCCCCAGGTCGTCCGCCTACCGGCGACGAACTCAGTCCCCGCCGGGGACCCGGTGCGACCGGTCGTTCAGGTCGCCGGGAAGTCGGTCCGCATGGACCGGCGTGGACCGCTGCGGGTCCGGATGCGCTGCCTGCGCGCCAGCCCTTCGCCATGCAGGGGGTCCGTCACCGTGGAGCACGCCGGCCGTCGGCTGGCGAGCGGCCGCTTCTCGATCGGTGCCGGACGAGCGTCCACCGTGAGACTGCAACGGACGGGCGTGCGCCGGCGAGCTTTAGGTCGCCGTGCCATTCGCGTGGTCATCCGGACCAA
>JADDQZ010000002.1:4916-21112 GCA_016781085.1 Actinomycetota bacterium
GGCTCCAGTTGGCGGGCGTAGTCGGACACCTCCGCCAGCCGAGCGCGCAGCGGCTCAATTTGCTCTGCCCGCGACTGTGCCTCCGTCAGCTCTGCTTGAACGCTTCTGAGCTGCTCTTCCTGGTGCGATACGTCCGCCAGCCGGGTCCTCAGCGTCCGAACCTCCGCCGCGGACTCCTGTACTACGGCGGCGACTCGGGCAGACAACTGCGCATTTTCCTCTTCGAGTTGCTGCGCCCCGACCAGCTGTGATCGCAGCTGCTCCAGCTCGCCGTCGCGTTGGCGGATCTCTTCGCCGTATCCTGCAAGCTTCTCCCGGGCCGTGGCCAGCTCCGCTTGCAGGGCTCCGAGCTCGTCGTGCAACCCGGAGCGCGTGAGCCGTTCGACGGCCAGGGAGTTCTTGACCTGCTCCAGCTGACCGCGCAAATTTACCGTCAGCGCCTGCTCTGCCTCGAGCTCCGCGTTCAGCTGGTCGCGCTCGGCAAAGAGCTGGTCCTCGGTTGCCGTCTGTGCCGCCCGTAGCTGCTCGTCGAACGCAGCGCGCTGGGCGCCGAGCTCCTCTTCGGCGAGGCCACGGGCGGTTGTGAGGGCGATGCGCATGCGCTCGACTTCCGCGCGGCGGCGCTCTCGGTCGCGTTCGGCATCGCGGCGGGCAAGTCCGGCTTCTTCGCGCGCACGCTCGGCCTCGGCCAACGCCTCCGCGAGCTGATCCTGAGCTTGGATCAAAGCCGCATGCAGAGCCAGCGGAGACTGACCGGCGGCGAGCCTTTCCGGTTGCTTGTCGTCTGTACTCGACGACTCGGGCGACGATGACGGGGTTGTGGACCTCACGACACGAGCGTGCAGCGTCGGCTGGCCGAATGGACTCTGATGGGCGCTCGGCGGCGGTAGCGGCAGCGTCAAGCCCATGCCGAGCTGAAGCTCGAATTCGTTGACGTCCCGCAGATCTGGATCCCACGGGAACCGGGCCGACCAACGGCCGTTGTGCTGAAAGCGCGAGGTGCCTGGCAACGCTGACATTCGTTCCTCCAGCTCTGCCCCGCGCACGACCAAGACCGGGTGACTGAGCTGTTCGGAGCTGACGCCGCGCCAACGACCAACAAGTTTCAAGCGGTCCGCTCCCGACCATCCGAAGCGCTCCAGGCGGAAAGCGATCTGGTCCACAGCTGCCATCAGGCTTATGTCATACCCCGGGCGCGGCTAGTCAAGGCGAACGACGTGACGCCAAGGCGCAGGCGGAGCAAATACGTCCAGAGAAATGCCGCCGGCCAGCGGCTGTCAGCATGCCGCGAGTCGGGCCTCAGAAACCCGGAAACCCGGTCGGCTTTGGTACCTTTTGCCCGGACTCAGTTCCGAAACACAGCGCATCCGGAGGAGCACATGCTCACCATCGGCGACAACGCCCCCGACTTCGAGGCGGAAACCACGGAAGGCAAGATCCGGTTTCACGACTGGATCGGCGACTCCTGGGCCGTCCTCTTCTCTCACCCCCGTGACTTCACGCCCGTCTGCACGACAGAGCTCGGCTACATGGCCCGGATCAAGCCCGAATTCGACAAGCGCAACGTGAAGATCATCGGCTTGTCCGTCGACCCCGTCGACAACCACGAGCAGTGGTCCAAGGACATCGAGGAGACGCAGGGCACCGCCCCGAACTACCCGATGATCGCCGACACCGACTTCCAGGTCGCCAAGGCTTACGGGATGCTTCCGGCCGACGTTCAGGGCGACCCCACCGAACGCACTCCCGCACAGAACGCGACGCTGCGCAACGTCTTCGTGGTCGGCCCCGACAAGAAGATCAAGCTCGTCCTCATCTATCCGATGACCACCGGGCGCAACTTCGACGAGATCCTGCGCGTCATCGATTCCCTGCGCCTGGGCGCCGAGCATCAGGTCGCGACGCCGGCTCAGTGGCAGCCCGGAGAGAACGTGATCATCTCCGGCGCCGTTTCCAACGAGCAGGCCAAGGAGAAGTACCCGGAGGGCTGGGAAGAGCCGCGCCCGTACATCCGGATCGTTCCGGACCCGACTCCCGCCTGAAGCCGCCGGTCCAGGGCAGTCCGGAGTCACTGGGCAACCTGTCCACAGTTCACAGAGCATCCCTGGACGCAGGGGTGCTCTGTCTTTCTAAGGCACGTCCAGCCGCATCGCGTAGCTGCCCGAACCGCTCGTGCGCTTGACCACGACGCGCAGCTCGCGGGGGCCGCAAACGGTGTGGCGCAACTGCTAGTTTCCTCCGCGCGTCGCCCCGCGTGAGACCGCGCGCTTGCCGTCGTAGAGCGCGAGCTCGACCTCGAGCCCTGCCTGTGTCTGCACGGTTGCGCTGAAGACGCCGTCACGGGTTGTGATCCGACGTGAGTGTCTACGTCCCGCGCTGCGAGGGAATCGCCCCTTCGCCGTGTGCGTTTGCGGCCGCTTCCAAGGATTCAGCACATCGTCGCGCAGAAGCTCGAGCGCCTTTGCGTCCGGAAGGAAAGCGCGGCTGACCAGCCGCTCGCGCAGCTTTTTGCACGCGGCGCTACAGCGTCCGATCGGCTAATCAGCGAGCGAGCGCAAGACGAACGGCAGGATGCCGCCGTGCCGGAAGTACTCGACTTCCTTCGGAGTGTCGATGCGCACACGGCAAGTGAATTCCCGCTCACCCGCCCGTACCGTCACTTCCTTGGCCGCTCCGTCACCGATACCGGAGATGGAGATCTCTTCCTCGCCGTTCAAGCCGAGGGAAGCTGCGTTTTCGCCGGGCACGAATTGCAACGGCAGCACTCCCATGCCAACCAGGTTCGAGCGGTGGATGCGCTCGAAGGACTCCGCGATGACGGCGCGGACTCCGAGCAGCCGCGGCCCCTTGGCAGCCCAGTCGCGCGACGACCCGGACCCGTACTCCTTACCCGCGATGACCACCAGCGGCGTGTCTCGCTCGGCGTACTTCATCGCCGCGTCGAAGATCGGCATCTTCTCGCCTTCGAACAGCGTCAACCCGCCGATGAGATCGTCGCGATCCGCGAGCAGGTTACGCAAGCGGATGTTCGCGAACGTGCCTCGCATCATCACTTCGTGGTTGCCGCGACGAGCCCCGTAGGAGTTGAAGTCGCGTTGCCCGACTCCGTGCTCGTTGAGATACAGCGCAGCGGGTGATCCCGGCTTGATCGAGCCGGCCGGAGAGATGTGATCCGTCGTCACGGAGTCGCCGAGCAGAGCGAGCACTCTCGCGCCTTCGATGTCGGACGCCGACCCAGCAGGCTCGCGCGGGATGTTTTGCAGAAACGGCGGGCGGCGGACATACGTCGAGGCGTCGCTCCACTCAAAACGGTCTCCCGTCGGAATGGGCAGCGAGTTCCAGTTCTCGTCGCCTTCGAACGCTGCTCCGTAGGAGCGCTGGAACATGTCCGAGCGCACCGCCTCTTCGACGGTTCGCGCGACTTCGGCGGCGCTGGGCCAGATGTCCGAAAGAAAGACGTCGTTGCCTGCGGAGTCCTGCCCCAGCGGCTCGTCGAGCAAATCGATGTCGAGCGTTCCCGCCAGCGCGTACGCCACCACGAGCGGCGGCGACGCGAGGTAGTTCATCTTCACGTCGGGATTGATCCGGCCTTCGAAGTTGCGATTGCCGCTCAAGACGGAGCAGACGGCCAAGTCGTGCTCGTTGACCGCCGCAGAGATCTCCGCCGGCAGCGGGCCGGAGTTGCCGATGCAGGTCGTGCAGCCGTAGCCGACGAGGTGAAAGCCGAGTTGCTCGAGCGGCTCGGTCAAGCCTGCTTGGTCGTAGTACTCGGTGACGACCTTCGAGCCCGGCGCCAGCGAAGTCTTCACCCACGGCTTGCGCTCAAGCCCCTTCGCGACAGCATTGCGGGCGAGGAGGCCGGCGCCGATCATCACCGACGGGTTCGACGTGTTGGTGCACGAGGTGATGGCCGCGATGACCACGTGCCCGTGGTCTAATTCGACTTGCTGGCCGTCGGCCAAGGTGACCGGCGCCGTGGTGGAAACCCGCTCTGCCACCTGCAAGCCGCCCGTGCCAGACCCCGCGCCCGGCTCGCCGCCGTCGGGTTCATGTCCGGCGTCGCCATTGCTGGCGGGCGGATCTGAAGCGGGGAACGACTCGACGCTCTGCTGGTCGGCTTCGGTCTCGATTCCGGGTGTGTCGTGACCCGGAATGCCCGGCTTTTCGCCCGCCCCGCTCGGCTGGCCGCCCTCGGGCAAAAGCTCTTCGAGCGCCAAGCGAAACGATGCCTTGGCTTCGGTCAGCGACACTCGGTCCTGCGGCCGGCGCGGACCGGCCAGCGACGCAACGACGTCGCCTAGGTCGAGCTCGATGACGTCGGTGTAGGTGGGTTGCTCGTCGGGGTCGTGCCAGAGGCCCTGGGCCTTGGCGTAGGTTTCCACTCGTTCGAGTAGCTCCGCCGGGCGCCCGGAGAACTCCAGGTAGCGAAGGGTTTCCTCATCGACGGGAAAGATCGCGCAAGTCGAGCCGAACTCCGGCGACATATTGCCGATCGTCGCCCGATCGGCCAGCCCCAAGCTCGTCACCCCGGGACCGAAGAACTCGACGAAGCGGCCGACGACGCCGTATTCCCGCAGCCGCTGCGTCAGGGTAAGCACGAGGTCGGTGGCCGTCGTGCCCTCGCGCAGCTCGCCGGAGAGCTTGAAGCCGATCACCTGCGGAATCAGCATCGACGAGGACTGGCCGAGCATCCCGGCTTCGGCTTCGATGCCTCCCACGCCCCAGCCCAGCACGCCAAGGCCGTTGATCATCGTCGTGTGCGAGTCGGTTCCCACGACCGTGTCGGGGTAAAGCACGCCATCGCGCTCAAACACCACCCGCGCGAGGTACTCGAGGTTGACTTGATGAACGATGCCGGTGTCGGGCGGCACCACTTTGAACGCATCAAACGCCGCCTGACCCCAGCGCAAGAACTCGTAGCGCTCGACGTTGCGCTCGAACTCCTTGTCCGCGTTGATCCGGAAGGCGTCCGAAGATCCGAAGGCGTCGACTTGCACGGAGTGATCGATCACCAGCTCCGCCGGCACCAGCGGGTTGATCTTCTCGGCGTCACCGCCCCACTCGGCGATCGCATCGCGCATCGCCGCGAGGTCGACCACGGCCGGAACGCCGGTCAAGTCCTGCAGCACGACTCGCGCCGGCATGAAGGCGATCTCCTTGGAGGGATCAGCCTTGGCATCCCAGCGGGCGAGGGCGTCGATGTCTTCGCGACGCACGGTGACGCCGTCCTCGTGCCGGAGCAGATTCTCCAGCAGGATCTTCAGCGAGAACGGCAGGCGCGCGACGTCATAGCGGGCTTGAAGCGCGTCGAGACGGTAGTACTCGTACGTGCGTCCCGCGACGTCGAGCGTTGCCCGAGCGTCGAACGAATTGTCGGAAGCCATGGTCCTCGGGGGGCAGGGAGCGAAAGCGGACCAGTGAGCCTAGTCCGTCCCGTCGCGCCCCGCCCCAGACGGTCGCGCCCCGCCGCATACGAGTCGACGCTCGCGGGACTCAGTCGTTGTGCGCGTCGCAGTACGCGTCTCGCTCCGCGCTGCTGCGCCCCTGCGGGTAGCGTGACAAGTCCCGCAGCGCCTGCGCTTGCGAGGCGGCATAGGCCTCGATGTCTGCAGCGACCAGCGCCCGCGCCTCTGGCGTCGGGGCGTTCACGAGCCGCTCGGCGTTGCGCCAGGCGATTTCACGCCAAGAAGCGATCACCTCGAAGGTGACGACGTCGTCGACCATCGTCGGAAGGTCGTCGTCGTCGATCGTGGGATCAAAACGAGCCGCTATTTCGGCGATCAAGCCATCGGTCACACGGTTTAGGAAGACGTTGACGCGATCGTGATCGGTCTTGCGCGTCGAGCCGTCCGGCTTGACCAGCCCGATGTCGGCAAGCACGAACGGCAGGTCCCGCTGGATGTGCGCGTTGACCCCGACCGCGAGGTTGCCGCTCGCGGGCATCTCGCGGTTGGCCGCGGCTTGGAAGGCGATGCGCCACGCCGGCGGCGTGTTGATCCCGTCGCCCTTGTGCCAGTCGTCGAACGCGGTGAAGCAGTAGCCGGCGAAGACGACATCCTCGTGGTTGACGAATTCCGCGTCTTCGAAGAAGTCCGGATCCTCGATCGTGCGCCGGTATTCCTGCGTCGTCCGCAGATACGCGAGATCGAAGATGGCGTCGTGGCTGCAGGACTCAACGAGTGGCTTGAACCGCTTCTCCATCTCGCGGATGACGCGTCGACACACTGCACCCGGCCAGCGACGCAATCGTCGCTGCTTGATGGTTCGTAGGAGCCGGGGAGCGCCGCGAGCCGTGACGTCCAATCCACGAAGGGCGCGTCTTCCGCCGCCGCGGGTGCCGGCAGCGCAAGCGCGAGGCCAAGGAAGAGTGTGGTGGGAGTGAAGCCCGCCATCTTTCCAATCAGGCCGGATTACGCGACGTCCCGCGACAGGCAAGCCGGGACGTCCCGCGACAGGGAAGCCGCGGAAGGTTAGAACTTCCCCTGAACTGGTAATTCTGTAACGCATGCCACGAGTTCGCACGGACGCGAAAACGTGTACCGCGCGAAGCCAGGCGGGCGAGTCGACGACCGGCGACCTCGCCGCTTCTGCGTGGGCGGACGGCCCTGACGCAGTGTGGTCATCGGTCACCCAAGCTGTCGGGAGCCTGAGCGGGCAGCGGCCGTCCTTGCTCCTCTTGTTTCCCGACGGGGCCTTCTCCCATCAGGAAATCGTCGACCAGGCGCGCGCCGCCGCTCCGGACGTCCCGTTGGCGGGCATGACGAGCGACGGGCTGATGACCGAGGACGGCGTTCGCCTCGCCGGCTGCACGGCGATGGCCTTCGGGGAAGAGCTCTCCGTCGGCGTCGGGATCTCACAGCACGCGTCGTCCGATTTTCGCTCCGCCGGCCGCATCGCCGCCGAGTGCGCGATGCGCCACGCCGACCCGCGCCCTGGTCACAGCCTGCTCTTGATGTTCCTGGATGCGAGCTCCGGCGATCAGGCAGACGCCATCGACGGCGCTTATTCCGTCGTCGGGGCGGGTGTGCAGCTGGCCGGCGGCGGAGCCAACGGCCAGTCGGTCTCGTTGCTCGCCGGGGACGTCTGCTGCGACGACGCCGTCGTAGCCGTCTCGCTCGGGTCCGAGAAGCCGATTGGAATCGGGATCGGGCAGGGGTGCCGTCCATTGGCGCACTTGTCGATCGCGACCAGGACGAACGGGCGGACGCTTTGCGAGCTTGACGGACGGCCGGCGGAAGAGGTCTACCTGGAGGGACTCAATCGCGGTGGCGAGGAGCTCTCCGACGAGGAGTTCCAGGCCCTGGCCGTGCTGCATCCGCTCGGTCAGCCCGAGCTGCGCGGCCAGCTCCGTCTGCGCCACATCCACGGACGCGCACCCGGAGGCGGCCTGGCTTGCAGCACGCCGATCCCTCCCACGGCGGCGGTGTGGTTCACCGAACAGACGACGGAGACGATCGTCGACAGCGCTGCGACGGCGGTGCAGTCGGCACTCGCACCGCTGGAAGGCGATGCACGAGCGGTACTCGTCTTTGACTGTGCCGCCCGACGGCATGCCCTAGGAGGCGCTTTGGGGGAGGAGGCGCAGGCATTGCTGTCGTCTTTTGGGACGGTGCCGTCGCTGATGGGGCTCTACACGCGGGGTGAAGTGGGGCGCTCGCGGGGCGCGAAGGGAGATCGCAACCATGCAGTCGTGGTCGTCGCTTTCGGATGAGGCAGGCGGCGAGTCCAGCTCGTCGTCGTCCATCATCCGCCGCCTTGTCGAGAGCTCACGCCGCGCGGAGATCATCGCGCTGGTCAATTGCGCTCGCGACGAGACCGAGATCGCGATGGCCACCGTCAATGAGCTGTGCGAGGCGCTCGAAGGCGAGATCGCGTTCGTGATCGTGACGCGGCCGAGCTACGGCGAGCGCGAAACGATCGGCCAGATCGGCTTAACCGCGGAACAAGCCTCGGCGCTGAGCACGGACGACCGCTGCCGGGCAGCGCTCGGCAGCGCCCGGGCCGAACTGCACACCGGCTCGAATCTGCTCGGCCTGCAGGCTCGTCATCTCGTCTTGTCACCGTGGACCGCCGACAAGGGACGACAAGTGGTGATCGGCGTCGCGCGGCTGTACGACGAAGCGTTCGACCCGGCCGAAGTGGCCCTGCTGGAGACAGTGACCACGAACGTGGGGCACGCACTGGAAAGAACCTGGCTTGCCGCCGAGCGTGACCGGCACGCCTTGCGTCAGAGCGCGTTGGCGCACGCGGCCAGGGAGCTTTCCGCTTCGCTGGAGGGCGAAGCCGTGTTGCAGACCTTGGCGGACCAGATCGCCGGCACGTTTCAACCGGACGTAGTCGCGATCTACGTCGCCGGTGACGACGGCGCGATGGAGATCGCCGCCGGCGTTGACGTTCCTCCCCTGGCGTACGGGACGAGTTGTGCTGCCAGCGGTGGCCTTTGCGCCGAAGTCGAGCTCACGAGCGAAGCGCAGCTGCGCCAGCCGTTCGAAGCTCGCCCTGCCGCGGAGCTGCCCGGGCTGCCGGCCTTGTCTTCGGGAGCCGCTGCTCCGATTCGCCCGTTCGGGGCGGTGGCCGCCGTCGCGCTCATCGGCTATACCGGTGACCGCTGGATCGATCCCGAAGACGTGGAGCTGCTCAGCGCCTTTGCCGAGCTCGGAACGATCGCGTGGCGCAACGCCGTCGATCACGCGGCCGTCCGACGCGAAGCTTCGCTTGACTCGCTGACCGGTTGCTTGAATCACGGCGCATTCCAGGACCGGCTGCGCGAAGAGATTTCGCGTGCCGAACGCAATCGCACCCCGCTCGCGCTCGTCCTCATGGATCTCAACGAGTTCAAGACGATCAACGACTCCTTCGGACACTTGGCGGGCGACGCGCTGCTGCGCGGAGTCGCCGACGCCCTGCGCGAGTCTGTCCGCCCTTACGACAAAGTAGCCCGTTACGGCGGCGACGAGTTCGCGCTGCTGCTTCCAAATACCGACGAGGACACGGCGCGACGCGTACTGGATCGAGCGCTCGCCGCCGTTGCGCGCGTCGAGCTGCCGGGCAAGGCGCGCGTCAGCGCGAGCGCCGGGCTGGCGCAGCGGCGTCCCAATGACGATCCCAGCAGCATGATCGAGCGAGCCGACACTGCGCTGCTTGAGCTCAAGCGCGCGCGAGGCGGCACCTCCCGTAGCGGAGACTCCCTCATCCGACACCGAGTGCCAGAGCCTGACGAGCAGCAGTTGCGCCGTTTGGCATCCGCGGGCAGCCTGGGAACTCGCCTCGCTCGCAACCTCGATCAGCGCGCCATCGCGGAGATCGCGATCATCGAGCTCAGCGGCACGCTCGGCTACAACGAGTCCGTCCTCGCCCGCTCGGGACCCCGAGACGAGCTCGTAGTCGTCGCCAAGGGCAGCGTCGGATCGGGGCAGGCAAGCGACGGACAGGGTTCGCAGGACGAGCGCGTCGCGCTTCCGACCGCGGTCGCCGAAGCCTTGCACCGGTGTCTGCGTGAGCGGCAGACCATCCTCTTCTCTCGGGCGCGCGCGCGGTCCGGTGAGCGCAACGAATCCGAGCCCGGCGCCGAGCTCGCCGTTCCCGTCTATGTCGGCGCGCAGCTGTGGGGAGCGCTGGCCGTGCACTCCGAAAACGCGTCGCGGCTCGGCGAAAGCGACGCCCGCATAGTGCAGACCGTCGCCGATCAGCTCGGTGCGGCGTTGCACACCGCCAAGCTCTACGAGCAGCTTGACGAGACGCATCTGGGCACGGCAGCCGCCCTCGCGGCGGCACTCGAGGCCAAGGATCACTACACCGCCGACCACGCCCGCTCGATTGCGGACCTCGCTGTCGCCGTCGGAGCAAGCCTTGGCCTAAGCGACGACGATCTGCGCGACGTCCGCTACGGAGCGATCTTTCACGACATCGGCAAGATCGCGATTCCGGACGCAATCCTCAACAAGCCAGGGCCACTGGATGAGTCCGAGCTCGCGGTCATCCGGCAGCATCCAGAAGTCGGCGAGCAGATCCTTGCCCCCGTGCCACTGTTCGCGGGGGTCCGCCAGATCGTTCGCCATGACCATGAGCGCTGGGACGGCCGCGGCTACCCGGACGGTCTGGAAGGCGAGACGATTCCGCTGGGCGCCCGCATCGTGTTGGCGGTCGACGCTTACCATGCGATGCGCTCGGATCGGCCGTACCGCCGGTCCATGAGCGCGGCCGACGCTCGGCTCGAGATGCTCGCAAACGCCGGCAGCCAATTCGACGCCCGCGTGGTCGGCGCCCTGCTGACCATCCTCGAACAGGTGGGCGAGGCCCACTGAGACTGAGAGGAGCGCGTCGCCGGGTACGGCCTCTCCATGTCAGCTCCTCCTCTTTGCCCGACTTGTGGCCAGCCGGCTAGCACCGCGCTCGCCGGCCCGGAACACGGCTTCGAGTGCCGCAACGAGGCCTGCCCCGAGTTCGGCCAAATCCTGCGGCCCGACGAAGCCGCTGACGTCGAACCGAATCCCGGGCGCTAGTCGATCTCCGCGCGGACAGGCCGGGGAGCATCGGGCCGTTCCGGCAGTCCGACGTCCGGAGTGCGCGCCAGCACCAAAGCGATGACGACGAGCCGCAAAGCGTCAGGAAACATCCGGCCCTCTACGGGCGGCTGCACCAGGCGATCGAACGCGTCCAGCAGTTCCAGCACTTCGGACATCAGGACGGCGTGCGGGCCTTGCTCTCCGACTGCGCATGCCAGCCGCGCCAACTCCAGCGGCTCTGTTGGATCCGCTTGAGCCAGTTGTCGCTGGAGCGCTCCGGTGGCATGGACGACGACGCGCTCGAGCAATGGGTGCAGGCCTGGTCCGATCACACCGGGAGCCGGGCCTACATCAAGCGGCTCCTCGCCAGAAAGCAGGCGGTCGAGCTGGCCACCCATCACGGCGGTCAGTTGAGCAGGCGTAAGGCCGGCCTGCCGGGCGCAGCGCAACCCGATGATGGCGGCGAAGAGCGGATCGCCGTAGGGCGAATCGCTGGCCCACAGGATCTGACCCGGCGGAGCCAAGGCGAACAGGGCCAGAAGATCGCTCGGATGCCACCACGAGGTGTCGACGAAGACGTTGGGATGGGCCCGCAACTCGGCCCACAGCCACGCCAAGTCCGAGATCGCGCCGTGCGCCAGGATCAGGCGGGCGCGGGGAAATTCCGCGCTCAGCTCCACCGTGTCGCGGCCCAGCGCCGGTATACCGCGGCCGGCGTGGATCAAGACAGGCGCCGAGCGATCATGCGCGAGCGCCACGAGCTCGCGGACCACGGGTTCTGACAAGGCGAAGCTCTCGGCGCGCGGATGGAGCTTGATGCCACGTGCGCCGGCGTCCATGCATCGGCGAGCCTCGCTTACGGCATCGGCACGGGGATCGACCCGGCAGAAGGCGACGAGCCGCCCACCGGAAGCTTCGACGGCGGCCAAGACCGCGTCGTTGGCCGGCGGATAGCCGTCCGGCTCGTGCATGGGAAAAACCACGCCGCGCGCCTGCGCCGCGTGCAGCACCGCCAGTAGCTCCGCAGGACTCTGTTTCATGCCATCGGGATCGTTGGCGCCGATATGCGTGTGCGCGTCGAAGAGCTGATCAGGCGCCCCGTCGCGCATCAGCGCCTCCAAATGCGGGCGCAGGTAGTCATCGACGTCCACGAACACGGAACGGACCCTACAGCGGCTCACGCCAGCTGCCGATACACGATGCCGACATGCCCGACCGCTTGCAGCGCCTACGCCTCGACACGGAGCAGCACCGCATCGAAGGGACGCTGCAATTACCGACGGAGGGTTACCGCTCGCGGATCAAGGACTTCTTCAACGCCCACGGCGACAACTTCATCGCGCTGACCAACGCGCGCGTTCGGCCGATCGGCGGAGGCCCCGAAGAACAACACGAATTTCTCGCCGTCTCTGCTCGCCACACAATTCTGGTGGTGGACCTCGGACCGCTGGGCGACGCCGGGGCACAGTCTCCCCCTCCCGCGCCGTTCCCGCCGATCCTGCCGTAGTCCTCAAGCGGGCGGTTACGCGGCAGCAGTCCCGGATGCCGCTGCCCAAGGTTGCTGTCCCCCGTCACGGCGGGATGCGCTGCGGCCGCACAACCGAGGTAGGCGGCGGCTCTGGGGTCTGCTGCGAGCGCACCGGTATGGGTGTGATTCGCACTACCATCACAGCTCACCCGCGATGCCCTCGTCGCCACCGCCTTGGACCGTGAAGACGCGCCGCCATGAATCAGGCGCTGGCCGCGACGCGAGCGTGAGCACCGTGATCGCCCCCGACCTCGTCGAGCCGATTGTCGGTTTCCGAGAGTGGGTCATCGTCGGCGACGAGATCTACTCCCCGCTCGCTCGGACCGTCTGGGACGACCAGCCGATGCAGGCCGAGTGCCTGGCGCGCTGTCACCGCGCCGGTGGCCTATGGCGGCATGCCGAAGAGCACGACGGTCCCGCTCCCGACCGAAACTGCGTGTGCGGGATCTACGCCCTCTTTGCGCCGCACCTTCCTCGGCGTCGTCACGAATTGACGCGTGTCGGCGGAGCTGTCGTGGTGTGGGGACGGGTAGAGGTGCACGAAACCGGAATGCGGGCCGAATTCGCGCGCATCGTCGCGCTCGCCCTGCCGAACTCGTCCCGCCAGGGTCCACACCGGATGGTCAGACGTCTCGCGCAGCGGTTGGGTGTGCACGCTGTTGACGCTTGCGACGTCGAGATGGCGGCGCTCGTCTACGGGCAGCGGGTGCCGGCGGTGCTGGTCCCGAGCTGAGCGGCGCCCTCCGACCCAGTCGGCAGTCCGTCCCCGTGCCGCTCACGGGCTGACACGCGCCCTTGCAGGCCACGTTAGGGGACCCTAACTTTTCCCGACCTCGGCGCTCGGGATTCGGTATGGTCGCGCGCCGCCATGGCTTCAGCGACCCTCAGCACCACGACCGTTTCCGCCGGAGAGTGCGAGCTTGCCGTATCGGCGGCTGGCGCAGGGGGGTCTACTGAACGGCCACGTGTCGCGCGCGATGTCGCGCTCGACCTGTTGCGGGGGCTTTCGATGGTGATCCTCGTGGTCAACCACGTGCATCTGGACTCGGCGCTCGAGTACGTCACCGCACCGTTCCTCTCGGCCGCGGAAGCGCTCGTCCTGCTTTCCGGCGTCGTTTGCGGGATCGTGTTTCGCGAACGCTGGGAGAAACACGGGCCGCGCACAGCGACAGCCTTGCTCCTACGCCGGTCTTGCAAGCTCTATGTCGCGTCGGTCGTCGTCGTCGTCGTCGTGGGCGCGCTGCGTTACGTCCCGGGCCTCGCAACCGACGCGCTGACCGTAGCGCCGGGAAGTGGGATCAACTTGTACGAGGTTGACGGCGTGGCGGGAACGGCGCTGGCGGTGGCAACACTCGCCGTCGGCCCGTGGCAGTTCGACGTTCTCGGCTTCTTCGTCGCCGCGCTGGCGCTCGCACCCGTGGTCCTGTGGGCGCTCGACCGCGGCGCGTGGCTCGCCGTGCTCGTATCGAGCGTCGGCTTATACCTGGTGGGCCGGTTCACGATGCTCGAAGTCCTCCCAAGCATGTCCGAGCGCCCGTTCCCGCTTTTGATCTGGCAAGTCTTGTTCGTGCCGGGCATGGTGCTCGGCTGGCATCGCCCTCGGGTAGAGCGAGCGGTGCATGCCGCGCTTTCCATAGTCGTCACTTCGGTGATCTCGGTGGCACTCGTAGCGGCTTATCTGCGTCTCCACGAGATCGGCCTGGACCCGCTAGGGCTCGACGCGTTGATCGGCTTCGGGCCCGGCGACTGGACGGCGTGGGATCGAGCGCACTTCAACAAGTCGACGCTGGACCCCGCGCGCCTGCTCAGCATGGTGTCGTTCACCGCCGCGGCGTACCTACTCCTGAGGCGATTCGAGGCAAGCGCGACTCGGACACTCGGCCCGGTTCTCATCCCGCTTGGACGCAACTCGTTCTACGTGTTCATCATGCAGGTGTTCGTCTGTCTGGCCGTCGCCAGCATTCCCGCCCTAGCCGAAGACGGGATCGGGGTGGTCGGCAACACAGCGGTACAGGTTGCGTGCCTTGCGTTGCTTTGTCTGATGGTCCGGCGACGATTCCTGTTCCGGTACGTGCCGCGATGAGAAACGCCGTTGGCCACGGCCTCTGATTGGAGCGGTTAAGCCGACCCGCCGGGGCGGCCGTCGGAGCGGAGCTGCGCTTGCAACAGGGCAGGGAGCTGATTCGCAACGTGGTGGACGGCCCGGAACTCGCTTGCGGTTCCGGGCCGCCGACAACGTCCGAGGATCAGGCCTGCGACTGGGTCGTCGTCGTGTCGTCCTGAGTCTGCTCCTGCCCGGTCTGCTCCTGCTGGGCCTTCTGGTCCTTGAGCAACTTCGCGGCCGCCTTCACGCAAGACGAGAACGCAGTGCCCTTCTCGCCCTTGACGCGCTTCTTAGACGCGCCCTTGCACGCCTCGCGAGGCGAATCCGCCTTGCCGCCACGCAGCCGCGACTGCGCCTTCACGCAGACGCTGAACGCGCTGTGCTTCTCACCCTGGACGCGCTTCTTGGACGCGTCCTTGCAGTAGCGACCCGGCGCCGCGAGCTTGCGCGCGGTACCGCGATTGTTCTCGGCCGTCGGTGTCTCGGCGGGCCGTGACTCCGTACCGGCCGTGGGTGTCTCGGCGGGCCGTGACTCCGTACCGGCCGTTGGTGTCTCGGCCGGCCGTGACTCCGTACCGGCCTGCTGGGTCTCCGAGGTGACGTTGCTACCCCCGGTCGGTGCAGCAGGACGCTCAACAGCGAATGCCGGCGACGCCGAGAGCGCCAGAACGGCCGTCACGGCCGCCGTCGACTTGAACTTCATCATTTGCACTTTCCTTTTGGATTAGACCCGTGCGCGGGTTCGAAAACCTGTCCCCGGACCACAGCCGGGTCATCTGCTTACTCATATGTCGACCGCAGCGCCTACGACGCCACCTGGCTGCGGCAAAGATCAACCAGCCGTCGAGGGCCGCCCATGGCGCGTTGTGGCAAGGGCGCGGACCCGTGAAGCGGGCAGCCCCTCGAAGGCCTCACATCAACTAGGAGCGCGCAGCCCGATTGCCGGGCCCGGCGGGCCTACCGCGCCGTCGCAACGACGACGAGGACCGCGACCAGCTCGGCGCTGACGACGGTGGCGCCGAGAGTGTCACCTGTCCGGCCGGAAAGCGTCCGCCGGGCCGCCGCGCTGGCGGCCGCGGCGACGAGGGCCCCGGTCGCGACGACGTAGGCAGCGCTTCTGGCGTCCGCCGCAAGCGCCACTCCCGCGGTGATCATTCCCCCTGTCAGGACAGTCCGCGTCGATGGCATGAAAGCCGCCCCGAGACCGTTCGCTCGCGCCGGCGCGGACGACCAGCCGTGCACCAGGGCCGCCCACCGCCCGACGGTGGCCGCCGTGATCAGCGCCCGCGCCGCATCTTGAGCCTGCAGCTGAGCCAGCGAGCTGGCCATGAGCATCGTCCAAAGCACAAGCGCGAGGGCGCCGAACGTCCCCACCGTCGGATCTCGCATGACCTCGAGCCGGCGCTCGGCGCCACCGCCTCGGGCACCGACGGCATCGGCGCAATCGGCGAGACCGTCGTGGTGCAGCCCACCGGTGAGCACGGCCATCGTCGCGATCGCGAGGACAGCGGCCACAGACGCTCCCAGTGCAGGCTCGGTGACGGCGTACGTCGCAGCGCCCGCGGCGCCTATGAGGGCGCCCACGACAGGAAACCAACCGGCCGCGGTCGGCACTCCGCCGTGCGCGCCGCTCGCGCGCACCGGCACGATGGTGAGGAAGGAGACCGCTGCCGCGGCGCCATCGACCGCGCGTCGCAGGACTGTTCTCACTGTCAGTGTGGAGGGGAGACGTCTGCTTCGGCGAACGTCGCCATGTCGCGGTGCAGCGCGGCGGCGTCCTCCAGGACAGAGATGGCCAGCAGCGCACCGGACGCCTCTCCGAGCCGCAGCCGCAGATCGAGCATGGGTTCCAGCCCCAGCTCCCTGAGGACGACGTCGTGGCCCAGCTCGGCCGAGCGGTGGCCGGCCAAGAGGATTTCGCCCGCCAGCGGATCCAACTGTGTCGCCGCCAACGCGGCGGCGCCGACGGCGTAGCCGTCGAGCACGACGGGAATGCGGATGCGAGCCGCCTCCAGCACCGCGCCGCAGAGCGCCGCGAGCTCGAGCCCGCCGAGTCGCA
>JADDQZ010000028.1:0-9430 GCA_016781085.1 Actinomycetota bacterium
CCGCCGCGGCGGCCGCCGGGGCCCCGGCGGCGGCTCCCGTTCCTGGGCCTGAAACGCGTGCTTCGTCCTCTTGCGCCAGCCGCTCATTGGCCTGCTCGGCGACGTGCTCCTCCCACTCGCGGGCGCGTTCGGGCGCGCGTCCGGCCCAGTCGCGCAGCCGCTTGACTTCGCGCGCTTGGGCGAAGTAGAGAACAGACAGCAGAGCCAAGCCGAAGAAGGCAGCGATTCCTAGGTAACCGCCAATCCTCTCAACCTGCGCGGGCACCGCTTGGGCGATGATCCAGACCATTGAGCGCGGGGGAGTCTAAGCGGTGCGGTCCCCGGCAAGCGTGGGTGGAGCGGCGCGGTCAAGCGCAAGCTCGGAGACCTTCGCGGCCAGCGAACGGGCGTCGCCGTCTTCGACGAGCATCCCGATCTGCTCGAAGGTGTCGTCAACCCAAGCCGGATCGATCGGAGGTCGTTGCGCCTTGAGGATCCTCTGTGCCGGGGTCGCAAGCGCCCGCTCCCAGGGGTTGAACAGCAATTCGTCGAGCTTTTCGCCGGGGCGCGAGCCGACGATCTCTATCGCGATGTCTTCGCCGGGAGTCAGGCCCGACAAGCGGATCATCTGCTCGGCGAGATCGATGATGCGCACCGGCTCCCCCATTTCAAGGACGAAGACTTCTCCGCCTTCAGTCATCGATCCGGCGCGAATGATCAGTTGCACCGCTTCTGGAATCGTCATGAAGAAACGAGTCATCTTGGGATCGGTCACGGTGACCGGTCCGCCCGCCGCGATCTGGCGGCGGAAGATCGGCACCACGGAGCCGGAGGAACCGAGCACGTTGCCGAAGCGCACCGCGCAGTAACGAGTCTGCGGGTGGTGGGCACCGGCGGCTTCGACCGCCCACTCTGACAAGGCCTTGGAGGCTCCCATGACCGTGGCGGGAGCGACGGCTTTGTCCGTGGAGACGTTGACGAAGTGAGTGCTGCCGCTGTCGCCCGCGACCCGGGCCATGACGCGCGTGGCGATGGCGTTGTTGCGCACCGCCTCAACGGGATTGCTTTCCATCAGGCCCACGTGCTTGTACGCGGCGGCGTGGAAAACGACTTCGGGCCGATACTGGGCGAAGACGTCGCGGATGCGCTCTTCTTCCTTACAGTCGGCGAGCACGGCGGTGGCGTTGAGGACATGGCGATCTTCACGCAGCTCGCGCTCGATTTCGAACAAGTTGTCTTCGGCGTGATCGAGCAGGATCAGCTGCGCGGGCTCGAGCCGGGCGATCTGGCGGCAGAGCTCCGAGCCGATCGACCCGCCCGCGCCGGTGACCAGTACGCGGCGCCCGGCGAGGTACGATCCGACGCGATCGAGCTCCATGCGCACCGGCTCGCGGCCGAGAACGTCTTCGACTTGCACTTCGCGCACCTGACGCACGAGCTTGCCGCCGCCCATCAGCAGCTCGAAGACCGTCGGCATCGTACGCACAGCAACCCCCCGCTCCCGGCAGGCGCTGACGACTTGGGCACGCAGGGTCCCCGGAGCCGAAGGGATCGCAACCATCACCTCATCGGGCTCGTAGTCCTCGATGACGCGCGGAAGGTCTCCAGTCGTACCGAGCACCCTGACCCCGCGCTCGACGTCTATGCCCTGCTTGCGCGGGTCGTCGTCGATGAAGCCGATCGGCCGGTAGCAGAGCTGGGGATTGCGAATCATCTCGCGCAACAGCAGGCGGCCGCCCTCTCCCGCGCCGACGATCAACACCGAACGGGCGTTGCGTGGCGGCTTGTAGGCGCGCAACGGCCGCTCGTACGTCGCGTGCATCACCGCACGCACGGCCGACAGGAACGCCAGCGTGAGCAGGCCGTAGAGGACGACGACGCTCGCGGGCGGCGTGACGGCCACGCGCCGGGTGGGGAACTCGATTTGAGCCGGCTTGACCAGCGTCACGTACAAGACAAGCCCGAGGACCGCGAGCAGCACGGCTTGCGTGACCTTCACGTAGTCGCGCTGGGAGAGGTAGCGCATCCAGTGCCGGTAGAGCCCCGACAACGTGAAGATGACCAGGTTGCCGAGGACCACAAACGGCAGCGTCCGCTCGAGCAGGTCCAGGTAGTGCGGCGGGATGCCGCCAGTGCCGTCGAAGCGCAGTTGGTAGGCGAGGTAGTAGGCGAGCGTCGCCAACGCGACGTCGATCGCCATCTGAGGCAGCGAATGCCGATGTACGGGCAGGGCCAATGGACCGGTCCGGCGGCGCATCAAGAGGATTCTATTGGCGTCCACGACAGCTTTGGTCAGGACGCACCCGCGCTTGCGGTCTGGACGTGCACGCAGGCGTCCGACAGCGCTGCGCCGGCGTCGGCATCAAGCGTCCAGGGCGCCGGTTCGAAGAAGCCCGGGCGCGCGCTGGACAGTTCTACGAAAGGGTCGAGCGAATCGCGCCGACGACTTCCGCCGCCTGCTCGCGTGAGAGAACCGGACTGAGCGGAATGGCCAGATGCGTTTGCGCGAGCTTGGCGGTCACCGGCAGCTCGGCGCTGTCGCCCCACTCGCGCATCGCCGGCTGCTGGTGCGCGGGCACGCGGTAGTACACCTTCGAGCCGATTCGGGCTTGGCCGAGCGCCGCCGCGACGTCGTCGACGCGGTCGTGCAGGATGACGTAGAGGTGCCAGGCAGGTTCCGCGCCGGGAGCGGCGTTCGGCAGCGTGACGAGCTCCCCGAGCCCCGCTTCGGCGTAATAGCCGGCAGCAGCGCGGCGCCCTTCGCTCCAATCGTCGAGCAGCGGAAGCTGTACGCGCAGCAGGGCGGCTTGCATCTCGTCCAAGCGCGAATTATGCCCTACCAAGTCGAATGTCACCTTGTCGTGCGAGCCGTGGAAGCGCAGCATCTGCACCTTGGCGGCGAGCTCGGCGTCGTTGGTCGTCACCGCGCCGCCATCACCCATGGCGCCGAGGTTCTTCGACGGAAAGAACGAAAAGGTGGCGATGGTGCCGAGCGCGCCGGGGCGGCCTTGCTCAGAGCGCGAGCCGGCGGCCTGGGCAGCGTCTTCGAGCACCGGCACGCCGAGCGCCTCGATCTCCTTCACGGGCGCCACATTGCCGAACAAGTGGACGGCGATGATCGCCTTGGTGCGCGGCGTCATCACCGCGCGCACCGTGTCCGGCGTCACGCAGAACGTGTCGGGATCGACGTCGCAGAAGACCGGTGTGGCACCGGTTGGCGGAATCGCTTCCGCGGAGGCGTAGAAGGTGAAAGACGGCACGATCACCTCATCGCCAGGGCCGACGCCGAGCGCCTTGAGCGCAATGGTGATGGCTTCGGTGCCGTTGGCGACGCCGACGGCGTGGCCCGCGCCGAGGTAAGCGGCGAACTCCCGTTCGAAGGCTTCGACTTCGGGGCCGAGGACGAAGGCGCCGCTTGTGAGCACGCTGTCGATCGCCGCGCGCAGCTCGGCGTGCAGCGGCTCCAGTGGGGTCTTGGTGTCGAAGAGAGGTACAGGCATGAAGTCGCGAAACGATACCCTCACGCCACTGCGAAACCGGATTCGCGGGCCGCTCACGGCGCCGCGCATTGGGTTTGCATCCCGCTCGTGTCGTCTCGCTCTTCGGCGAGCGACTTGATTCGACCCGCCGCGATCGCGTTGGCGGGCGCCCCGGAAGCCACATGCTCGACTCCCTCACCCAATTCGCGCGCGACGCGGTGACAACCGCCGGCTATCTCGGCATCCTCGCCGCGATGGTGGCGGAAAACCTGTTTCCACCGATTCCCTCGGAAGTCGTGCTGCCGCTCGCCGGCTACGAGGTCTCCCAAGGGTCGCTCACCTTCATGGGAACCGTCGCCGCCGCCACGCTGGGGTCGCTGATCGGCGCGCTCATCCTCTATGCGCTCGGCCGTTACGGCGGCCGCCCCATCATCGATCGCTACGGCCGCGTCTTGCGGATCACCCATCGCGACATGGAGCGCGCCGAACGGTGGTTCGATCGCTGGGGGGACTGGGTCGTGCTGTTCTCGCGCATGGTGCCGCTGATCCGCAGCGTCGTATCGGTTCCCGCCGGTGTGCTCGAGATGAGCGTGTTGCGCTTCACCGTGTTGACGGCGATCGGCAGCCTGCTGTGGAACTTGTTGCTGGTTGGCGCGGGGTATCAGCTCGGCGCGCACTGGGAACAGGTTGCCGCGCTCGTCGGAGAGCTCTCGAGCGTGATGAAAGTGGTCGCGGTGCTGGCCGTGGTGGCGACCGCGGTGTGGCTCTGGCGGCGCCGCCGGCCGGCGCCGGCTTCAACGCTGTAACCGCTAGGCCCGCGAGGCCTTCGCGGCCGAAATCTCCTCCAGGATTCTTCAGCCGGGACTTCTGCCGGCGCGCCGGCAACCCGCGGACGCAAGCGCAGCGCGAGGTCGGCGGCGAGGTTCGAGCGGGCGTCCGGGGTGAAGTCCTCACGCCGCTCAAGGAAGCGACGTACCGTCGCGACATCTGTCGCCGATATTGCGCTCACATCCCAGCCCTCGATTCGGAGGGCAGCACCCGCAACTCCGGCAGAAGCGAAAGACGCGCCTGGCTTATGCTGACCGCGCGGTGTGCGGCCACCGGTGCGCTCCCGAACCACGATCGTTCCCGCCGCCATGTCCCCCAACCGCTGGTTGCGCGAACTTGCGACCGTCAGCACCGATGCTTCCGCGTCCCGGTGAGCCGGTGAAAGCGCGAGCCTACAGCGACGGCGGCACGAGCTCCTGATCTTTTCGCTCACGACGCACGAGCCGCCGCAACAACGGCAAGGCAAGGACAGAAGCGACCAGCGTGTAGACGACGATGGCGGGCGTCGGGGACCGCCGGCCAGGTACTACCTGGCGCCGCTCATCTCAAGATGACCGAAGCGACAAGGCATCGACACATACGCCAAGGCGAATCCGAGCGCGGTTACCAGTGCAGCGGCGAAGGCGTCGAAGAAGAAGTGGTTGGCCGTTGCCACGACGATCAAGACGGTCACGACGGGCCAAAGCACGCCGAGGATGCGCACCAGCGGCTGGCGCGCGAGCAAGGCGATGGAGCCGCCCGCGATCAGGGCGAAAGCGACATGGCCGCTCGGAACCGCGGCATAGGGGCTCTGCAGAAGCTCGCTTGCCGCCGCCATTCCCTCTCCCCAGACATCGGCCGTCGTATCGCTGAAGGCCGAGGAAGGCAGAAGTCGCGGCGGCGCGCACGGAAACAGCAGGTAGCCGCACACGATCAGGACCTGCGTGGCGAGAAAGGAGCGGCGCAGCAGCGGCCAGGCCTGCGGACGCCGCAGGGCGACCCAGATCAGCGCGCCGATGGTCACCGGGCCGTGGGCGCTGAGATACACCGCCGACATGATCGCCAGCAGCGTCTCGTTGCCGGCCACGAGCTGGTGAAACGCGGGTTCGGCGAAGACGCCGAGTCGGCGCTCGGCGGCGATGACCTGATCGGCGTTCGCGAACGCGGTCGCCGCGTCCGCGCGACCGAGCAAAGCGACCGCGGGACACAACGCCATGACGGCGATCGGCAACCGCGTCTCACGGACAGCGCTCTTGACCCACGACGGCCCGCGGCTGGCTCGATCCGAGCTGCCGGCCGGGACAGCGGCTGCGTCAGAGCCCAAGGACGGTGCCCGCTTCGGGCCAGAAGTGACGGCCTCGGCCACGCCGGGTTGTACGGATGACCTGGACCTCCGGTTCATAGATCCATGCCCGGGTTGAAATGAGGTCGCGATGTTCGAGAGCCGTAGCCGCCTGGTATCCGTACTCCTCGAGTGACCGCGGAGACGATTGTGTGGCTGGTCGCCATAAGCGGCGTGACGCTGCTGGCCGGAGCTGTCCACTCGGCGCTCGGCTTCGGCTCGGGCCCCCTGCTCGTCCCTGTGCTCCTCGTGCAATACGAGCCCGCGGTGGCGGTGGTCTGCGCGCTACTCGTCGGCATGGGCGTCAACTTGCTCCAACTGGTGGCCGAGAGGCGACACCCCCGCATCTCGGTACGGCGGTTGCGCGTCCTGTGGATTGGTGCCGCGCCGGGCTGCTTGGCCGGCGCGCTGCTCGCGGGCGAACTGGACGCCACGACGCTTAGCGTGGTCGTCGCGGTGGCGCTCGTCGTCAGCGCCATCGCACTCATCCTGACGCCCTCGCGAAGCATCACGCTGCCTCCGGCAGCAATGGCGGTCGCCGGCGTAGCGACGGGCGCGTCGGCGGCGCTCACGGGGATCTTCGGTCCGATTCTCGGAATGATCCTCATGGCCGCAGGACTACGCGAAGAAGAACTTCGCGACGGACTGGGAGCAAGCTTTCTCATCGTGGGGGCCATCGCGGTGTGCGCCTCGCTGATACTGACCGGGGAGTGGTCCGGCTTGACGTTGGCCGGCGCGCTCATGGTGCCGGCGGCTGCCGGGCAGGTTCTTGGAAGACGCATCGCCGGCCGGATGCAACCCCGCCAGCAACGGCGCGCCGTCTTGCTTGCGGTGCTGATGGCCGCCGGCGTGGCCCTGGCTCGCGCGGCGGCCTGACTCAAAGGCGCAAGCACCGACCGGCGTTGCAGCAGTTGTGCGCTCTAGGCTCCCACCGTGCCGCGCGTAACGATTACCACGCCGCGCGGGCGACGCGAGGTCCTGGAGGGCTTCGCTCTCGGACTCGCGCACGGCCCGCTGGAATTGCTGCCCGTGTCGTCTTCGGCTCACGTCGAGGCGCTGCCCGCGTTGCTCGGCTTCCAAGTGGCGCAGTGGAGCGGCGCCGAGCGCAAGGAACTCGAAGTCGCCCTGCACGCCGGGACGGCTGCCGGCCTCCTGCTGTTGCTCGGGCGCCAGCGCGAGCGGTGGCTTTGCGGCTGGCAAGGACACAGGGGGATGATGGCGGCAGCGCTCGTCCCGCCTGCGGTAGGGGGATTGGCCTTTGAGCGACGGATCGAGGAGCACGTCCGGGGCGCTCGCTCGCTCGCCGCCGGCCTGACGATTGGAGCCGTCGCCCTCGTCGCTGCCGACTTCAAGCCGCCGCAGCGCTCGGGGGCGGGCGCGACGTGGCAGGACGGAGCCTGGCTCGGTATCGCCCAGGCGTGCGCACTCGTACCCGGCATCTCGCGCAACGGCGCGACGCTTGCCGCCGCTCGCGCCCGGAGATTCGACCGCGCGGCGGCTTCGCGCCTGTCGTGGGAGGTAGGACTTCCGGTCCTCCTTGGCGCAAGCGGGCTCAAGGCCGTGCGGCTGCTGTCCAGCGGAGACTGGCGCGAGCGCGGCGGAGTCCTCTCAGGAGCTGCCGGAGGGGCGTTCGGTTCCACGGTGCTCGGCGTCCAGGCACTCGGCATCGAGCGACGCCGGCCGTTGTGGCCATGGGCGCTGTGGCGACTGGGGCTCGCGGCGTCCATCGTCGCGGTGCGGCACAATCGAAAGCCGTGAGCGACGCCTACGCCGAAGCCGGAGTCGACGTCCCGCTCGCCGACCGCGCCGTTTCCGCGCTCGTCGGCGTACTCAAGACGATCGACATCGGACGGGCGTCGCGCTCCGTGCTGGCGTCCGGTCACTACGCGGCGGTCCTCCAGGTCGCGCCGAATCTCGGCATCGCGGTCGGAACGGACGGCGTCGGCTCGAAGCTCATCGTCGCCGAGCAGGCCGGGCGCTACGACACGGTCGGCATCGACTGCATCGCGATGAACGTCAACGACGTCATCTGCGTCGGGGCCGAGCCGATCGCGGTGCTCGACTACATCGCCGTCGAACAAGCTGACCCGGGCGTCCTCGAGCAGATCGGCCAGGGCTTGAAGAAGGGCGCCGAACAGGCGGGCGTCGAGATCCCCGGGGGCGAAGTCGCCGTCCTGCCCGAATTGATTCGCGGGCACCCTTCGCCGAACGGCTTCGACTTGACCGCCGCCTGCTTCGGCACTGTGGCGCTCGACGCCATCGTCACCGGTGAGAAGCGCCGCCCCGGCGATGTCGTGCTCGGATTGCCGTCGTCGGGCATCCACTCCAACGGCTACACCCTCGCCCGCCGCGCGCTGCAACAGGACGGCGGCTTTTCCCTCGACGACCGCCCGGACGCCCTCGGCGGCCAGAGCGTCGCCGACGTGCTGCTCGAGCCGACGGTGATCTACGTGCGGGCCGCCCTGGACTTGATGGCGGCGGGAATCCCGATCCACGGGATGGCCCACATCACCGGGGGCGGGGTCGCGAACCTGTTGCGCTTGCACGGGGAGGGCGGCTGGTTGCTCGACGCGCCCCTGCCCGTGCCGCCCGTCTTCGAGCTGATTGCCGAATGCGCGTCGGTTCCCCCGGCGCAGATGTACGAGGTCTTCAACATGGGCTGCGGATTCGTCGTGGTCGTGCCTCCCGACTGCGAGATGACAGCGTTGACCTTCCTTCGGCGGCGCCATCCGGGCAGCGCTCGCATCGGCACGGTGACAGGACATGACGGGCGCCTGGAATTGCCATCGCTGGGCCTCCTCGGCGACGCAGGGGGCCTGGTCGCCGCCTAAGACCGCCCCCGTTCGCTCACCGCGCGGTCTTGCAGCTTTTCGGCGAGATAGCCGGCGCGTTCCGCGCGCCGGTCGTGTTGCTTACGCTCCGATTCGTCGCCGGACTGCTCCGCTTGTTCGCGCTCCGACCGTAACCGCGAGATCTGCGCCAGACGCAGTTCCTCGGTCTCGGGATCGGGGTTCATGCGCAGACCGGGCCCGCCTTAGTCGCCGCGCGTCGTGTAGTTGGTTTCAGGCGTCACGCCTTCACCGCCCGGACCATCGGAAGAGTCGTCGTTGAAGTCGCCAACTCCAACCGGCAGGTCAGACGCCGGTTGCGCGTCCTCGTTGGCTTCACGCGCCTGCTCGATGTGCTTCCCGAGCGCGTCAGCGCGCTGCTCAAGCTGGCTGATGTCGTCCTGGCTTCCCGGTCTTGCGTCGTTGTGCTCCATGCCTTGGGAGCTACCCGCGTCAGCGGGCGGGTGAACCGACGTCAGCCGAGGCGTACGTAGCCCAGCGCGCCGTCCCCGTCGGCGCCGTGACGGCGCCGCGCCACCATGTTGGACGAATTGCCTTCGATGGTGTTGACGGAGCCGTCGGCGCCGACCGACTCGACGAAGCCGATGTGGCCGTCCCAGACGATCATGTCGCCCGGCTGGGGCCGCACGCCTGCTGCGTTCTGGATCGCTTTGCCGGTCCGCTTACCCCACGCCCAGACGTCGGACACCAAGCCGTAGCCCTGGCCCGAGTCGCCGATCGGGACGCCGGCTTCGCGAGCTGCCCAAGAAGTGAAGTAGGCGCACCACGGACCCACACCGGAGCCGACGGTGGCTTGACGGTACTGCGCAATGCGCGGCGCGTTGTTTGAACCCGGCGGTTGCTCCGTGACGCCGACTTCCTTGCTGACGAGGTTGACGATCGCCTGGCCGGCAGGAGTGCCGGGGCCGGTCGGGGCGGCGGCCGGAGCCGCAGTTCCAGGGCCGAACAGTCCAGGTGCGCCCGGGACCCCGGCC
>JADDQZ010000028.1:9557-27077 GCA_016781085.1 Actinomycetota bacterium
GCTCCAGCTCGGCGACGCGCGCGAGGACGGTCGGAATGCTCACGGCCGTTCCTTGGTCACGTCTACGGCATCGGCACTTTCACCAGCCTGCTTGAGAAGTGCGCGTTAAACGCTGACGGGCGGCCCGAAGGCCGCCCGTCGTTGCGATCCCTGACTTCAGGATTACTGCGAGCTAGCGCAGGAGCGACAGAACGCCCTGCGGGCTCTGGTTGGCCTGCGAGAGCATGCTCGTGCCGGCCTGCTGCAGGATGCCCAGCTTGGTGAAGTTGACCATTTCGGCGGCCATGTCCACGTCGCGGATACGGCTCTCGGACGAGACCAGGTTTTCCTGGTAGGTCGCGAGGTTGTTCATCCGGTGCTCGAGGCGGTTTTGGACCGCACCGAACTCCGAACGAATCGTCGACACGTTGTTGATCGCGGTGTCGACGTTGTCGAGGGTGACGTCCTTGAGGTCGACGATGTCAGTGGGGGTGGTGCCGGCCGTCTTCATGATCGCGCCCACGCCGGCCGTGCCGGTCAGGTCCTTGGTGGTGATGCTGATCTTGTCAGCGGCATCGCCGTTCGGACCAACCTGGAAGGTGACGTCGGCAGCGGTACCTGCTCCGGCACCGTCCGTGTCGCCCTGCAGGAGCTTGATGTCGTTGAACTCCGTGTTGTCACGGATCGCGGAGATTTCCGTCTTCAGAGCCACGAACTCCTTGTTGATTGCGGCCTTGTCGTCGGTGGACAGGGTTCCATTGTCGTGCTGGACCTTCAGGTCACGCACGCGCTGGAGCATCGAGTGAACCTCGTTGAGCGCGCCTTCACCGGTCTGGACGAGAGAGACAGCGTCTTGACCATTGCGCTGGGCCTGAGCCAAGCCGCCGATCTGGGAACGCATCTTCTCGGAGATGGCGAGACCCGCCGCATCGTCAGCCGCGCGGTTGACGCGGAAACCTGACGACAGCTTCTCCATGGCCTTGGCCGCCTTGGCGGACGTGCCCTGGAGCTGACGGTGAGCGTTAAACGCCTCAACATTGTTTTGGATACGAAGGCCCATGATCAACTCTCCTTGTTGACTTGTGTGGTGTTCGGGGCCGGCGGAAACTCCGTGTCGCCGCCTTAGCCAGAGTCATCGACTGATGCGAACTGGTCTTGAGGAAGTTTTTTCGAAGAGCCGAAAGGCTGATCGGAACTCAGCCGCGGACGTCGAGGCGCCCAGGCGCCGGGGCGGCATCCGCCGCGTGTCCTGCCGAGCCCGGCGAAACCCCACGACTGCTCTTGGCTTGCGCGCGCTCCCGGGCTTGCCTGGCATGCGCACGTTCGCGCAACTCGCGGCGGCGCTCTTCCTCGGTCCGGCGCTCGACGGCCATCGCGCGATAGATTTCCATCGTCTCGCCCGGAGTTCGGCGCTTGATGGGTTCGATCCGCTCCATCAGTCAGTCGCCTCGGATTGCATTGCGCGGTGGTGAGCCTCGAGTTCGGCGACCACTAGCCGCTTCCAGATCATGACGGCGAAGGCCCATGCGCCCAAGTGGATGAGGATTCCCCCGCCCAAGGCGCGCAACCCGGCTTCAAAGTGCGGCACGCCGGCTTGGATCGAGAGCACCAGGACGGCGAGAAAGCCGATCATTCCCGCCCAACCGCGAATCCGGCGTACCTGGTAGCTGGCGATGGGATGGGCGCTGACGCTCATGACGGCACCGGTGGACGCGTCGCCGTCGGCTTCGCCCTTGCCCTTGCCCTTCTTGCCTTTTTGCTTCTTGGGCTTCTCGTCGCCCTTGTCGCCCTTGTCCTTCTTGCTCATGACTCACCTGCGGCGGCGATCGCGCGGGCGTTCGCCGCTTGTCTCATGGCAGAAGGCGCTCGGCGAGCGACACCGGATCGGCCGGAGTGGCCGTTGCCCGGGTGAAGACGTAGGAAAGCGGCCGCCCGGTTTCGATGGCCAGACCGATCGGAGCGCCCGGATTCGCGGTTGCATCCGCGTGCGTGATCGCGAGGTGCGTCACGCCCACCGGTCGGAAGGCAGCTTCGGCTTCGCCGGCCGCGCACGCGCTGAGCGTGGCAGGAAGGGCGAGATGGATTTCATGCGGCCGCAACTCCCGCAGATCGCCGGCAAGGTCGGCTGCGTCGGCGGCGTCGCTCGGCGCGGACGTATCGACGATCGCCAGCAGCGGCTTGGCCCGGGCGATCCGCTCGCGCGCTTCGCGCGCGCTGGTAGCGAAGTGGACGTAGATGCCGAGCGGCTCCAACCGGCCGGCGAGATCACGGCCCGCGGCCGGGTCACCGAGCGAGATCGCCACGACGCGACGGCCGGCGGCGGCATACGCAACGGCAAGGTTGGCCGCAGCGGCGGTCTTGCCCGCACCGCCCGCGCCGACGAAGGCCAGCGTGCGAGTCCCCGGACCAAAGTCGGTGAGAACGGGAATGCGCTGGGCCAGCGCGCTGCGCACCAGCCGCGGAAGCTGGCGCGGGCCGCTGAACGGCAACACGTGATCGACGACTTCACCTACGACGTCGGCCGCCAGCGAGGGCGTGAGCCCTCCGGCGATGAGACGGTCCTCGATGTCGTCGGCTGCGGCCGGGCGGGTGAAATCCTCGGACGCGGCAGCAAAAGCGGCAACCGGCGCCGGGGAGCCAACACGGCGCGAAGGAGTAGCCGCCTCGGCCGCGCAAACAGGAAGAGATCCCGCCAGATCGACCGGCTCGGCAGCTCCAATCGCCACGGCGTCTCCGGTGTTGGAGAAGTCCGTGCCCTGCGCGGCTTGAGTGATGGCGGCGAGATTCGGCTGGGGACCGTACAAGCCGGCGCCGGCCGGGAAAGCGTCCTCCTGGAAAGCGGCCGGGCTCAAGGCGCTTCGGTGACCCGTTGCAGTCGTGCCGGCGGCACCTACCGCCATCGCGTCCTCAGCTTGCGCTCCCGCTGGGCGGGCCAGCGTCGCCGAGAAGGGCGTCGAATCTGCTTTCGCCTGGGCGAGCTGCGCAGCGAACGGCTGCGCTTGCTCGATCAGCGCTTGAACTCCGGGCGCCGACAGTCCCTCGGTCGTGGCGCGGTCGTTGCGCGCCATCGAGTCGGAGATCTCGTGCGGCAGCGGCTGTCGCGCCTCTACTTCGACGTATTGCTTTTGGAAGAAGCCGCCGACCCCGCCGCTCAAGCCTTCGCTCGACCGTACGACGACGGCGTCCGGTCCGAGGTCGGCGCGAATCTTGGGTATCAGCTCGTCCAGCGAGCGGCCACGGTAGGTCTTCGGCTCTTCACTCATCAATTCGTCTATCGGCAATCGGCTCCGCCGACCAAAGACCCTTTCTCGCGACGCACCCGCGGGCGACAAGCACACAGCCGCTCAAGACACCGGCTTCACGCGCCCTCGAACTGGCGGACAGCATCAGAACGTCCCGGCGAACGAGTCCGACGGCGAAGAAACGCCGCCGACCACGCCGACCGTTTCCACCGACACGCCTTGCACGATCTCGTTGTACGAGCACACCGCGAGCTGCGGCAGCCGTTGCTCACAAAGCCGGCGCAGGTGGCGGCGGATTCGTGCCGAGCACAAGAGCACCGGCCGGCCGCCGTTGGCGATCGCGTGCTCGACTTGCGCGGCGCAGGCTTCCACCAGGTTGTGGGCGCGCGTGGGATCGAGGGCGAGGAATTCGCCGTCGGCGGTCTGCACCAGTCCTTCGGCTACTTCCTGCTCGAGCGCGGGGTCCAAGACGATGGCACGCAGAGTTGCCGTGGCGTCCAGGTACGGAGCGACGATCGTGCGACCCAGCGCCTGGCGGGCGTATTCGACCAGCATCGCGGAGTCGCGCGTGAGGCGGGCCTTGTCGCCGATCGCTTCCACGATCGCGCCGAGGTCGCGAATCGACACGCCCTCCTGGAGCAGACCCTGCAGGACGCGCTGAACTTCACCGACCGACAAGACGTCGGGAACGACTTCGTCGACCACGGCGGCGTTGTGTTCTTTGAGCTGATCGAGTAGCTGACGGGTCTCCTGGCGGGTGAGGACATCCGCGGCGTGCGCGCGAATCGTCTCGGTGAGGTGGGTGACGACCACGGATTCGGCGTCGACGACCGTCCATCCGAGCGCTTCGGCTTCCGGGCGTGAGCCGTCGGCGATCCACACCGCCGGCAGCCCGAACGCCGGCTCGGTGGTCGGCACGCCCGCGAGCTGCCCCATCGCCTCGCCCGGGTCCATGGCGAGTTGGTGGCCGGCCATGATGCCGCCGCGCGCGACCTCGACCCCGCGCACGCGCATCACGTACTCGTGCGAATCGAGCGACACGTCGTCGCGAATGCGCACGGGCGGAATCACCATGCCGAGCTCGCCGGCGATCTGGCGACGGATCGTCCCCACGCGCGGCAGCAGCGTGCCGCCGGCGCCTTGGTCGACGAGCGGCACGAGGCCGAATCCGATTGCCAGCTCGATCGGGTCGAGCGCCAGAGCGTCGAGCGCCGCGTCACGCGCAGGTGGCAGCTCGCCGGGAGCAGCAGCCGCCGCCGTCGCCGCGTGTTGGGCGGCCTGCTCTTCGCGCTCGGCCCGGGAGGGATCCTTGCGCAGCGACCAGCCGACGTAGAAGAAGAGTCCGCCGATCAGGAGAAACGGGATCTTCGGCAGCCCCGGCACGAGCGAGAAAGCGCAGATGACCACGCCGGCGACCATCGGGGCGCGGCGCTGCTCGAGGATCTGATCCGCGATGTCACCGCCGAGGTCACGCTCGGAAGCCGAGCGGGTGACCAGGATGCCGGTGGCCACCGACACCAGCAAAGCCGGGATCTGGGCGCAGAGGCCGTCGCCGACCGTGAGCAGTGAGAACTGGTGCGCGGCTTCGCCGAACGACATGCCCTGCTGCATCACGCCGATGACGATGCCGCCGATCAAGTTGATCAGCGTGATCAGCACCGCGGCGATGGCATCGCCCTTGACGAACTTCGAGGCACCGTCCATCGCGCCGTAGAAGTCGGCTTCCTGGGAGACCTCGGCGCGGCGCTTGCGAGCCTGTTCGTCGGTGATCTGGCCGGCGTTCAAGTCGGCGTCGATCGCCATCTGCTTGCCCGGCATGGCGTCCAGGGTGAAGCGCGCGCCGACTTCGGCCACGCGCCCGGCACCGTTGGTGATGACCACGAACTGGATGACGATCAGGATCGAGAAGACGATCAAGCCGACGACCACGTTGCCGCCGACGACGAAGTTGCCGAAGGCCTCGACGACGTGGCCGGCGTCGCCGTGCAGCAGGATCAAGCGGGTGACCGAGACGTTGATCGCCAACCGGAACAGCGTGGTCAGCAGCAGGAGGCTCGGGAAGGCGGAGAAGTCCAGCGCGCGGGGCACGTAGAGCGTCGCGGTCACGATTGCCAGGGCGATCGCGATGTTGAAGGTGATGGCGATGTCGAGCAGCCACGCCGGCAGCGGCACGATCATCATCACGACAACGAGCACCACCGCCCCGGCTGCCATCAGGTCGGAGTGCTTGCCGAGCTTTCTCAGGGTGTCGTTCATGCGGCTACGGTCCTTCGGGCGACGCGGTAGACATAGGCGAGAAGCTGCGCCACGGCGTGAAAGAGCTCCTCGGGAATCATCTGGCCGACTTCGACGCTGGCGTAGAGGGCACGGGCCAGCGGCGGATCCGGAACGACGGTGACGCCGGCCTCACGCGCGGCGGTGCGGATCTTGAACGCCATGTGATCGGCGCCCTTGGCGACGACGATGGGCGCGAGGTTGTCGGCGTCGTACTTCAAGGCGACGGAGAAGTGAGTCGGGTTGGTGACGACCACGTCGGCGGTCGGGACGTCGTCCATCATGCGGGCGTTGGCGAGCTGCATGGCGCGCCGGCGCTGCTGCGACTTGACTTCCTGCGGGAGGCCCTGAGTCTTGAACTCGTCCTTGACTTCCTGCATGTCCATGCGCTGCGACTTCGCGAAGCGCCACTTCTGGTAGATGAAGTCGGCCACCGCGATCACGAAGTAGGCGGCGGCGGCGCGCTTGATGATGTCGAAGGAAAGGACTGCCAGCTCTGGCAGCAGCACGGCGGGCGACATCCCCACCAGGGCGGCGAGCTCCTCGAGCTTCGGGAAGACCGCCAGAGCGGCGATGCTGCCGACCACCGCGATCTTCGCGATGTTCTTGAAGGTCTCGAAGATCGCGTGCGGTCCGAAGAGGTTCTTGGCGCCGCTGATCGGGTTCATGCGGCTCAACTGCGGCTTGAGCGCTTCGGGCGACGGCTTGAAGCCGACTTGCATGACATTGATCAGCACGGCGGCGACCACGCATGCCATGGCAACGGGCAAGACGGCCTTGAGCGTTGTCATCGAAGCGTCGGTGAGCAGCTCTCCGATGTCTTGGTCGCTGACGACGTCGGGAGTGGCGGTCAGGACCAGAAAGCTCCGCATGGACTCGCCGAGGCTGTTGACGATTCCCGGCGCGAGCGCGGCGAGCGAAAAGAGTCCCGCCACAAGCACGACCGCGCCGGTGAGATCAGCGGAACGCCCGACTTGGCCCTTCTTGCGGGCGTCGTCGAGCTTCTTGGGTGTTGCCTTTTCTGTCTTCTCACCGGCCATCAGGCCGCGACCTCGAGCGACTGAAGGGCATCCCAGATCGTGTGCTGGAGCTCATCGCTCATCCAGCCGGCGACGAACGGCAGTGAAGCGCCGACCACAATCAAGCCGACGGCGATCTTGGCGGGGAAGCCGACGGCGAAGACGTTGAGCTGCGGAACGACGCGCGACGTGATCGCGAACGCCACGTCGGTGAGCGTGATCGCGATCAGCACCGGGGCGCAGACCTGCAGCGCCGAAGTCATGACCTGCACGAAGGCAACTTGCGTTCCCTCGACCAGGGAGCCGAGCGCCGGGGCGTCGAGCAGCGGCACAAGCTCGTAGGTCCGCGCCAGGCCCTGGATCACCCAGGCGTCGCCGCTGATGGCGATGAACACGCCGAGGCCGACCAGGTTGTAGAGCTGATTGATGGCCGTCGCCTGGTTGCCGGTCATCGGATCGACGAGCGCGCTCATGGAGAAGCCGATGAGCGTGTCGAGCAGCGAGCCCGCGACGGCGATGGCGGCGAACATCGCGGCCAGCGTGTAGGCGAAAGCCATCCCGACCAGCATTTCCTTGCCGATCAGGCCGGCGAAGCCGATCGGGTCGAGCGGGATCTCGCCCGGAGAGGCCTTCACGGCGATCGGCGTCAAGCCGACGGTCAGGCCGAGGGCGATCACGGCACGCGCCCGGGCGGGAATCAGCCTCGAGGAAAACAGTGGCGCCAGCAGGAACAGCGGCGACACCCGGCTGAGAACCAGGAAAAATCCGGCCACCTGCTGCTCGCCGAACTGGGCGATCAGGGCTGCGGCGTCCATCAACCGCCGACCAGGTTCGGGATGGCGGCGTAGAGCTCGCGCGTGTAAGAAATGATCTCGCGGAGCATCCACGGACCGCCGACGACGATCACCAGCGCCATCGCCATCAGCTTCGGGATGAAGGCCAGGGTCTGCTCCTGGATCTGCGTGACGGCCTGGAACACCGAGACGGCCAGACCGACCACGAGTCCCGCCAGCAGCAGCGGCAAACCGAGTTTCATCGTGATGCTCATCGCTTCCAGCGCGAGCGAGATGACAGTGTCCTGGGTCACGTGTTGAACGACTCGACGAGCGAGCGCGTGACCAGGTTCCAGCCGTCGACCAGGACGAACAGCAGGATCTTGAACGGCAACGAGATGAAGACCGGCGGCAGCATCATCATGCCCATCGCCATCAACGTCGAGGACACGACCAGGTCGATGACCAGGAACGGCAGGAAGATGAGAAAGCCGATCTGGAAGGCCGTCTTGAGCTCGGAGATCGTGAAGGCGGGGATGAGGACGTAAGTTGGGACGTCGGCGCGTGTCTTGGGCTTTTCGCGCTTGGCCAGGTTGGAGAACAGCGCGAGGTCCTTCGGACGCGTCTGGTCGAACATGAACTCGCGCATCGGCAGCTCGGCGCGCTTGATCGCCGTCTCCTGCGTGATCGCGTTGGCTCGCAGCGGCTGGACGGCGTCCTCGTTGATTTTCGAGAAGGTCGGAAACATCACGAAGATCGTCAGAAAGAAGGCGATGCCGATCAGCACCTGGTTGGGCGGCGCGGTCGGCGTGCCCAACCCCGTGCGGATGAAGCCGAGGACGATCAGGATGCGGGTGAAGCCGGTGAGCGTGAAGAGCATCGCCGGAACGAGCGAGATACCTGCGATCAGCAGGAAGATCTGGACCGCGTTGGAACCGTCGGCGTTCACTTGATCACCGTCCGGCGGCGAATCTCTTCGAGCATCCCCGCGAGGCCGCGAGCGTTGATCTCGTTGCCGTCACCTTCGACGGAACCTGAGAGCCCACGCAGCGATGCAGCGGGCACGGCGGCGCGGCCTGCGGTGGCCGCGGCGAGCTGCCTGACGGGAACCGGGTTGCCGTCGATCAGGGCCGCGTGACCGACCGGCGCAGACAGCGAAGCGGAGCCGGCTTGGCCGGTGAGTTCATAGAGCCCGAGGGAGACCGCTTCGGCCTCGTGATAAGTGCGGATCGGCGTGACACCGCCCTCGCCCACGCCGAGGAGGACGACTTCCTCGCCGGCGCGAACCAGGTGCAAAGAACGATTGGGGCCGAGCGGCAGCGTGGCCAGCGACTGCAGGCCACTGCCGGAGACCTTTTCCTCCTGCGAGCGCTTGACCCACTTCAGCAGCCAGGTGATCCCGTAGATCAGCCCGACGACGACAATCAGCGCGAGGATCGTGCGCAGTACCGGCGCGCCGCCGCCGTTACCGGCTTGCGCCGTCTTGCCCGCTTCCTCGAGATCCAGCGGCGTCTGCTCGCCGTTGGCGGCGAACGCGACTTGGACCTTGATCAGCGCCAACAGCGAGGCAGATGCCACCGCGGCGGAGATTCGTCGAGAAAAGAGGAAAGCAGTCAAGGGAAGAGAGGCGACTCGTTTGGTTCGGCGAGTTGCCTCTCTCCCATCGGCTTCGGCGAGACGGCGCTTGAGCCCTCACGTCCCCGTCCTTGCCTGAGAATTCGCAGCGCCGTGGCGCGTGCGGCGACGTCTACAAGGTCGTCGTGAAGTCCGGCATGTCCGAGCGCGTCTGCGACTCGGACTCCGGCGCCACCAGCTCGGTGACGCGCAAGCCGAATTCCTCGTCGATGACCACGACCTCACCACGAGCGATCGGCTTGCCGTTGACCAGCAGGTCGACGGGATCGCCCGCCAGCTTGCTGAGCGAGACGATCGAGCCCGGACCGAGCTGAAGCGTCTCGCCGATCGTCATACGCGTCCGGCCGATCTCCACGGTGAGCTCCACCGGCACGTCGTGCAACCGCTCGAGGTTGGTGTCGCCGGCGGCCGGCACGCCGGGGGCCGCTGGGTCGAAAGTCACCTCGAAGGGCGCGTAGTCGAGGTCTGTGGTCAGGTCGGTGTCGCTCATTGGACGGCCAGATCGGTCAGGAGGATTTCCTCGGCATGCACGTCTGTCTTCTTCTTTATCGCCTTGAGGATGTGTTCCTTGATCTCCTCGCGGTGATGCTTGTCGAGCAGGTCCTGATCGCTGACGCCGGTGACTTCCTCCGTGATGATCGCGCGGATCAGCGCTTCCTGTGGCATCGGACCGAAGCCTTCGGGCGGCGCCGGCGCCGCGCCATGACCGCCGGCTTCCGGCGGCGCGTCGGAGGTGTCGTGCGCGTCGAGCACCAAGGCGACGGTGAAGGTCGCGTAGCTCGCGTCCTTCAAGTTGACGGTGAACTGCTTGCCGAGGATGTAAATCTTGCCCTCGACCTTCGGCTTGGGCTCTTTGTCCTTCTTCTTGTCCGCGAACGCGAACTTGTAGCCGGCTCCGCCCAAAATGAGCAGGGCGAGTAGCGGCACCACTATCAGCAGCTTTTTCTTCATTCGGGTCGCCTCCTTGCGTTCCCTGGGATTACTGGTTGTGCAGACGCGCGAGGACTACTTCGACGCGCCGGTTCTTCGCTCGACCCTCAGGAGTCGAGTTCGTTGCTACGGGGTGCCTGTCGGCGTACATCGCTCCCGACAGACGACGGGCATTTACCCCGACGCCGCGGAAGTGCTGTATGACCGCGCCCGCACGAGCGCCTGAGAGCTCGTAGTTGGACGGGTACTGCGCCGAGTGGATGGGCTGCGAATCCGTGTAGCCCTCCACCACCACGGGGTGGTTCTGTTCTCTGGCGATCAGCGTGCCGATTTTCGTCAGCAGGCCGAAAGAGCGTTGTTTGAGCTGAGCGTCGCCTGAGGCGAAGAAGACGTCGTCGGTGATCAGGCGGATCACCAGACCGCGCCGCCTGATCTGGGTGTCAACCTTGCCGCGCAGGCCTTCGCCGAGAGCAAGCTTGTCGATCCGCTGCTTGAGCCTTCGGAAGTCCTCGTCTTCCTTCTCGGCCGCGGCGGCGCTGGCTTTGCGCTCTGCGGCGGTCTTCCCTTGCTCGACCGGCGCCGCACTCATGTTGTCGGGCGGCATCATCGCTGGGATCGGCGGTTGAGGCGCGGAGCGTTCGGGTTCCTCGGAGTTCTGACCCGCTTCCAGCATCGCCGTGCCGCCCGTGAGCACCTTGCCGGAAAAGGCGTCCTGCATGGCGCGCTGGAGCGACTCGAACTTCGACGTGTTGACGGAGGAAATCGAGAACAGCACCATGAACAGCGCGAACATGAGCGTCATCATGTCCGCGAAGGAGACGAGCCAGCGCTCGTCCATGTGCTCTTCGTGATCGTCGTGGCCGCCCTTGTGGCGACGGCGTCCTCCTCCGGCCGACATGGGACTCAGGCGGCCTTCGCCGCCGCGGCGCCGGCTTCCTCTTCATCGGAGTTCGCCCGCTGCGAAGGCGGAACGTAGGCGCTGAGCTTCTCGGCGATGACTCGCGGGTTGTCGCCGGCCTGAATTGAGAGGATGCCTTCGAGGACCAGCTCGCGGGCGTGCAGTTCTTCTTGCGAAAGGGCCTTGAGCCGCATGCCGATCGGCACGAAGACGACGTTGGCCGAAGCCACACCGAGCAAGGTGGCGACGAACGCGGCGGCGATCGAGGGCCCGAGTGTTTCGGGCTTGTCGAGGTTGCCGAGCACGTGGATGAGGCCGAACACCGTTCCGACGATGCCCATCGTCGGCGCGTAGCCGCCGGCCAAGGCAAACGGCTGCGCCGCCAGCGCGTGGCGCTTCTTCATCGCGGTGTTCTCGGCTTCGAGCACGTCGGCGACGAGGTCGGCATCCGTTCCGTCGACGACCAACTGCAGGCCCTTGCGCATGTAGGCATCGTCGATGTCGGCGAGCTGCTCGTCGAGCGCGAGCAGGCCGTCACGCCGCGCCTTCTCGGCGTAGCCCACAAGCGCCTGCGACTTGCCGGCAAGGTCGAGATCGGGCGGCGAGAACGCCACCTTGTAGAGCGCCGGCAGGCGCTTCATGGCGTCCATGCCGCACGACGACATGGTCGCTCCCAAGGTGCCGCCGAACACGATCATGATGGCGGGAAGATTGAGCACCGCCATGACGTTGGAGCCCTCCATCGTGGCCCCGCCGGCGATGAGCACACAACCCAAGACGATGCCGATGGCACTGGCAGCCTTCATCGGGGGTCTCCTTCTGGATGGCGGGCTGCAACGGCTCCATCCGAAGACGTCGCACGCACGAGGGCAAGATTGGCGGTTGACCGGCTGCGCCGGCGAGTGGCCGCCGTCAGGATGGACCCACGCCAGGAGCGGATGAGCTCTACGACGGCTTCGGGTGACTCGTCAACGACCAGCTTGGTGCCGGCCGTGAGCGTCACGACGGTGTCAGGCGTGGCCTCGACAGTCGCGATCAGATCGGGATTCAGGTGGAAGGGCTCGTCGGGGCGGCCCAGGCGGTGGAGTCGGATCATGGGGGAAGCGACCGCCGGTTTCTCGCGGTCTTTCCGGTGATCGACCGCGGCCGCGTGAACTTTCGGCGCGAGTCATCCGATCCGACCCGTATCAATTGGCCGTGAGCATCGCGACCAGTCGCTGCTCGCCTTGCCATGAATCCGCCCAAACAGCCCTCGCGCGACCAATACGTCGCTCCCCGCGACCCGCGTCAACGCTTGCGCTCGGGCCGGCTCGGGGGCTTGCTGCTCCTGGCTGGTGCCGTCGTATCGGTTCTCACGGGCGTGGTCTTCGCAGACGAGGGTCTGACACAGCTGCTCAGCACGCCTCTACTCGCGGCCCTTGTGGCCGGCGTCGTGTGCCTGCTCACTCCTTGGCAGCGGTTGGGCGAGAAGTGGCTGCATCTGTTGCCGTTGACGGCTGCGGCCATCCTGCTGGCGGCGATCGTGGGCGGCGGCGAGCGAGGCGGTGCCGTCTACTCCCCGCTGTACTTCACGCTCGGCGCTTACGTCGCTTACGCCTTTCACTCGCGCTGGGCGGTGGGAGCCCATCTGGCGGTCATATGCGGCTGCTCTGCCGCCCCGTTGCTCTACGCCGGTGCCGCGCTCGGGGAGTCGGTCGCACAGACTTTGCTGCGCACTTTCGCCCTCGCGACCACGACCGCACTGATGGCGATGGTGCGCGAACGCATGCAAGCGGGACAGGAAGCGCTGCGCGAGCTCGCCCAGACCGACCCGCTGACCGGGGTGGGTAACTACCGCAAGCTCTACCACCGCTTGGCGTATGAGATTCGCCGGCACCAGCGCAGTGGCCAGCCGCTCGCCTTGCTGGTGATGGATCTCGACGGATTCAAATCGGTCAACGACCGAAACGGCCACTTGGCCGGCGACCGGCTGTTGCAGCAGGTCGGCAAGACGCTGAGCGAGACAGTGCGCGCGCAAGACACGGTGGCGCGCCAGGGCGGCGACGAGTTCGCGATTCTGGCGCCGGAGACCGGAGCTTCGGCGGCTGCGGCGCTGGCCAACCGCATCGAAAACGCGCTGGGGCGAATTGACGCCGACGGCGTGGTGGTCGGCGTGTCCGTGGGCTGGGCGGTGTATCCGCAAGACGGCGAAGAGCGGATGGTGCTGCTCGAAAACGCCGACGCCCGCCAGCGCGCGATGAAGCGCACACGGCGGGCGTCGGTTTCGGTCGGGCTACAAGCCCGGCTGAGCGCTTGAATCAGCGCTTGAGGTTGACCAGGTCCTGGAGCATCTCGTCGGAAGTCGAGATGATCCGCGAGTTGGCCTGGAAGCCACGCTGAGCGGTGATCATCGTCGTGAACGCCTGAGCAAGGTCGACGTTGGACATCTCGATCGCCCCCGCCGTGGTGATCGACTTGACGAAGTCCGGGGTTCCCGGGGTGGCGTTTCCGGAACTGCCCGAGGACCGCCAGCGGTTGCCGGACTCGCGCTCGAGGCCGGACGGGTTCGGGAAGGTCGCCAGCGACAGCGTGAACGGGCTGATGCGCTCACCGCCGCCCGGGGGGATGAAGGAGATCGCGCCGCTCTGGCCGATGGCCACGCCGGTGGCGCCCGCCGGGATCTGGATCGGCGCATCGGCACCGTTGACGTCGGCGCCGATGACGTAGAAACCTTCCTGCGTGACCAAGAATCCCTGCTGGTTGCGCGTGAAGTTGCCCGCGCGGGTGTACTGGTGGCCGCCGGCATCTGCCGGGACCGTCGGTGCGTTCGGATCGTTGTTACCGGACAGGGTGATCCGGAAGAAGGCGTCACCCTGGATGGCGACGTCGAGCGGATTGCCCGTCGACTGCATGGCGCCGCCCTGCATCAAGTTGTCGATCGAGCCGAGCTGGGTGCCCAGGCCGATTTGCGAGGCGTTGGAGCCACCGTTGTTCGCGGTCGCCCCCGACGCGCCCCGCTGCACCTGGGTAAGGGAATCCTTGAAAGTCGTACGGGCGGACTTGTAGCCGAGCGTGTTGACGTTCGCGATGTCGTTGGCGGTCACGTCGAGCATGACCTGGTGGGTCTTGAGGCCGCTGATCGCGGCGAACATGCCTCGCATCATTGGGGCATTGGCTCCTTGGGGTTAGAAAGGGTTCGCCGCGTCAGGCGATTTGAGTGATGGAAGTGGGGTCGACGCCGCTTACACCGGCGACGGTGAGGACGGTCTTGCCGTCGACGGTGGCGACCTGCTCGACGGGACCGGTCTTCGTGACCTTGTCGGGGCCGGTGTAGGTGACGGTTCGCCCGAGCAAGTTGACCGCGCCCGTCAAAGACGACTGAGATGCGAGCTGCTCATTGGCGGCCGCCATCTTGGAGATCTGCTCCAGCGTCGAGAACGAGGCCATCTGCCCCATGAAATCCGCGTTCTCCATCGGATTCATCGGATCCTGGTGCTGCAACTGGGCGACGAACAACTTCAGGAAGTCGTCCTTGCCGAGCTGGCCGTTGCCGTCTTTGCTGATGGCACGTTCCGGCTTGGGCGCGAGCGCCGTGATGGACTTCAGATCTTGTACGGAGGTCATATGAGGTAACCGGGTCGGGGCTTAGGCAAGGACGTCGACCAGCAGCCCGTCGGGCAGCTCGATGACGGAAGTGGCGGTGGTGACTTCAGCGATGTCGGCAGCGCCGGTCTCAGCACCGTCACGAGTAGTCCGCGTAGGACGGCCTTCAGATTGGCGTTCGCCCCAGCCGCCGGACGAAGCGGCGAAGTCCTGCTGGCGCTCACCTGAAGTAGAGACGTCCAGCGAAACCAGCGTGAGGTCGTGGCGGGCCAGCGAGCGACGCAGATCCTCGCTGGCCTGGCTCAACAGGCGCGCGGCCTCCGGCGAATCGGCGATGACGTGGGCAGTCAGTCCGGCGGCCGAAGTCTGCAGGTGAATCTCGATGCCGCCCAGCTCCTCCGGACGCAACGCGATCCGTGCGTGGCTCACTCCGCGTTGGGTCGCTACGTGAAGAAGCTGCGCGACCGCCTGGGGCGCACGCTCGAGCGGCACGCTGCGATGGGGGATCGCTGACGAAGACTCTCCTTGGCGGACACCTGGCAATCCGGTGATCGGCGCTGACTCGTCCGGAGCGGTGGCTGCCGTGGCGTTCACCGGGCCCGCGTCCTGTCGGCTGGGCTGTGAGCTGCCTTCCCGGCTATCGCCGCCCGCAGAGCCCGAACCGCCAGACGTAACGTCGCCGAGTTGCTCATCAGCCGGCGCCGCGTCCAGGGCCGGCTGCTCGGCCGACGTGTCACTCGGCGTCTCGGCAGGAGCGGTGGTGGCGGTTGACGATGGTGCCGACGTGGTTGCGGATTGTGCCGACGTGGTTGCCGACTCCTGCGGGGTGGTGGTGGGCTCCTCGGCCGCTTCCACTTCCGACTCCGATGCGATCGGGACCGTGCTGACCGCAGCGTCCACACCAGTGGACTGCGCCGCAGCGGCATCGCCACCAGGTGCGGCGACATTCCCGGTGGCGGCGGCTTCCGCGCTCGCTTCTGCCCAACTCGGTGTCAGCGCGGGCGCCTCGGCGGGGGGAGTCGTGAGCTCAAGGGACTCCGGCACGGAGCCAGTGGACTCCGGCACGGAGCTAGTGGCTGCTGCCGGAACGGGCCCCGTCGGCGTAGCGCTCGACGCCTGTGCTGGTGCGAGTGGCACCCGCGGAACGCTCTGCTCGCTTCCAACGCTTTGCTCGCCGGCACCCTGCTCAAACGCCGCGTCGAGCGACTCTGCCATGGGAGCCGCCGTGTCGGTGCGGAGGGCGGCAGCTGTCTCCGGAGCACCCGTGAGCGAAGCCGCCAAGTCAGCCGCTGTGGGCGGGAGTTGCGTCGCCGCAGGGGCACCGGGCTCGGCCACCGGGGACGGGGCGTCGGTTCGAGCTGAGGCCGCCGTCAGCTGACTCTGGAACCTGGCAGCAGTGAGATCAAAAGCCGTTTCGAGCGCGGCCGCGGGGGCCTGGGAGGCAGTTTCCGCCGGAGCGGCTTGGATCGGGGCGCCTTGAACCGGCGATTCGAGCGCTGCGTCCGACGCGGGCGGTGCTGTAGGCGCGGGCGGCTGCGCCTTCTCGGCGAGCCTCTCGTCTCGAGCGACTTGCGCACGAGCACGCGCTTGCAGCGAAGTGATGCGGCCCGGGGCCTCGGCGCCCCGCGCGGAGGGGCCGCGCTCCTCGTCACGTTCCCTCGGTCCCCTGTCACGCGCCGTCACGTGATCGCGCCCAGCAGGGCGGTCGGAGCCGTGGCGAGCAGTATCGCGACGGCGGGCTTCGGCGGAACGGCCGCTGTCGGGTTCGGCGCCCAGCAGAGCGGCGAAGTCGGCACCCGGCGTGGGCTCCGATGACGTGGTGTTGCGCGTCGGGGCCACAGCGCCGTAACGCGTGATGGGGGAGGTGGCGTTCGGGTTCATCACAAGGTCGAGTAGCCCAGTCCCGAAGAAGTCGAGTTCCCGGACGGGACAGGGCGAGCGGCTGCGGGCGGCGCCACAAGGGCGGGGACCCCAGGCCGCACGGCAGGCGCCGGAACCGCGGCGGCAGCCACCGGAGCGGCCGTCTGGCGGTAGGAATCGGCGTACGCCTGAACCTTGCGCACGTAGGCCTGCGTCTCGGCGTACGGCGGCACGCCACCGTGGCGCAGGACCGCGCCAGGACCAGCGTTGTAAGCCGCCAGCGCACGCGTCGGGTCGTTGCCGAAGCGATCGAGTTGCTGGCGCAGGTAACGGGCGCCGCCTTCGATCGCCTGTACCGGATCGTGAGCGTTGGTCACGCCGAGGCCGCGGGCGGTGGCCGGCATCAGCTGGGTCAGCCCACGAGCACCAGCGGGAGACACGGCGTTAGGGTTGAAGTTCGATTCCTGGCGGATCAATCCGGCTAGCAAAGCCGGGTCGAGGCGGTGACGTGCGGCGGCGGCGTTGATGTCGCCGGCGAAGGGAATGCCGGAAACGCGCCCGGCCGCCGGTGCGCCCACGCCAGCCGGGCCGGTCGTGGCCGCGGGGCCGGTCGCTGGCGCAGACGGGAACGGAACGGATTGCGCGGGTGCGGCGGCCTGAGCAAGGGTGGCGGCGAAGGTGGGGTTCTTGTTGCCGGGGTCGGTCGCTGGGAGAGCCGCAGGGGCGGGCTGGGGGCGCCCGCCGATGAGCTGCTGGAGTTCTTGCACACGGGCGACGACGGAGTCCATGCTCACGCGAACGCGCCTCCCCGGCGGTGCATGGTCAGGGCGATCTCATCGAGGTCACGCTGCTCGCGACGCAGCCACCCGGCTTCGTGCTCGATTCGGCGCCGCTCGGCGAGCTTGTCGATGCTTTGACGCTCACGAGTCGCTTCAAGCAGTGATTTCCGGCGAGCTGCGACTTCGGCATCACGGCGGTCAAGGTCCAGAGCGGCGGCGTGCTCGAGCCCGCGCGAGCGCTCGATCCACGCTTGGGCGCGGATCAGGTCAAGTCCGCTGGCGCCGTTGGAAGCCGTCATGCGACTGGCCTCGATGGCGGCCTGCGTGGTTCCCTCGGCTTGGCGCAGCATCGCTTCGCCGCGGGAGCGCAGCATCAGCTCGTGAGCGAGATCCTCGCGAGCGCGTTCCTCCGCCTGCTGACGCAGGTTGCGGATTCGCTCGAGCCGGAACTTGAAGTGCGGCGATGCCACGCCTCATTCATCGGTATCAGCGCACTAAACCTGAAGTCTGGGTGTGTGCTGATCAGCGCGAGAAGCAATTGCGCGCTTT
>JADDQZ010000028.1:27111-62747 GCA_016781085.1 Actinomycetota bacterium
GCGCCGCTCCAGTTGGCCTCAGGAAGCCAGGTGCAGGGGTGGGATCGCGGTGTGCAGTGCCACGTCACCCACCCCCCCGCCCGCGGGCGCTGGCCCTGGGGGAGCCATCGCCAGGGGTGCGGTCGGTTGACCGACGCTGCTGCCGAGAGCAGCCAGCGCGGCCAGCCCGGCGTCAGCGTCTTCGGTCGTCGACAACTCGTACGGGCCCTGTCGCAGGTAGCCCTCGATATGCGGACGCGCGACGATCGCAGCGTCGGTCAACGGATCAGCACCATGCTGATAGGCGCCGATGGCAATCAGATCCTGCTTTTCGCGATAAGCCGACATCAAGCGTCGGACGTCGTTGCCGTCCTGGCGTGTTCGTGGCGTGACGATCTCGCCGACGAGGCGGGACACGCTGGCCAGGACGTCGATCGCCGGGTAGTGACCGGAGTGCGCCAGCTCGCGCGAGAGCACAACATGGCCGTCGAGGATCGAGCGAACCGCGTCGGCGATCGGCTCGTTCATGTCATCGCCGTCGACCAGCACGGTGTAAAGGCCCGTGATCGAGCCTTCCGGTGAGGTGCCGGAGCGCTCCAGCAGCTTGGGCAGCAGCGCGAACACGCTCGGCGTGTAGCCGCGCGTGGCCGGCGGCTCGCCGATCGCCAGGCCGACTTCGCGCTGGGCCATGGCAAAGCGCGTGACGGAGTCCATCATCAATACGACGTCACGGCCCTGGTCGCGGAAGTATTCGGCGATCGTCGTCGCGGTCAAGGCGGCTTTGATGCGAACAAGCGCGGGCTGGTCCGACGTAGCGCAGACGACGACCGATCGAGCCAGGCCCTCGGGTCCGAGGTCGCGTTCGATGAACTCGCGCACCTCTCGCCCACGCTCGCCGACGAGGCAGATGACGTTGATCTCAGCGGAAGTCGAACGCGCGATCATGCCTAGCAGGGACGACTTGCCGACACCGGAGCCGGCGAAGATCCCCAGGCGCTGACCGCGACCGCACGGCACGAGCGCATCCATCGCCCGCACGCCGAGCCTGACGCGGTCTTCGATCCTCGGCCGCTGCAACGGGTCCGGCGGGGCCGCCGCGACGGTACGCGGGATACCGCGCGGCAACGGGCCGACACCGTCCATCGGGCGCCCAAGCCCGTCGAGCGCGCGACCGAGCAGGCCATCGGAGACTTCGACGTGCATCGGGCGCCCCGTCGCCAAGACGGGGGCTCCCGGGCCGATGCCCTCAGGGTCGCCAAGCGCCATCAACAGGGTCCGCCCAGCGCGGAAGCCCACGACTTCACCCGGAACGGGCATGCGGCCGCGGCCTGTTTCGATGTGGCAGACCTCCCCGAGCTCGGCTTCCAGGCCGCTGACCTCGACGATCAAGCCGATCAAGTCACAGACGCGACCATGACGGCGATGTAGGTCCGAAGCCCGCAGGGCTTCGTCGGCCCGCTGAAGCAGCGACGAGCTCACGTCGACTCCGTTAGAGCCGTTTCGACGACTTCTCGCGCCCGCTGAAATTTCGTCTCGAGTTGAGCGTCGACGTCTCCGAGCGCGTGGCGGACGACGGCACCACCGCGGTCGACCCGGCGCTCGGCCTGCACTTCCCAATGGTCGATGCCGCCCATCTCCGCTTTCAGCCGGCTCATCGCTTCGGAAACGAAAGCGAGATCGTCGGGATGCACGAGCACCGTGATGCGGCCGCGCTCGACGATGCCCCGCAACGCATGGCGGACCGCGTCGAGCACGAGCGCCGGACGAACGGCGAGCGCGCTGGCGACAATCTTCTCGGCCAGCGTCAGCCCGAAGTCGACGGCTTGAGCTTCGAGGCGTTCGCTGATCGATAGCGCTTCCGTCTGCATGGCCGAAGCCACACCGGCAAGCATTTGCATCTGCGCAGCCGCCATGGCACTCGCCTCGGCCTGTCCGGCGGCAAAGCCCTCGGCGTGCGCCATCGCGCGGATCTGGTCGGCTTCGGCGTGCGCGGCGGCGATCAGATCAGCCGGCGAGGGACCGGTCTCGACGTGCTGGGCACCTGCCTGGCTCGCGGGACCTGCCGGAGACGCCACTGGCTGAGGCAGGGCTTCAAGGTTTTCGAAGGAGAACTCGAAGGCCATCGCTACATGAGCTCGTCGTCGCCGCCACCGGAGCCGCGGGAGATGACCACGGCGCCCGATTCCTCGAGTCGGCGCACGATGGCGACGATCCGGCCCTGTGCTTCTTCGACCACACGCCGGCGCTGAGGCGGCTGAAACTCGATTTCCTCGCGCAACAGCTCGGCACCGCGCTCGGACATGTTGGCGAACATGCGCGACTGAACGTCGGCGCCGACGCCGCGCAAGGCGATCGCCAGATCCTTCTGGTCGACTTCCTTGAGCACCATCTGGATCGAGCGGTCGTCCAGCTTGGCGACGTCTTCGAAGGTGAACAGCAGCAGCCGGATCTCTTCGGCCAGATCCGCGTTGGTTTCGGCGAGCTTGTTGAGGACGTTTCGCTCGGTCGTGCGGTCGGCGTTGTTAAGGATGTCGGCCAGCGGCTTGACACCACCGGCGGCGGCGAACTCATGGGCGACGACCGTCGAGAGCTTCGCGCGCACGATCGCCTCGATCTTTTCGACGACGTCCGGGCGGCACTCCCCCATGCGAGCGACGCGCTTGGCGACTTCGGCTTGCTCGTCCGGCGGCAGCTCGCATAGGACTTCGGCCGCCAGAGTGGCGTGGAGGTTGGCGATCACCAGCGCCATCGTCTGCGGTGACTCGTTACGCAGGAAGGTGACGATCTGGTCGGCGGGCGTGCGCCGCAGGAACTCGAACGGACGGCGCTCGATCGTCGCGGCGAGGCGGCCGATGATCTCGGCGGCATGCTCCGCGCCGAGCGAGCGCTCGAGCACCGAGCGAGCGTAATCGACGCCGCCCTCGGCCATGAACTCCTGGGCGTTGACGTTCTCGACCGCTTCATTGAGCACCGCCTTGCAGACTTCAGACGGAACGCGCCCTGCCTTCGCGATCTCCAGCGAAAGCATCTCGGCTTCCTGCGGGTCGAGCAGCGAGACGATCTTCGACGCCTGTTCCTCGCCGAGCGCGACCAGCAGCACCGCGGCCTTGGCCATGCCCGGCATGCGGTCGACGTAGGCTTCAGCGGACGAGCCCGTCTTCGCCAGAGCTGATGATGAGCTGCTCATCGGTCGTCAGACATCCAGGCCTTGACTTGCTGCGCGACGCGCTCGGGCTCGCGCTCCATGACCTGCTCCATCGCTTGCAACTGGAAGTTCGGCTCGCGCTCGGGCAGCACCATCGTCTGCTGCTCGAGGGCGGGCTGGGTTCCGGCTTCCAGCGCGCTCAGCGGAGTGGGCGTCTGGATCTGCGTCAGCCACTCGGGATGCGGCAACGCCGCGGTCTCGCGCTTGCGCAGGTTGCGCCACATCAGGAAGAGGAAGATCAGGGCGGCGACGCCGAGACCTGCCCACTTCAGCGGGGCGATGAAGGCGACGGGCACAGGACCGGCCTTGGGCTCCTCGGCCGGCTTGGGGAAGACCATTTCCGTGCCTTCGATCACGTCACCGCGCTCCTCATCGACGCCGGCGGCGCGGGCGACCATCGCCTGCACGTCTTCGAGCGTGACCTTGGCGGCGGCCAGCGCGGCCGGCGAGACGGCCAGGGCGACCGACTGGCGGTTGACGCCGCCGGTGGCGACCTTCGACCGTTCGATGTTCTTGTCGAGCGCCACCTTGGTCGTGCTCGACTCGCGCCGGTAGTTGGAGTTGCCGGCGGCGCGGACAGCTCCGCCGTAAGTGGGAGGCATGTTGCCCGCGGTGCCGGCACGGCCGCCGCCGACGACGCCGCCGCCCCTGAGCCGCTCGGATTCCTCCTGGACCTCCATCGGGACGCCCTTCTTGGCGTAAGTCAGCGTCTCCCGCGTGGTTTCGTCCAAGTTGAGATCGGCCTTGACCTGCACTTCGGCGGCGTTGGGTCCGAGCGTGCGGGTGAGCATCGCGTTGAGCTCGGCTTCGAGCTGGCGTTCGTAGCGCCCCTCGGCGCCCTGCTGGGTCGAGCCCAGCGCGCCGCCCGTGTCGCCGTCACCCTGTGGCCACAGCATCCGGCCGCTGGAATCGGTGATCGTCACGTTGGCGGGCTTGAGGCTCTTGACCGACGACGACACGAGCTGCGCGATGCCGCGCACGGAATCGGCTTCGAGGTTGTCGGTGGCGCCTTCGAGCATCACGGCGGCGGTGGCCGGCGTCTCGGTGTCGGCGAAAAGCTCTTCCTCGGGCATCACGAGCTGGACCTTGGCCCCGGTGACGCCGTCCACGCTGGTCACCGCGTTGGAGATCTCGCCTTCCAGCGCACGCTGCAAGGCGATCTTCTGCTCGAATTCCGATTGCCCGAGCTTGGACTCGTCGAAGAGCTCAAAACCCTTCTCGCCGCCGGCTCCGGCGTTGACGCCGGCCGTCGCCATCGCGATGCGCGCCTTGGCCACCGAAGACTTCTCGACGGCCACGGCGGTGCCGTTGGCTTGCAGCTCGTAGTCAATGCCTTGCTCGTCGAGCGCCGCTGTCACCTTGCCGGTGGTCGACGGCTCGAGTCCCGACGCCAGCGTGGCGTAGGACGGCGCGCTTGCCAATTGCAGCATGAACAAGACGATCGCCACGATGGCGACCGCGGCGACCGCGAAGGCGGCCTTGCTGCGCGCGGGCAGGCTCTTGAGGGTTTCGACGAAGGGCGGCATCTAAGGGAGAGGAGTCAGACCTGGGTGTGGAAGATGTCTTGCATGGCTTCGACGGACTTGGTGCGGATCTGCGATGCGAGTTGCATGGAAAGCTGGGCACGCTCGACGGCCATGACAACGGCCGTGGGATCGGCCGCCTGTCCGGAAGCGAGGGCTTGAGCGGCCGACGCCGCTTCGTCCTGGGTGCGCGAAAGCGAGCCGACGGCGTCCGACAGAGCCGATTGAAATCCGGTGGAGGCCTCGCCGGGCGTCGAGCCCGGCGTCTCCGCGGGCAAACTCAGGTCCAGCGGCGCAATCGACCACTCGGGCCCGGCGCCGATCGCAACAGGCGGGATAGCCATCAGCGCAGCAGCTCGAGCGTCTTGGAAAACATCTGCTTGGCCGACTGCATCGCCGTGACGTTGGCCTCATAGCCGCGCGATGCAGTGATGAGATCAACCATCTCGGCCACCGTGTCGACGTTGGGAAGCGTCACGTAGCCCTGCGGATCGGCATCGGGATGAGTTGGGTCGTAGGTCCGGCGCGGCGGCGTGGGGTCTTCGGCGATACCGGCGACGCGCACGCCACCCGAAGAAGGCGAAGGGCCCGTCATGGCAGTGCGCAACTGAGCGCCGAAGCCGCTTGCGCCGGGGGCTTGCTCCAAGATGACCTCCTTGCGGCGGTACGGGCCTCCGTTGGCAGCCCGCGTGGTCTGCGCGTTGGCCAGGTTCTCGGCCGCGACATCCATGCGCAGGCGCTCGGCCGTGAGCGCCGAGGCGGAGACGTTGAGGGAGTCGAACATTCCCATCTCACTTGGCTCCCATGGCGATTTGCATGATGCTGGTGCGTGTGGCGGCGATGGTCACCGCCGCTTGGTGCTCGAGCGCGTTGGCCGCGAGCATGGCCGACTCGGCGTCGACGTCGACGGTGGAGCCGTCGGCGCGAGTCACCACCGCGCCGGCGTCGGTGGCCGGCGTAAAGGTCGTGTGCTCCAGCATCTCGCGGTCACCCATGGCGGCCGACAGTGCCCCGTGGAAATCGACGTCGACGCGCTGATAACCGGGGGTGTTGGCGTTCGCCAGATTCGACGAAAGCGCGACTTGGCGCTGGGAAGCGCCTTGGATGGCGCGTTCGAGGGCGAGTTGAGTGGTGTCGAAAAGCACGGGACGGATCCTTTGAAAGCTCGTCCGTCCTTGGACTTTTGACTCCGGCGGACTTCCTTGTCCGACAGGGACAACATCGGCGGCGCGGGCGCCGCACTTGAGGATTGAAGGTGCGTCGGGCGGCGCGCACCTGCGCCAGGGCATGGCTCGGCTTCAGGCGGTGCTGTACACGGACCCGCTGTCGAGCGGACCTCCGCCCTGATATCCCCGCACGGCGCCGCGGCCCCGTCGCAGGGCGGCGAGCTCATTGCCGGCGAGCGAGCGCGCCACACGCAGCCGCGCGTCGAGCTGGCGCTGAACCTGCGCGAGCCGCACGAGGACGTCGCGTGCCGGACGGGGCGGGGTCGCCGGCAACGACGCCGTGGCGCGAATGCGCTCATCCATCGCGGCCGGCAGCTCTTCCCACCGGCCGGCGTCGGCCAGGGCCAGCTCGTGCTCAGCCATGGCCAACAAGTGCTCGTACGGCGTCCTCATGCGGGCGAAGGTGATCAGACGGCCGCCGGCTGTGCCGCGCCCGCCGCGATCTGAGCCCAAGATTCGCGCAGCTCAGCAAGCTGGTCGCGCACCCATTCGATCTTGTGAAAGTCCTGCTCAAACAGGGCTTCTGTGAGCTGGCGCTTGCAGTAGACGTAGATGGAGTGCAAGGACACAGCGATCTCGCCGGCCTCGAGGTTGAGCGTACACAGCAGCTCATCGATGATGTCCTCGCCGCGGCGCATGCGCTCACGGGCCTTGGCCATGTCGCCCTCACGCATCGCGTAGGCAGCCTGAGTGAGAAAACGGTGGATGCCGTCATAGAGCATCACGACCAAGCGCTCCGGCGGCGCGGTGAGAACGGCCTGCTGCTGGTACGCGGCGGTAGAAGCAGCGGCGGGGGCGTATGGCGTCAATTCGACGTCTCCTGAAGGCTCGACGGCGACCGGGGGAAGCGGCGCCACGTAAAGGGACTGGCTTCCTTGGTGATCGACCGACTTGCGTCGCGATTGAGCGCGAATCTGCCCTGAGCGAGAGTTCCTCTAAGTACCACCGCGGCGCCCGAGAACCGCTTAGCGGTCGAGGCTTGCGATCTGCGCCCCGAGCCAGCCCTGCTGGGTCTGGGAGCGGTTCAACGCGGTTTCCATCGCCGCGAATTGAGCGCGCAGCCGCTTTTCCTTGGCGACGATGCGCTCCTCGGTCGTCGTCATCTGCTGCTGCAAGCGCTTGACCCGAGCATCCGAAACTTTCAGCCGCTCGTCGAAAGTCCTGTTCGGCCCCACCTGGCTGTCGATCTGCGCTTCAAGCTTCTGCGCGAAGCCATCCGCTCCGCCGGTGCCGCTGAACAGCGCCCGGACCTTGGCAGGATCCGACAGCGCAGCCGTCAGCTTCGCCTCGTCGAGGGAAAGCTTGCCCATCCTGGCGTCTGCGGAGGACGCCCCTCCGCTCCCCTTGCCGGTCGATATACCGACCTCGAGCAATTCGTTCATCGAGGCGTCAAGCCCGCTTACCTCGTCGCTCATCGTGCGGCGAAGCTGTCCAAGCATCGAGGTGAGGCCGGTGTCACCGAACAACTGGCCCTTGGTGGACTCGGACAGGTTGGCGCCGGTGGGCGCTTTCTCGTCGAGCTTGCCGCGCGTCACGCCGACGACGTCGTTGTAGGCGGTGATGAACGCCTTGACCTTCTCCTTGACCGCCTCCGGATCGACGCCGGCGACGCCGACACTGATGCTCACCGGAGCGCTGGTGACACCCTTCAAAGTGGCCTTGACGCCCACGACGAGGTTTTCGATCACGTTGGAGGAAGACGTGTTCCAAGTCCCCCCGCCGTCGACCGAGTACTCCGCGTCGGATGCCGCCCGCGACAGCGCGGGATCGGCCGTGAGCTGGGTGCTGGTGACGTCGAAGGCGTTCGCGGTGCCGGGCTTGCGCGCCGAGAACACGATCGTGTCGTCGTCGAGCGCGGTGGCGAACACGGAGAGCTCGGAATTGCCGTTGATGGAAGCCGCGAGATCGGCCGACGAGGCGTCCGGGTTGATGGTCACCGTCTTGCCGCCGACCGTCAAAGACCCGGAGACTGATGACTTGGTGTACGTGAAGCCTTCCTGCTCGGCCGCCGCCAGCTTGCGCACCTCCAGCGAGTAGCTGCCGGCCGGAGCCATCCCGGTCAGCGACACGCCCACACGTGCGGGGTCGGTTGAGTCGATCGTCTGCTTGTTCGCCCACAGCCCGGGCGAGCGCAGGTCCTGGGCGGCCGTCTTGAGCGCCTTGAGCTTCGATTGGACGTCCTTGAGGCCGGCCTGCTCGGCTTGTATGCCCCGCTGCTGTTTCTGAAAGCGGGTGATGCTCTGGCGCTCGAGCGCCATCAAACGCGTGACGATGCCGTCGGTGTCCACACCCGACGCCAATCCGCTGAGACCAATCCCGGCCATGGCTAAAGCGCTCCGTTCTCGGTCAAGACCTGCAGCGCCTTAGAGGGCGGGATGGTCCGCAGGACCGTGCCCTCCAAGTCACGCACCTGGATGATCACGCGCCCCGACCCCTTGTCGAGCTCGAAGTGCAGCTCGCGGTCCTGTTCGGCGAGCTTCTCAGCCGATCCGGCGGCCGCACTGACGGCGGCGAGGGCGTCAGGAGGAACGGTTGCGGGGATCGCCAGCTCGACGCTGTCGACGGCGAGCCGACTTGGATGGAGCGAAGAGGACTCGGCCGGCGCCAAGGGGCCCGGGGGCACGTAGCCGCGGGCGGGCGGCGCAATCGCCGGCCGGTGCGTCGTGGCGAAGAAGCCGAGGTCATTGAACTCAGAGCCCATTTGTCCGGTGTTCGGCGCCACGCCGACGACCTTTAGGCGGAGGCAACGGGATGGGGTCTAGACCCCACCATCGTCCTCGGTTGTCAGCCGACCGCCGAGAACAACATGCCGTCGGTGGCCAGCTCCGACTTGAGGGTCCGCTTGAGCTGCGAGTGGATCTGGCAGACGCGGCTCTCGGACACTCCGAGGATCTCACCGATCTCGCGCAGCGTCAGGTTCTTCACGTACAGCAGCACTGCGACTTCTCGCTCACGCTGCGGCAGCTTCTCAAAGGCGCGCCGGAACTTCTCCTTGCCCTCGGTGACCGACGCGGCCTGCTCGGGATCGAGGCGGGGATCAGAGGAGGCGAGCGTGTCCATGCGCTCGACGGTCGTCTCGTCGTCGGAGATCACCAGCGTGTTGAGCGAGGTGACGTCGGAAACCGAGATGTCGTCCTGGCGGCGGCGCAGGTCTTCGACCGAGATGGCAAGCGCATCGGCGAGCTCTTCCCGCGTGGGACGGCGGCCGTGCAGGCCGCTGAACTGCTCGCGAGCCCGCGTGATGTCACGTTCCCAGCGCCGTAGCGAACGCGGAGCCCAGTCCTGGCGGCGAAGCTCGTCGAGAACGGCGCCGTGGATGCGCGTCCAAGCGAACTGTTCGAGCGTGGCGCCCTTTTCGGGGTCGTAGCGCTCGATCGAGGCGATCAGAGCCTCGAGTCCGCATGAGATGAAGTCCTCGACCTCACAGCGCGCCGGCAATTCGCGCACCTTCTTGAAGACGATGTACTTGACGAGCGGCGCATAGGTCATGACGAGCCGGTTGCGCAGCTTGATGTCGCCCGTGCGCTTGTACTCGCGCCAAAGGCGGAGAGACTCTTCGGAAGAGATCCGCCGCCGGCTCTCGGTCGGGGTCTTCATGAGGTTCGGGCTGCTCCTTGGGGGAAGATGTCGAACTGCTGACCTGGCTGTTATCGACAGCTCACCGGGCGACCACATCACCTGTTTGGGGTATTCGCCTTCCCGTCGAGCTCGTAAGCCCAGGCCAGAACACGCGCCACGGCGATCCACAACTCCTCCGGAACCTCCTGCCCGAGCGCCAAGGAAGCCAGTGTTTCGGCAAGGTCGGCGTCCTCATGAACCGGCACTCCCGCTGCGCGCGCGTGCGTGAGGATCGACTCGGCCACGTGCCCCCGGCCGGCCGCGATCACCTGCGGAGCGCCCGTGCCGGTGTAGCGCAGGGCGGCGGCGCGATTGGGGCGCGGAGCGTCAGGCATAGAGATCCAACGGCTCACGGCGCGGCTTTATGGAAACCGACGCGCGCCCGCCGACCTGCTGCTCGAGGGCGTCTTTGAGCTCGGGCGCCGCCGTGGACGCGAGCTCAAGCGCCTGGCCCGGGGGTGTCTCGACTTCGACCGAGACCCCGCTTGTTCCCACGTCGACCCGCAGATCCAGCCGGCCGAGCGCCGCCGAGACAAAAGACAACGTCACACCGGCGCTGCCCTCGTCGCTGCCGCGATTGCGGCGCGGCGGCTCACCGACCGCGACATGCGGGGGTGGCGGTGCAGGAGCGGCGCCCACCACACCGGGATCCACAACAGCCGGCGGCTCCATCCGCATGGTGACGCGCTCGGCCGTCACTTCCGTAACTCTGAGCCGAAGCGTGTCGCCGGCGGCGACCTCGTCGGGAAGCTGGGCGGTGAGCGGCACGCCCGCGAGTACGAGCACACCGTGCTGCTCGGCCCGAGCGGCCACGCGGGCCACCAGGCTGGCGCCGGGACGCAACGTGAGCTCCGGGAGCTGCGTGCGCAGCAGTAGCGCGTCGACGGCAATCGGATCGATCACAAGTCACATTCAAGCGCCCGGCCGGGCATCCGATGATTTGGCCAATGGACCGCGGTCTCTACATCGCAGCTTCGGGGATGCTCACGGAGCAGCTCCGTCAAGAGCAAATCGCCAACGATCTCGCCAACGCCTCCACCCCGGGCTACAAGGCCGACCGCACGGCACAGCAATCTTTCGGGCAGCTTCTGCTCGCCAACAGCGCGACGGGCGCGCTTGTCGGCGAGGGCGGAATCGGCGTACGCGTGTCGGACATCGTCACCGACTTCACGCCGCAGCCGGCCCGCGACACCGGGGAACCGCTCGACTTCGCCATCGTCGGCGAGGGCTTCTTCACTGTGCAAACGAACCGCGGCATTCGCTACACCCGCAACGGCCAGTTCACCGTGGCACCGCAGGGCACGCTGGCCACCGCCCAAGGCAATCAGGTCCTCGGACGCAACGGTCAGCCGATCCAGGTCGCCGGCGGTCGCGTCGATCCGGCGCAGATCGGGATCGCCATGCTGCGCAACCCGCGCAAAGAAGGCGAGAACCTCGTCACGGGCGCGCCCGGCGCGCCCGGCCAGGCGGGACAGGTTCGGACGGGCGCGCTTGAGGGCTCGGGCGCCGACGCGGCGCGGGCGATGGTGGACATGATCGCTTCGATGCGTGCCTTCGAGGCCGGCCAGCGCGTGTTGACGACTATCGACGCGACGCTCGACAAAGCCGCTAATCGCGTCGGCTCGCTCTAGGGCTACGGCCTAGCGACGCGGACGGCGTCCAGCAACTCTCGGCAACCCTCAAGTCCCCGCCCGCAAAAGCCGACAAAACCTGTACATGCTGGAGGGACTCAATACCGCCGCCGCTGGTATGGCCGCACAACGGCAGAGGCTCGATGCCATTGCCAACGACTTGGCCAACGCGAACACGACCGGCTACAAGCACGTCCGGGTCGGGTTCCGCGATCTCGTGTACTCACAAGCGGGTCGCCCCGGCGCCGACGGCGTGCGGACAGGCGCCGGCAGCGCCGCGGTCTTCGCGGGCCGCTCCATGGCCCAAGGCAGCCTCCAGCGCACCGACCGCCCGCTCGACGTCGCTCTGCAGGGCGAAGGTTTCCTGCGCGTCACGATGCCCGACGGGCGTGACGCCCTCACCCGCGACGGCTCCTTGCACGTCAACGGCAACGGCGTCCTGACGACCAGCACGGGCAGCGTGGTCACTCCGCGCATCACCTTTCCCCCCGGCACCGGCGAGAAGGACATCGAGATCGGCGGCGACGGCGCGATTTCGGTGCGCGGCCAGCGCGTCGGCGAACTGCAGATGCTCACCGTGCGCTCGCCCGAGCGGATGGATCCGGTCGGCGACAACGCTTTCGTTCCCACCGCCCAGTCGGGCGCCGTGGTCGCCGCTCCGCGGGCCACCACGCTCGCTCAGGGCGCGCTGGAGGCTTCCAACGTCGACATGTCGGAAGCGATGGTCAGCATGATCGAGGCTCAGCGCTCCTTCGAGCTCGCGTCCAAGGCGATCAACACCGCCGACCAGATGATGGAAATCGCCAACGGGATCAAGCGCGGATGAACCCTCTGTCCTCGCTTCCGCCCGTTCCGGAGAGCGCGCTACCCCGCTCGGTGCGTCAGGGCACGCCCGAAGACCGAAAGGCCTATCAGGCCGCGCTCGGCTTCGAGCGCGTGATGGTCGAGCAGATGCTCAAGACGATGACTTCCAGCGGCCCGCTGCACGAAGGCCCGCAGGCGCCGGCCATCCAAGGCGCTTTCGCCGACTCGCTGCTGATGGCGGGAGGCCTTGGTCTCGCCGCCCACCTGCATCCGCAGATCCGGGAGTCGATGCGATGAGCTACAGCATGCTCGAAGCGGAGCTGCTCGCGCACCTCGACACGCAGATCAACTCCGCTCGCCGGCTGCTTGGACTGGTCCTCGAGCAGGGCTCGTCCGTGCGCGCCCGCGACGTCGACGGCGTACTCGCCGGCTTGGCCGCCATTCAAAGCGAAATGGGCCGCCGCGGACAACTCGAGCAAGAACGTATGCGCCTCCTGGCTACGGCCGGACAGGCCCTAAACACGGCGCCATCTCAAGTGACGCTTGAAAGCCTCTGCGCCCTGGTGTCCCCGGCGGCCGCCCAATCGGCCCGCGAGCGCTCGGCCGAGTTGCGAGGACTACTCGCCGAAATCGCCCGCGAGCACGGCATCAACCGCGCCTTGATGCGGCAAGAACTCGCCTTCCTCTCACACCTCGTCCGGATGGTCGGCAACGAGCACGAGGGCGGCTACCGCCCGACCGGCGAGTCCCCGCACGCACCCACCGTTTCCCCGGCCCACCGCGCCTACTCCGCCCTGGATCTGCAGGCCTGACCCGTGCCCATCTCCTCCTTCTACGGCCTCCAGACGAGCCTGCGCGGCCTGCTCGCCCAGCAGCGCGCGCTCGACACGACCGGCCACAACATCTCCAACGCCTCCACAGCGGGCTATTCCCGTCAGGAAGCCGTCATGGCGGCTTCGGCCCCGCTGACCATCCCGGCCGGCGGCATTCAGAGCGGCGCGGGCGCACACCTCGGCACGGGCGTCGAAGTAGAGGACTACCGACGGGTGCGCGACCAGTTCCTCGACTTGCAGTTCCGCTCGCAGAGCATGCGGCTCGGCTACGAGTCGACGCGCACGCAGCAGCTCGAGCGAGCTGAGCTGGCGCTCTCGGAGCCCAGCGACAACGGCATCGGCCAGCAGCTGACCGACTACTGGGACGCCTGGTCGGATTTCGCCAAGAACCCGACCGACACCGCGGCCCGCGAGGCATTGATCGGCCAGGCGCGAACCCTCACCGACGCCTTCGCCACCGTCGACGCCCAGTTCAAGCTGGTCAGCGACCAGGCCCGTGCCCAGTACGACGCGATCACGGGCCCGGGCGGCGAGATTGCCGGCATCGCCAACGACATCGCCAACCTCAACACGGCGATCCGCGGGTTCGTGTCGTCCGGCGAGTCGCCTAACGACTTGATGGACCGCCGCGACGAGTTGTTGGACCGCTTGTCGCAGTACGGCCAGGTCACCACGACCGACGAAGGCGGTGCGGTGACCGTCCGCTTCGGCGGCGCTCAGGCAGCACTCGTCGACGGCAGCAAGGCCAACCCGACCGAAGCGGTCGCTTGGCCCCAAGCCGACTTCACGCCCGGCGACGGGATGCTGGGTGCCCTGCACGGGATTTCCAAACCGGGCGGGACGATCGACACCTACCGCACCGAACTGCACAGGGTCGCCGAGCAGCTTGCGAGCTCGGTCAACGGCCTCCACAACGGCCCGGGCGTCGCGGGTGGAAACGACTTCTTCACCTTCGAACCCAACCCGAACGACCCGGACCCGCGCTTCTCGCTACTCAAGGTGCAGGCGACACCCGCCAGCCTGCTTGCCTCGACGGACGGCACTCCCGGTGGTACCGACCTGGCGATCAAGATCGCTGCGCTCCAAGGTGGCGCCGCGGACACCTCCTATCGCGGCTTCGTGGCGAAGGTGGGCATCGACGTGCGCGAGGCACGCCGCATGGAAGCCAACGCCGAAGCTCTTTCCAATGCCGTCGACGACCATCGTCAGAGCATTTCCGGCGTCGCCCTCGACGAGGAGATGACGAACCTGGTCCGCTTCCAGCGCAGCTATCAGGCGTCAGCGCGCGCGATGTCGACGATGGACGAGATGCTCGATGTCTTGATCAACCGCACGGGACGCGTGGGACTGTGACTTCTCTAGCGCTCGCGCCGCAAGAGGGGGTGCGCTGACCGTGCGCATCACCTCCGGAATGATCCAGCGCCGCGTGATGGCGGACCTCAACAACGTGTCCGAGCGGCTCACGAACACCCAGACGAAGATCGCTTCCAACAAGGAGCTCACGCGGCCGTCCGACGATCCGTTCGCCGTGGCTCGTGCCCTCTCGCTGCGGCAGGACCTGGGCGGCATCCATCGCTACCAGAGCACCGCCGAAGACGCTTTGGGCTGGCAGGAGTCGACCGAAACGTCGCTGGCGCGCATGACCGAAGCCGTGCAAAGGGCTCGTGAGCTGACCATCCACGGTGGCTCCGACACCTCGGATTCCACTGCCCGTCAGGCGCTGGCCACCGAGATCGACGCGCTGATCGCCGGCGTCAAGGAAAACGCCAACGCCACGTACCGCGGCCAATACCTCTTCGCGGGCACGGAGACGAGCACTCCGCCCTACGACCTCGCCAACGAGCCGCCGGGGGTTCCCGACGACGGCTACCGCGGCAACGGCGGCACGGTGGCGCGCGAGATCGGGCCCGGCGTGTCGATCCAAGTCAACTTGACCGGAGCGGAGCTGCTGGGTAGCGGCGGGGACGGCAAGCTGCTGCACGCCCTGCGCGACATCGCGCAGCATCTGCGCGAGGGCAACGCCACCGAGCTGCGCGGCAACGACTTGAAGAAGCTCGACGCCTCTTTGAACGGCTTGCTCGACTCCCGCGCCCTCAACGGCGCCCGGGCCAACCGCGTCGAAGCCGCCACCACGCGCCTCGGCCAGTTGGAGGAGACGACGATCACCCAGCTCTCCGAAACCGAAGACGCCGACATAGCCAAGCAGCTCATCGACTTCAGCTCCCAGCAGGCCGCCTACCAGTCGGCGCTGAAGGCCGGCGCGAACATCGTTCAATCGTCGCTCATGGATTTCCTGCGCTGAGCCGATGAGTAATTCCGAAGTGCGATCCCCCAGGAGCGAGATGTCCACCATGGTCCAGCACGAGAGCACCCGCTTCGGCTTGCTCGAAGTCGATGAGAATGCTGTCCTCGAGTTTCCGGCCGGTCTCATCGGCCTGCCGAGCACTCGCTGGACCCTGGTGACCGTCGATCCCGACTCCGTCTTCCTGTGGTTGCAGTCGCTCGAAGACCCAGCGCTGGCGCTGCCGGTCACCAACCCGTGGCTGTTCTTTCCCGACTTCTCGGTCGAGCTGCCCAACAGCGACGTAGAGCGCGTCGGCACCGACGATCCTTCTCAGGTACAGGTGCTGGTGACGGTTCGCGCCTCGAGCGAGAAGTCGGAGATGTCAGCGAACCTGCGCGCCCCGATTGTCATCTACGGCGGACGCGGTCACCAGATCATCAGCGAGGACAAAGACGCGCCCGTGCGCGCGCCGCTGTTTCCCCAGTTGGCCGCAGAAGCGGCCTGACACTCATCTCGTAGCACCCGGACGACCATTCCAAGGAGGAAGGCACCGTGCTCATCATCACCCGTAAAGCCGGCGAGAAGATCATGTTCGGCGACGACGTCGTCGTCGAGATCATGGAAGTCGTCGGCAACCAAGTCCGCGTAGGCATCCAGGCGCCGCGCTCGGTCCGCGTCTACCGCGAAGAGCTGTGGGAAGCGGTCAAGCGCGAGAACCTCGCCGCCGTCGGGGCGGCTCCCGCGGACCTGCCCGAACCTAGCCGCGCGCCTAGCGTCACCTGATCCCTGCCTGCGTTAGCCGCTCGCGTTGCCGGGTAGCTCTTCTGATTCCGAGACCTTTCAGGAGGAGCTGCGTAAACGATGCCCAGGCCAGGATCCATACGTCGATCGACCTCACAGCGCCGTAACCGCAGTCGCCGTAAGCCGCTGGCAATCGCGGGAGTGCTTACCGCGGCGGCGGCGGCTGCTTTCTCCAAGCGCGAAGCTGTCGTCCGGCTGATCCGTTCCAACGCGGGCGGGCTGCTGCCGGACGCGGTCGCCGGCGCTCGAGCCGAGGTTCAAGCCGAGCCTTCCGCGGCCCTCCAGGCCGACGCTCCCGTCGCCGACCCCTCCGTCGCCGACGCCTCTGTCGCCGCCCGCAACGATGCCCCCACCGACGACACCCCGGCGGGCGTCTATGCCGAGGTCTTCGTCGACCCAGCCGACGTGCAGCCTGGCACTGCCACCGGCCCCTCCGATGACGTGGGAACCGGCGCCGCCAGCAGCGCGGAAACCTCCGAGTTGACCAACTACGACCTTTCAGGTCCGGCCGAGAACACCGCCACGCCGCTTCCGGTCGCGCCACCGGCTACCGCGGAGTTCGACGAGCAAGCCGAGATCGCCGCGGCCGCTGCCGAAGCCGCCGCCATCGGCGGCACGGTGGCGCCTTACTCCTCCAGCGATCTCGAGGGCTTCGCCGCCGACGCCGAGCGTCCGCTCGCAGAATCCGGCGAAGGGGTGTCAGAGGGCTTCGAGCAAGCGGAAGCAGAGCTCGTCGACGCCGCCACTCCTTACGACACCGCGAGCCCCTATCAGCGCCAGATCGATGAGGTCATCGACCTTCAAGACAACCCGTACGCGGGCGAGCGCGCGGAAGCACTGGAGTACACCGACCAACTGACCGACGTAGACCAGCCGGGCGACGACCTCGGCGCCAGCGCGACCGGGGCCTCCTCCCGGTTCGGGCAGGAGGAGGACACCCCCGGCGGCGAGGACGAGCAGAGCGGCGAAAGGTGGTCCGAGCACCACCCGTAGCCGTATCACCGGCATGAGGCTCGGTTTTGCCGTAAAGGTCCTGGGCAGCGGAGGACTGCCAACGCACGACGCGCGGCGTTGGCAGTCCGGCCCCCATCTGCGCTGGTCGCTTGAAGCCATGCACGGGGTCCTCGACTACCTCGAGGCCCAAGACGTCGACATGTACCGGATGACTGCGTCGCTGGCGCCGTACGCCACCCATCCCGACATGCCGCAATTCCATAATCAGGTCGAAGAAGCCCGCGCGGAGCTCGAAGAGCTCGGCGCACGAGCACGGCGCCTGGACCTGCGCCTTTCCAGCCACCCGAGTCAGTACATCGTCCTCAACTCCGAAGACCCCGCCATCCGTGCCGCGGCGATTCGCGACATGGAATTGCAAACTCAACTCTTCGATGCGATGGGCTTAGGCCCCGAGGCTGTCATCGTGCTGCACGTCGGAGGAGCCGCCGGCGGCTTCGATGCTGGACTGGACCGCTGGGAAGCCGGCTGGGAGGGGTTGTCAGACCGCGCTCGTGACCGGCTCGTGGTCGAGAACGACGACCGCACCTACGGCCTTGCCCACGTCATGGAGCTGCACCGTCGCACTGGCGTGAAGGTGGTCTGGGACATCCTGCATCACCACTGCAACGATCCGGACGACATCGCCGACCGCGAAGCGCTCGAGCTCGCCTTGTCGACGTGGCCGGCAGGCGTGACGCCGAAAATCCACTACTCGACGCCCAAGACGGCGATGGAGGAGCGAAAGCGCAAGGTTGGGCGCCGGGTGGAGAAGACGTGGGTGCTGCCGCAGTTGCGCGCGCACGCCGACGTCATCGACCCGATCGCCTTTGAGCAGTTCTTGCGCGAAACCGCCGCGGGATTGGACTTCGACGTCATGCTGGAAGCCAAGGCCAAGGACCTCGCGCTACTGCGACTGCGTGACCAGATGGCCGAACGCGGCATCGATTTGTCGCCTGGAGCGAGGCAAGCCACGCGCGCCGCCGCCGCTCAAACGACCGCTGCGTAAGCCCTGTCACTGAAGGCCATCGGTCCACGCCCGAGACGGTCCAACGGCGAGCGTAAGAGCGCCGGAAGATGAAATAGTCTCTGCACGGCTGCGCTTGCCCCCATTTGGGGCACAATATGTGCGCAACCATGAGCACGCTCGTAGGGATCCAGCTCAACGGGCGTTACCGCCTCGAGGCGCAGATCGGCGCCGGTGGCATGTCCACGGTCTATCGAGCGATCGACACCGTGCTCGAGCGGTCTGTAGCGGTGAAGATCATGCACCGCGAATTCGCGCACGACTCCGACCAGCTGGAGCGCTTCCGGCGCGAAGCCCGGGCCGTCGCGCAGCTGTCTCACGCGCACATCGTGACCGTCATCGATGCGGGCGAAGACGCGGGGCATCCCTACATCGTCTTCGAATACGTCGACGGCGAGACCCTGAAAGAGCGCATCCGCCGGCTCGGCCGGCTGCCGGTCGACCAGGCGCTGGCCTATACGATCGAGATCGCTCGCGCCCTGCGCTGTGCGCACCAGCGCGGGATCGTGCATCGCGACATCAAGCCACAAAACGTCCTCATCGACAGTGAGGGCTCGGCCAAGGTCACCGACTTCGGCATCGCGCGCTCACTCGACGAAGAAGGGCTCACGGTTGACGGCCGCGTGCTCGGAACGACGGATTACGTCTCGCCTGAGCAAGCCCTCGGCCAGGTAGTCAACGGTCAGACGGATATCTACTCGCTTGGTGTCGTGCTCTACGAGATGCTGACCGGCGACGTTCCGTTTCACGCCGAGAATCAGGTCGCGGTGGCGATGAAGCACGTGCGCGAAGACTTGCCCGACGTGCGCGAGCGCCGACCCGAGGTCTCCGCGACGGTTGCTCGTGTCATCGACCGCATGACTGCGACGGAGCTTGCCGTTCGCTACCCCGACTCCGACGCGCTGATAGCCGACCTCGAGGATGCGCTGGCGCTCGAAGCGGCACGTACCCGGCAGTCCACGGGCGAGGCCACGGCAGTACTGCGCACTCTGTCCGAGCCCGCCAAGAAGCGGCTTCCGCTGCGCATGCGCTGGCACCCGCCAGTCGTGGCCAGCCTGTTGGTCGGGCTGCTGAGCATCGGTGTGCTGGGCTTCGCCGCCAAGGAGCTGATCGACCGCACTGAGCGCGGCACCGGCAAGGGCAATCTGGAGGAGACCAAGGACCGCAAGATCGTGTCGGTCAAGCGCGGATCTGCCAAGGCGTACGACCCGTTCGGCGACGACGGCAGAGAGCACGACGAAGAGGCCTTCCGGGCAGTCGACCGGGTTCCTGGAACGGTGTGGAAGACCGAGGGCTACAGCGGCAACACGCTCAACAACAAGCCTGGCGTCGGCATCTACGTCGACGCGGTGCCAGGAGTCGAAGCCGTAGAAGCCGTCATCAGGACGCCCGTGCCCGATTGGAAGGCCGAGATCTACGGTGCCCGCGGCCCTCTCCCAGAGGCCGGCGAAGGCCGCTCGATCAAGGCCGCGGGCTGGAAGAAGCTCGCGGGCGGAACGGTCAAGGCCAAGCAGACGATCTTCCCGCTGCGGCCGACCGCCCGCTATCGGTACTACCTGGTCTGGATCACCGCTCTGCCGCCGAATGACCCCCGCGTGCAAATCGACGAGATCGGTCTGCGCAAGGTTGCCTGAACCCGCTCAACGCTGAGCCGGTTGCAAGGGCGCAGCCTCAAGCGTGCGCGGCGCGCTCGCGGCGGTGACGCTCCAGCGCGTAGTTCAACAGGCGGTCGCACAGCTGCGGGAAAGGCAGGCCGGTGGCGTCCCACAGCTTCGGATACACACTTGTAAGGGTGAAGCCGGGCATGGTGTTGAGCTCGTTGACGAGCACTGAGTCGCCTTCGACGAAGAAGTCGACGCGGCCCAAACCAGCGCAGCCCACGCGCGCGAACGTCTCTGCCGCCAGGCGCCGTATCTCCGCGGCTGCCTTCTCCGACACGCGCGCCGGGACCACGAGCTCCATCGCTCCGGGCGTGTACTTGGCCTCGTAGTCGTACCAATCGGCGCCGGAAAGCTTGATCTCCCCGGGAAGGGAGACTTCGGGACAGTCGAGCCCCAGCACGGAGCATTCGACTTCTGACCCCGTCGAAGCGGCTTCCACGATCGCGACCACGTCGTGAGCGAAAGCAGTATCGAGCGCCTCACGCAGCTGCGAGGTGCGGGTGACCTTGCCGATTCCCACGGACGAGCCCGCGCGCGCCGGTTTGACGAACACCGGCCAGCCCAACACGGCCAGCTTGGCGTAGACACGATCGGGGTCGTCGCTGAACTCGTGCCGGCGCACCGCGGCGTAAGCCACCTGAGGCACGCCCGCCGCCGCAAGCAGATCCTTGAACAAGACCTTGTCCATGCACAGAGCCGAGGCGAGCACGCCTGCTCCGACGTAGGGAACGTCGAGCAACTCCAGCAGCCCTTGGACTGTTCCGTCCTCGCCGAACGTACCGTGTAGGACGGGAAAGACGACGTCGGCGTCCAGCAATCCTTGCCCCGGCGTCAACGCGAGCGGTTCTCCCGCGCTGCACCAGGCCCCATCGCGGTCGAGCGTGATCTCGATCACCTCGTGGCCAGCTGCCGCGATCCCTTCCGCTACCGCGGCCGCTGACTTCAGCGAGACCTGGTGCTCGGATGAGCGTCCACCGCCAAGAACAACGACGCGCATCAGGGAACGACTCCTTCAGCGCCGGCACCGCCGGTGCCCTCGCCGCCTGCACCGCCGGTGCCCTCGTCGCCCGCACCACGAGTGGCTTCGTCGCCGGCACCACGAGTGGCTTCGTCGTCGAGCGGAGGAATCGCGCCCGGAGGATCGGCCGTAGGATCGGGATTGAGCGCAGGATCGAAACGGCCGATCACCAACGTCACTTCCGAGCCCCGGCGGACCTCTTGACCGGCTTGCGGCGACTGCTGGAGCACCACTCCGTCTTCGTCGGGCGTCTCGACAGCCTCTTCCTCACGGCTCACCGCCAAGCCGGCCTGCCGCAACTGCGACATCGCGTCGTCCTCACGCAAACCCTCCAGCGCCGGTACGGGTACGCGCGGGGGCGCCGTGGCGACGACGACCTGCACGGTGTCGCCCTGCTTGGCTTCGCTGCCGGCGCCCGGAGATTGTTCGAGCACCTGGCCGGCAGCTTCCTCCTCAGTCTCGCGTTCTGACACTTCAGCCGAAAGTCCCGCGTTCTCGAGCGCACGGACTGCGCTGTCACGGTCCATCGCCGTCACGTCGGGGACGGGGACGGGCCTGACGCCACGCGACACGATCAGAGTCACGGCGCTTCCCTTCCGCACTTGTTGTCCTGCGGAGGGGGATGAATCGACAACCGTGCCGGCGGCGACCGTATTCGAGTACTTGCGGCGCTCTCGCGCATCCAACCCCGCTTGGCGCAATGCGGTCCTGGCTTGCTCGCGCGGCAAGCCGCTCACGTCGGGAACCGCCACTTCGCCCGGGCCGGTCGAGACCGTTAGGGCGACGATGCCTCCGACGGCTTCCTCGGTTCCCCCGGCCGGATCCTGCGCGATCACGAGACCGCGCTTGACGTCATCGGAGGCGACTCGCTGGCGCGTCACCTCAAAGCCTCGCCGCTCAAGCAAGCGCTCGGCGCGGGCGGCATCGCGGCCGACGACGCTGGGAACCTGGGCGCGGTCTTCTTTCAACAGCACGTAGGCCGCCGCCGCGAGCGCGGCCAGAATCAGCAAAGACGCCACCCACCAGACCCATGAGCGCGATGCTTCCCGCTGCTCTTCGTACGGCTCTTCGGGAAGCAGATAAGCCGTCGCAGGTCGAACGACGCCGGTTGGCGGTCCGGCGACACGCGTCGCTGTCGTGGCCGTGGCCGCCGTCACGGCCGCCGCTGGAAGCACGACGGTCGCATCCGTAGCGGGGGGCTCACTGACCGCACCGCCTTGCAACGCAGCGATGAACTGTTCCGCGTCGCTGAAACGCTGCGAGGGATCCTTGGCGAGCGCGCGCAGGACGACGGCGTCGAGCTCCGGGGACACCGCCGGGTTCAGCGACGAAGGCACCGGCGCAGGCTCGGACACGTGCTTGAGGGCAATGGTCACGGGCGACTCGCCGTCGAACGGCATCCGGCCGGTGAGCAGCTCGAAAAGCATCACACCGATGGAATAGAGATCCGAGGCGGGCGTCACGTGCTGGCCCTGGGCCTGCTCGGGTGAGAGGTACTGCGCCGTTCCCATGATCGAGCCCGTTTCGGTCATTTCGCTCGCTCCCGCGCGTGCGATGCCGAAGTCGGTGACCTTGATTCGGCGTTCCTCGTCGAAGATGACGTTGTGCGGCTTGAAGTCGCGGTGCACGAGGCCGCGCCGGTGCGCGAACCCAGCGGCCTTGAGGACTTCGACAATGATCTCCGCCGCGCGTGCGGGAGCGAGCGGACCACGGCGGACGAGATCCTTGAGCGTCTCGCCGCGCAAGTACTCCATGGCGATGTAGTAGGTCCCGCCCCACTCGCCACGGTCGTAGACCTGCACGACGTTGGGGTGCTGCAAGCCGGCGGCGGCAGAAGCCTCGCGACGAAAGCGCTCGACGAAGTCCGGATCCGCCGCCAAGCGATCATGCAGCAGCTTCAGTGCAACGGTACGGCCGAGCTCGAGGTCTTCGGCCGACCACACCTCGGCCATACCACCGGCGCCCAGCCGGCCGATCAGCTTGTAGCGGCCATCGATGACGGCGTCCTTGGTCAGCTCCATCTCAGCCGGTTCTATTCGCCCAGCGCTTCAAAAACGCTCTTGGCTATCGGCGCCGCCATCTCGCCGCCCGTTCCGCCTTGCACGGCTTCGATCGTCACGGCGACCGCATGCTTCGGCGTGAAGCCGATGAACCACGGCTGATTGAGGTCGCTCTGGTTGAGCTCGGCGGTGCCGGTCTTGCCTGCCACTTGCACGCCTTGCATTGCGGCGGCCGTGCCTGTTCCCTCTCGCACGACGTTGCGCATCATCTGGGTGAGCTGGCCGGCGCTTTCCTCCGACATCACGCGCTCGACCTCTTCCGGCTCGGCTTTCTCGACCGTGCGTCCGTCGGAGTCGATGACGCGCTCGCGCAGATAGGGCTTCATACGTACACCACCGTTGGCGACGGTTTGCGCGACAGTCGCCAACTGCAACGCGCTGGCCTCGAGCCGGCCCTGGCCGATCGACATGCGCCCCACGTCTACTTCCTCGTTATCCGGATGCAGCAAGCGACCGCCACCGCCGCCCGGGCGCACACCGCTGGGAAGCATCTGGTCGTCGGGATAATCGAGCGGCGGGTCCGCATAGAAGCCGAAACGCTCCATGTAGTCGTTCATCGTCTCACCGCCGAGCTCCTCCCCGACCGACGCCCAAGCCGTGTTGACGGAGTAGGTGAGCGCCGTGGTCAAGTCGATGCGTCCCCAGTCCTTGCCACCGAAGTTCTGTAGCGGCACGCCGGAGATTCTCTTGCCGTTTTCCCCGTCGACCATCGAGGTCGGTGTGTACCGGCCGGAATCGAGCGCCGCGGCGGCCGTCACGACCTTGAAAGTGGAGCCGGGCGGATAGCGGCCTTGGGTGGCGCGATTGATCTGCGGCGACCCGGGGGCTTGGTCGAGGTTGGCGCCGGCCGGATCGTCGACGGCGTTGGGGTCATAGCTGGGAGCTGAGACCATGGCGCGGATCGCTCCCGTCGACACGTCCATGGCCACCACCGCACCGCGGCGACCCCCCAGCCCCTGCACCGCGGCCTGTTGCGCAGCGGTGGACAGCGTCGTCTGCATGTCGTTGCCGACGCGGCGCTCGCCGAGAATCGAATCGACGGCGCTGACCAACTCGGTGCGCTGGCCGCTCAACGGCTCGTTGTAGTAACGCTCGAGCCCTGAGCGGCCGCGGACCAAGAACGAGTAGCCAATGGGATGGGCGAACAGCGCGCCGGTCGGATAGCGGCGCTTGAAGCGCTTGCGGTCGAGCTTCTTGCTGCCCGCGAGGACTTGCCCGTCGCTGGTAGTGATGCGCCCGCGCCGAACTCGCTCTTCCTCGAGCAGCGTGCGGCTGTTGGCCGTGTGGTTGCGCAGCGCCTGCGCCTCGAAGACAGTCCAGCGCGACGTGTAGGCGACGAGCAGCGCGAACAAGACGATCACCAGCGCGAACAAACGGACGATCGGCGGATTCACGGCGTCATCCCGACTGCCGTGCGACGCGCGCGGTCTGAGACGAGCAGCAGAAGCGCCAGCAGCACGAAGTTCGCGACGATCGACGACCCGCCATAGGACACGAACGGCAAGGTCACGCCGGTGAGCGGGATGAGTTTGATCACGCCACCGACGATCACGAACACCTGCAACGCGAAGACCGCGGTCAGGCCGGTGGCCAGCAGCTTGGAAAAGGAGTCCTGCCCGAGCATGGCGATGCGCAACCCGCGTTCGACGAACAGCAGGTAGACAAGCAGCAGGGCGCATGCTCCGACGAGGCCGAGCTCGTTGACGATGACCGCGTAGATGAAGTCGGTGTCGGGTGTCGGCAGGATCGACTGCTTCGGTGTTCCCAGCAGCGCCTGCGCAAAGCCCTTGCCGAACAAGCCTCCGTCTGCTTGGGCGAACAACGATTGAGCGAGTTGGTAGCCGGCTCCCTGAACGACGTCCGGCGCGAAGGGGTCGCGCCAGATCGTCAAGCGTTCCCGGACGTGCGAGACGTTGGTGGCGATGAGCCACGATCCGGCGAAGAACGCCGTCATGCCCGCCACCACGAACGAGAAGCGGTTGGTGGCGACATAGAGCAGGGCGAGAAACCCGCCGAAGAACATCAGCGACGAACCGAGGTCGCGGATGAAGATCAGCATCAGCATCGCGAGCCCCCAGATCACGAGCAGGGGTCCGAATTGCTTGAGCGGAGGGATCGTCAGGCCAAGAAAGCGCTTCGCGCCCTGAACGAGGACTTGACGGTTGTCGCGCAGATAGGCGGCCAGGAAGATCACGATCGCGATCTTCGAGAACTCCGCCGGTTGAAAGGAGATCGGCCCGACTTTGACACCAAGGTAGGCGCCGTTGACCTGCTGGCCGATGAACGGCAACCGCGGAGCGGCGAGGAGCAGCAATCCGGCCACGGCGATCGTGTAGCGGTAGCGCTCGAGCACGCGGAAGTCCTGGCGTAGAAAGAAGATCGTGGCCGTGAAGAGCGCGAGGGCGATCACGAACCAGCGTGCCTGTATGAGCGCCTTGTCTGGATTGAGCCGGTAGATGACCACAAGCCCGAAGCAGACGAGCACCGCCGCAAGCGGAAACAGGTACGGGTCGGCGTGCGGGAGCAAGAACCGCAGCACCACGTGGCCCGTCAGGCAGAGCGCGAGAAACATCGCGCCGTAGGAGAGCGACACGTTCGACAGCTCAGCCGCGCGTTCGATGAAGATTGCCGCGAAGCCGAACGAGACGAGCAGCGAGGCCGGAATCAACGCGAGCAGCTCGCGATTGCGCGCGCTCACTGGTTGAGCTCCCCTCGCTCGATCTGCAACACCAGATCTTCGACGTCTTCGCGTGAGCGCAGCTGGTGATCGAGCAAAGTGCGTCGGCGGCTGGCCGGCAGCATGTAAGCGGTCACACCCGAGGTGTAGAAGCGCTCGTAGAGGCGGACTCCGCCCGGCAGCTCGTACGGCACGCCGCGGTAGATCGTCAGCTGCTGCGCGGGCGTCGGCGAGGCGCCGACGAAGTAGACGAGCCGGCTCGACAGCCACGCCCCCGCCACCAGCGGAAACACGAACAGCAGCAGGACCGCGAGCACCCGCAGCGGCCGGCGGCGGCGCCGGGGTGCGGCGGGCTCGCGAGGACTCGCATGCTGATCATCTCCGTTGGGGCTGCGCACGCGCCCGGACGCAACGGCGCGACCACCGGCGACAGAAGCCGCGCCGGACTTCGGCGAACCGTCGTGCGGCGAGACAGCTGGCAAGACGACCGTGTCGCCGCGGCGCGACTCGCGGTTCTGCACTCGGGTCGCGGCAACCGCTGGCTGCTCGCCGGTGTCGGCCTCGACTACCGCCGTCTCGCGTGTCGGTTGACCAGCATCGCCATGAACGGCCGTCAACCCGGCTTCGGAGTCATTCGGAACCGGTGTGGCGGATTGAACTTCCTCCAGCCGGAAAAGGATGACGGTGATGTTGTCGCGGCCACCGGCGTGATTGGCCGCTGCGATCAACTCGCGTCCCGCCTGCTCGAGCGCCGGACGGTCCAGGAGGATCTGCTTGATCTGCCCTTCGGGAATCATCGAAGTGAGGCCATCGGAACACAGCAGGAAGACGTCGTTGGGCTTGGCTGCGAAGACGTCGACGTCGACCTGGACTTCGGGCTCCGGTCCGAGCGCTCGGGTGATCACCGACCGCTGCGGGTGACTCTCGGCTTGGGCTTCGGTCAACTTGCCGCGTGCCACCAACTCGCCGACCAGCGAGTGGTCGTGGGTCAAGCGGACGAGGTCGCCGTCGCGCAGCAGGTAACAGCGGGAATCGCCCACGTGAGCGACCACGACCTCGTCGTCGCGACTGACGTAGGCGGCCGTCAGCGTGGTGCCCATACCCGCGCGCCGGCGATCAGACCGCGACTGCTCGTTGATCTGCTGATTGGCCGTCTTGACGGTTTCCACCAGGCTTTGCGCCGGAGCAGCGTCGTCGACGCCGGACTCAAAGCAGCGCACAGCGATGTCGGACGCGACTTCGCCGGCTTCGGCACCGCCCATGCCGTCGGCCACCGCGAACAACGGCGACCGTGCGAACAGCGAATCCTCGTTGCCTTGGCGCTGGCGCCCGACATCGGAGTCGTGGAACTGCTCAGAGACGCGTAGCATCGCGGTCAGCGCTCGAAGCGGAATTCGGAGTCGCCGATTTGGATCGCGTCACCCGCGTGCAGGGGCTGGGGCCCGGCCAGAACTTCGCCGTTGAACCGGGTGCCATTCGTGGATCCAAGGTCTTCGAGCACGATCACATCTCCCTGAGGAACCAGCCGGGCGTGACGCGATGACGCGAACGCGTCTTGTAACCGGATGTCGGCTTCGTCGCCACGACCGAGGGTCGCTCCTTCGGAAAGATCGTAGGCGTCGCCGCTGCGAAGCCCTGGGGCCGACACCACCCGTAGCCGCGGCGGCGCCTGCGCCGGAGAAGTCGCGAGACCCGACACCGCAGCCTGCATTCCGGTCGCTTGATCGTAGTCAGAGCCAGGACTCGTGCCCGGACCAGCACGCCCTCCGACCGCCCGGCCCAAGTCCTTCAGAGCCGAGCGGGCCATCCAGATGAGAAACAGATACAGCACAGCCAGGAACGCGAACTTGAGGATCACCGCCATGGGTTCGAGCATCCGTCACCCAACCTCGAACGCCAGGCGAGATGTTCCAAGATCTAGCGTGTCGCCGTGATTGAGGCGCTCCGGTCCCGAAATCTTTCGGCCACTGACCTTGACGCCGTTGGTCGAGCCGAGATCGACCACTACCCAGGAGCCGCCCGACGGGCGTACCTCGGCGTGGTGGCGGGAGACGTTGGCGTCGTCGAGCACGATGTCGCAATCGCGCGAGCGGCCGATCACCACACCGCTCGAAGTAAGGATCTCCGTGCGTCCGTTGAACAGCAGCTTGGCCCTGCCGCGATTCGGGTTCGGCGCCTGAAGGGGGTCCGACAGCCGCTCGGAGACCGAGTAGACCATGGTGTGCCCGTGCTCACCCTGCCGCGGCTCCGCGCTCTCGGCGGATTCCGCGGAATCGACCATCCGGGCCTGGATGCCGAATTCTCCCAGGCGCAGGCGCTCATCGGTGCGGAACTCGATCGACGGCCGGGTGATCAGCGACATTCCTTCGGCGCGAGCATGTTCGAGCAGGTATCCCGACAACTCGTCGCGCAGGTCCGCCTCGTAGGCCGAGAACTGCTCTCGATCTTGCGGCGAAAGCCAGACGACGTACTCGTTGGGGACGTACGCGCGCGACAGCGAGACGACTTTGTGCTCGTCCATCTCCCGCACCAGCTTGCGCGCGATCTCCACCGGGCGCACTTCTGATTTGAAGGCCCGCGCGAAGGCTCCCTCGACTACACCGGCGATCTTGGCTTCCAAGGTCCGTAACACGTTCATGCGCGCGTACCCGGACATCCGGTGATTTGAGCGTTCCGGTTCACGCCAGGGATTATCCCGCTTGCGCCCGCGGCCATATCGCCGCGATCGTCGCGACTACGCCGCCGATGACCAGTTCATGCCATTCCGGGTATCCAGCCGGCGTGCTTGCAGCGGTGGCGACGAGCCACGTGCCCACCGCCAGCGCACCCGACCACGCAGCGGCCCGCAGCAGCGCCGCCGCTCCGCTCGCCCCTCGCAAAACCCAAGGAAGGACGAGGGCGGCAACGCCCCAGACGACGGCAAGGAGAAAGGCGCCAGTCGTCACGAGATCGCCGACAGCGCGCTGCGCCGTTTGCGCGCTCGGCGCGATTCCTGGACCCGCGGACGTCAGCGCCACCGGCTCAAAGAGCAGTTCGGCGTCAAGTATCAGCTCGGTCAGAAGCAGCCACCAAGCGCCGGCCGCTCCCGCAGCGATGCGCGTCTGCCACCGCCGCGACCGCCCGCAAGCCGAGACGAACAGCAGCGCAACCGACAGCGCCGCGGACATGGGAGCCAAAGCGAGCAGTGCCCATAGGCGGCCGTCGCGCGCCAGCAGGACGATCGGTGCAACGGCCGCTGCCACGACGAGCACAGCCAGCCCGTTTTGACCTGAGATGACGAGGGCAGCAAGGCCCACCGCCGAGGCCGCAAGGAAGCCGCCGCGTGGGTAGAGGACGGCCATCGCGGCGACGGCCGTGCCCACTGGGACGGGTTCGAGCAGCGCCCCGGCTCCAGCGAAACCGGAATCTCCGAGCGCCGTAGCTCCCGCCGCGAGCGCCCCACTGCAGAGTGCTCCCGCGGCTCGCACGACCCATGCCGGCAACAGTGCCCGCGGCACCTCGCTGGAAAGCGGCAACAACCGGCCGCCGGCGTCGGAGACCGCGTTGAGAGCCGACGCCATCGCCTCCTGCAGATCGCCAAGCGTCCCGCGCTCGTCCGGATCGGGGGCCAGACAGGAATCGATGGCCTCGAGAAGCTCTTCCGGGAGATCCGGGCGGGACTCTTTGAGCGGCGGCAGCACGGTTCCGACGCGGCGAGCGGTCGCCGCCGGAGTACCAGCCCGAACGGGATTACAACCCGCCAGCGCTTCGTAGAGCACGAGTGCGAGGGCGTAGACGTCGACGCGTTCGTCGATCAGCTCTCCCGATGCTTGTTCAGGAGCCATGTAGGCCAGCGTGCCGACGATGTCTCCTGTCTGCGTCAGACCCTCGTCTCCGGCGAGCCATGCCACGCCAAAGTCCGCGAGCTTCGCCGCCGGTGCCCACTCGTCGCCGTCTTTGAGAGCGGCGTCCGGGACCATGACGTTTTGTGGCTTGACGTCGCGATGAATGACTCCGCGCGCGTGCGCGTGGAGAAGCGCCACGACGAGCGCGAGACCGACCCGCAGGACATCGCGATCGGAGAGCTCATCGTCGGCCTCCAGTTCCGCCAGCGTGCGCCCGATGACGAGCTCGGACACCAGGAAGCGGGTGTTTCCCACCTCTCCGGCGTCGTAGACGGCGACCACGGCCGGGTGGTCGAGGCGGGCGGCTGCGGTGGCCTCGCGGCGCGCTCGCTGCGGCGAGCCAGCCGGCCCGTCGATGAGCTTGACCGCGACGGGGCGGCGCAGCCGCTCGTCGTACCCCTCGTACACGGCGCCGAAGCCCCCGGCCCCGAGTCGTCGGCCCACCCGGTAGCGACCGACCAGCAGGTGCTCGGCCAGCGCGGGAGCCGGCCGGAAAGGACTGTCCCCCATGGCGACGGTGTGATCGTCGCTGGCTGGTCTGCCGATCATCGGGCCTTCTGCCCAGGGTTCAACGTCGGGGCGGGACTTCCTGCCCGACGACTCAGCGAGCACCGGGGCGCGACTTTCCTGCCCCGCTGGCTGCGCAATTGGCACGCGAGCCGCAGCACAATCGTCCGCGCAGCCCTTCATACTGGGGACGCCACTTCAAGAGTGCCAAAGGAGGCAGGTCGCGGCACGTCGTCAAAGACGATTGCCGCCCGCAGATTCCCGTGTCCTTCTTCGAGGACGACGAACCCCGCACCACTCCAGTCCGGCCCCGGAGGGCCGCAGGGACCCCTGCGGCCGGAGCCGGCGCGCTCGATCCCAGTGCCGTCAGACGCCGGCGGGCGATCTTTGCCGTTGTCGTCGTCCTGCTCTTGATCCTCCTCGCGCTGTTGCTGCGTGGCTGTCTCGATACGCGCAGCGACAACGCACTCAAGGACTACAACCGTGAGATGAAGACCATCGTCGAGGACTCCGATGTCCAGGTCGGCGAGCAGTTCTTTCAGTTGCTCAGCGACGACACCACCGAATCAGCCCAGGACCTGCAGACGGGAATCTCGGCTTATCGGGTCTCCGCGCAACAGCAACTGGAGCGCGCGCGCGACATGGATGTGCCGGCAGACGTACGCGACGCACACCAGTCCGCCCTCATCGCGCTGGAGCTGCGTCGCGACGGGCTGTCGGCCATTGCGGAAGAGATCCGTCCGGCGCTCGGAGACGAAGGCGAGACCGCCGACACGGCAATCGCAGGGATCGCGCAACAGATGGGCGCGTTCCTCGCTTCAGATGTGCTTTGGCAGTCACGTGTGACGCCGCTGGTCCGTGATGCCTTCAAGCGCGAGGAGATCACCGGAGAGCGCGCCGCGACGACGAGCAATTTCCTCGAAGGCACCGAGTGGCTAGATCCGGAGACGGTCGCCGAACGGCTCGGACAGAACCTCACCGACGGAGAGACCGAGGACGGTGAGGCGGCACCAGGACTGCACGGAACCGGGATCGACGCCGTGTCGGCCGGCACGTTGACGCTCCAGCCTGGAGACGTCGTCAACCGCATCCCCGCCGACACAGAGTCCTTCATCGTCACGTTCACGAATCAAGGGGAGAATGACGAGGCGGACGTTCAGGTCACCCTTACCATCGAAGGCACCGAGGGCGATCCGATCCGTGCCGTGCGGACCATCGACACGGTGGCTCGCGGGCAAACCGTGCCGGCTTCACTCTCGGTCGACGAGACGCTGCCGACGCAGCAGGCAGTAACGATCACCGCGGAAGTCAAGCCGGTGCGCGGAGAACAGAAGACCGACAACAACAAGCTGGTGTTCCAGGCCCTCTTCACCCCGTGACGGGCCGTCGGCGCGACGCCTATCCTCGGTGCCGGTGGCGGAGCTGAGCCAACCGGTCGGCATCGCGGCGCTGGCGGGCGTAGGCCTCGCCGTCGTGTGCTTGCTCGTCAGCGCGGTGCTTTCGGTCAAGCTGCGGCGGTTGCGCGCGGACCAGGCCGTGATCCTGGGCGGCAATGGCCGCGAGGACCTGGCGTCCCACGCGGCGGATCTGGAGCGCTCGTTTCTGGGTCTGCGCGACCGCGTGGACGCCAGCGCTGAACAACTCGAGGCGCGGATGGCCGCGGTCGAAGCGCGCCTCGACGGCGCCGTCTACCACCGGGCGCTCGTGCGTTACGACGCTTACGGTGAGATGGCCGGCAAGCAGTCCATCTCGCTCGCCTTGCTGGACGCCGGCGGCAACGGCGTGGTGCTTTCGTCGATCGCGCACCGGGAGACGGCGCGCTTGTATTGCAAGCTGGTCCGCGACGGTGATGGCGAGCAGCCGCTGTCGCCGGAAGAACGCGAGGCGATCAGGCTCTCGCTGGCGGGCGAGACGCGATCCGTGTCGCTTGACCTCAAGCCATGAGAGTCGGTTACCTGGGGCCGCCCGGAACGCACACCGAGGAAGCTGTGAAGTCGTCGCCTGAAAGTGCTTGCTTTGAGCTGATGCCGCTTGAGACGGTCTACGACACCGTGCTCGCTGTGCAGGAAGGCGCCGTGGAGCGCGCGCTTGTCCCGATCGAGAACTCCACGGAAGGATCGGTCAACGCCACGCTCGACGCCTTGGCGCTCGAGACCACCGACGTGGTCATCACCGGAGAAGTGGTCCACGCCATCGACCACTGCCTCGTGGCGAGGACGCAAGTGCCACTCGAGACGATCACGACCGTCGTCTCGCATCCACAGGCAACCGCGCAATGCGCACACTTTCTGCGCGCCAAGCTGCCGCGAGCGACCGTTCTGCCCGCTTCCTCGACGGCCGACGCCGTCAGGCGACTCGCGCAGTCTGAGCGCGGTGATAGCCCGACGGAGAACAGCCAACCGCCCGACGGTCGCGAGTCAGCTCGGGGAGAGCCAGGTCGGGCGACGTCGGGTCGGGGGAGCGAGTCAAGTCGAACAGCGGGATGCGCATGGGCGGCGCTCGGCAACCGGTCGGCAGCGGAGCGCTACGGGTGTGTGGTGTTGCGCGAGTCAGTGCAGGATCGTGCCGACAACGAGACACGGTTCGTATGGCTGGCCCGCAGAGGGGCGCCGCATATCGAGGACGTAGTCGATCAGCCGTCCGGCATTTCCGGTCCGCAGGCCTGGAAGTCTTCCCTGGTCTTCTGGGGGGTCGGCGCGGATACTCCCGGATGGCTAGTCAGGTGCTTGTCGGAATTCGCCTTTCGCGGCGTGAACTTGACGCGCATCGAATCGCGCCCGCGCAAGCGCGGACTTGGCGCTTACATGTTTTTTGCCGACGTCGAGGGATCCGCCGCTGACCCAACGGTGGCTGAAGCAATCGAAGCACTGCGCGGACAAGCGCAGGAAGTCAGGGTGCTCGGGTCCTATCCGGCGGCAGGATGACGTCGCGAAGCGCGATGTGAGGCAGGAACGCGCGAAAATGGCGCCCATCGCCCGTTCCTGGCGGCGTGTAGCTGGTCTAGAATTCGTCGTGGCATGACGACTGCCGTACCCCCAGGCACACTGGGGGCCGCGCTCGACGACGACCCTCAGCGCGGTCCTGAAACCACCGGTGATGTCCGGTGGTCGGGCGGTCGTGTGCTGGTGCTCAACGCGACGTACGAGCCGATCAACGTCTGCACGGTGCGCCGTGCCACGGTTCTCTTGTTGAAGGAAAAAGCCGAAGTCCTGGAGCACGCTCGGACGGAGGTGCGCTGGGCGAGCGGTTCGCTCCCTAGACCGGTCGTGATCCGTCTCGTGACTTACGTCAAAGTCCCGCGCGACTCGCACAAGCGCAAGATCACCCGCCGCGCCGTCTTCGCCCGCGACGACTGGCAATGCCAATACTGCGGCGCCCGTACGACGCTGACCGTCGATCACGTGATCCCGAAGTCCAAAGGCGGCGGGTCTGGTTGGGACAATATCGTCGCTTCCTGCGCGCCCTGTAACCGCCGCAAGGGCGATCGCTTGCCCCACCAGATCGACATGCATCCAAGGCAACGGCCGCGCACGCCGAGTCCACAGCTGTTCATTCAGCTCGCGTCACCCACAATCCCAGCGACCTGGCGTCAATACCTCGCCAAGCACTGAAGGGCGGCGGCGTACCGACTGCCGCTGCCCGTGACCGCCGGGCCACGAGCATGGTCGGTTGACCAGCTAGGCTGGAGCGTATGTCGCATCGAGCGATCGCTTCGAACCTGTTCAAGCTGGCGCTTCTCGTCATAGCTCTACTCGGCGTCCCGAAGCCCATCCAGCTCCTATGCCTGGTTGGCATAGGAGTATCCCTCGTGGTCGACTACGTGTTCTATCGACGAGAGCAGCAGCAATTCGCTGGGGATTCCGCTGACGCTGACCGGCACGTGCCGCTCCCGCCTAATCGTCGTTAGCGGCAGGTAAACGAGCCACTGAGGGTCGACTTCGGCACGTAGGTGTCGCCGCGGCTCGCGCTCGAGGTCCATCCGTAGTCCCCACTGCCTGGTAGGTCCGGACAGACAGGCACGGCCTTAAAAGCGGAGGGCGCCTGTCGACACAGGCGCCCTCCGTTACTACTCGCTGGAATTCTTCTCCGCCGTCGAACTGTCTACGCGGCCGGGGGGACTAGTACCGGCATCGACGATGGCGGTGCCACGGTTGGTTTTCCGCTCCAGCGGGTCCAGCACCGGCTCAACTAGCGGCCGGGCACCTCCAGAGTCCCGTAAGAACTGTCACTCAAGTTAGGACCACCCCCTTTCTCTGGTGCACCGCAGCTTAGCGGGCAAAGACGCGTCCGTCGACCCTTGCTGTTTTTCTGACGCGAATCTCCGCTCGAAGGGCCGGACCGCGGATGCCGCCGTCGGGCAACCTCAGGACGGCGTGTCTTCCTCGTCTTCCTCGAGTTCGGGCGGCAGCAGCAGCGAGTCCTCTTCGGCGTCGACCGCTATCACCCCCTCAATTGGGTCGTCCTCGCCGATCAACGTGGGATCGTCGGTCTCCGGTGCCGAAACGATCACCGCTTCGACCGCCGCCGGATCGTCCGCCGCATCGATCGGTTCGGCCGACACTTCAGACGCAAGCGCTGCTTGGTCCACGACCGTCGGTGGCGACTCCGGCTCCACGACCACGGCGACCGCCGACACGACGTCGTCGCCGCGTAGGTTCATGAGCCGGACGCCCTGCGAAGAACGACCGTAGCGATTGATTCCGCGTGCGCTCGTGCGCTGGACCATGCCGTCACGAGAAATGAAGACGAGGTCGTGGTACTCGCGGACCACCAGTGCACCGCCGAGGGCACCCTTGCTCTCGTTCTGCTGAATCGTTTTGACGCCCTTCGCCCCGCGACTTGTCTTGCGGTACTCGCGGACCTGTGTGCGCTTGCCGTAGCCGTTTTCGGTGACGACGAGCAAGTCGTAGTCGTCACGCGCGACGTCCATGGCGATGACCTCGCCGGCCGCGCCGACATCCATGCCACGGACGCCGCTGGTGTCGCGCCCCATCGCACGCGCCTCGCTTTCGGAGAAGCGGACGGTCAAACCGGCCCGCGAGACCATCAGGATCTCGTCGTTCTCCTCCACCCGCCGGACGGCCACGAGCTCATCCTCGTCGCGAATGTTGATTGCGATGATCCCGTCGGCCTTGATCGGCGTGTTGTAGGCCCCGAGCTCGGTCTTCTTCACAATCCCGTTACGCGTCGCGAAGATCACGTAGGGCGCTTCAGCGAAGTCGCGGGTGGCGAGTACGGACTGCACGCGCTCGGCTTCTCGCAACGGCAGCACATTGCCGAGATAGCGGCCCTTGGCCGTGCGGCTGGCTTCGGGCAGCTCGTAGACCTTGGAGCGATAGACCTTGCCGCGATTGGTGAAGAAGAGAAGGTAGTCGTGCGTCGAGCACACGAAGAGGTGTTCGATGTAGTCCTCTTCCTTCATGTCCATGCCGGTCACCCCAACACCTCCGCGCCGTTGCTGGCGGTAGGTGTCGAGCGCCAAGCGCTTGATGTAGCCGCTCTTGGTGATGGCGATGACCATCTGCTGGTCGGCAATCAGGTCTTCGATGTCGAGCTCGTCTTCGGCGAAGGAGATCTGCGTGCGTCGCTCGTCCCCGTAGCGCTCGGCGATCTCGCTCATCTCTTCCTTGATCAAAGCCAGGACCGCGCTTTCGTCGCCGAGCAGCGTGCGCAGCTCTTCGATGCGATCGACGATCTGCGCGTGCTCGCGCCGGATCGAATCGGCTTCCAGCGCGGTGAGCTGGGACAAGCGGAGCTCGAGGATCGCCTGCGCCTGAATCATCGATAGACCGAATCGCTCGATCAACCCTGCGCGAGCGGACTCGCGATCCTGTGACGACCGGATCAGCGCGATCACGTCGTCGAGGTGGTCCAGCGCGATGAGCTGGCCCTCGAGGATGTGCTTGCG
>JADDQZ010000022.1 GCA_016781085.1 Actinomycetota bacterium
CTCGGTGAACTCGAGGTCCATGCCGAACGTCTGGCCCTCCTCGACGTTGACGACGCCGTCCTTGCCGACCTTCTCGATGGCGTCGGCGATGACGTCGCCGATCTCCTCATCACCGGCCGAGATCGTCGCAACGCGAGCGATCTGATCCTTGCCGGAGATCTCCTTGGCCTGGCCGGCGATGTGCTCGACGACCTGGTCGACGGCCCTTTCGATGCCGCGCTTGAGACCGAGCGGGTTCGCGCCGGCGGCCACGTTCTTGAGGCCTTGGCGAACGATCGCCTGGGCGAGCACCGTCGCGGTCGTCGTGCCGTCACCGGCGACGTCGTTGGTCGCGGTGGCGACTTCGCGCACGAGCATGGCGCCCTGGTTCTGGAAGACGTCCTCGACTTCGATCTCACGAGCGATCGTGACACCGTCGTTGGTGATGGTCGGGGCGCCGAACTTCTTGTCGAGCACCACGTAGCGACCGCGCGGGCCGAGCGTTACCTTGACGGCGTTGGCGACAGCGTCCACGCCGGCTTCGAGGGCCTTGCGCGCGTCGACGTCGTACTTCAGTTCCTTGTGAGCCATATCTGTTCTATCCCTTGACTACTTCGTGACCTTGGCCAGCACGTCCGACTCGCGCAGGACCAGTAGGTCCTCGCCGTCGACCTTGATCTCCGTACCGCCGTACTTGGAGTAGAGGACTTCGTCGCCTTCTTGGACGTCGAGCGGAATGCGGTTCTCGCCCTCGTCATCCCAGCGGCCCTCGCCTACGGCCAGCACCTTGCCCTTCTGAGGCTTCTCCTTGGCGGTGTCGGGCAGGAGGATGCCGGAAGGGGTGGTTTCTTCCTCCTCGACTGCCTTAACGATCAGGCGATCGCCCAGGGGCTTGAGATTCATGCAGTGACCTCCATGGAAAGACTGTGTTCGTTGACCGGCGCGTTGGCACTCGATACGCCTAAGTGCCAGCACGCAGTCTACGCAAGGTTGAGCAAGAGTCAAGGCGCCGTTGGCACTCCGTAGTGAGGAGTGCCAAGCGGCGGTGGGACTGCTCACGAAGAGCGCCGGCTCGTCCAACAGCCGCCTAGCAGACATGGACAGCGCTCAAGACAGGCCTGGCGCCGCCGATCAGTGCTTTCAACATGCGCATGTTCCGCCTTGAAACCAAGTGCTTCGTCGCCCTGGCTGCGGCAATCTCGCTTCTGATGGCGATGAACCGGCCTTGGTATGGCAAGTCGCCGGCAGACGACGGCGGTCCGAGCAAGATCGAAGACCTTGCCAGCGCGAGCCTACGGTGGTTCGGGGAAAGCGACGGAACCACCGCATGGCAATCGTTCGGTGGCGCCGACAACGCCATTGCGGCCTTGACCGTCGTGTGTGGTGCCGCGGCGCTGGCCTGCTTGTCTGAAAGCGCTGAGCGCATCGCCCGTGGCGCGTTGCAACTCGCCACCATCGGGCTGTGCGGGCTGCTTGTGCTCAAGCTGATCGACGAACCGCAGGCGGCTTGGGAGCCGCGTTACGGGATCTTCGTGGCACTCGGACTGGCCGTCGTCCTGGCCACCATCGCGTCTGGCATCAACGAGACGGCGCTGCGCTCCACCCGCCGACGGGCCTACGACACGCTCTGACGCGGCGTCACCGACGCGCGGCGCTGCCCGCGCCGACGTACGCGAATAAGCCCACGCCGGCGAACGCGGGCAGGAAACGCCCCGCCCCGGCAGACCTGAGGCTAGTTCTGCGCTCCGCCGACTCCGCGCAGGCGGTCGGTGAGGTTCGGCGGATTCTCGATGATCTGCGAAAAGCGCACGACTGTTGCCGTGTCTTCGGGAGAGACGGTCCGCCCGTAGATTTGCTCGAGGAAGTTGATCAGCTCTTCCAAGCGCCGGAACTCGGGGTTGTCGTGCTCGATATCGCGCGGAGACAAGTCCTTCAGACGCTTGACTTCCACATTGTCGACAACGGCGTGGAAGAGCTTCTCACGCGGGGAGTACTGCTGGCCGACCGTGACAAGCACGACTTCGTTCTTGCGGTATCGGTGACTCTTGTCGCCGAGGCGGATGGTCGCGGTCTTGCGGCCACGCTTCATCTGGTCGGCGAACACCGTGGAAAAGAAGTTGAGGACCTGCATCGTGGCTGAGACTACCGATCGGCGGCAAGCTTCGACTGCGCGAGGCGCGCGAGCTGGCGTTCTGCGGGATACGAGAGCTGCGTCGTAGCGGCCTCGAGCGGCATCCAGCGGGCTTCGTCAACCTCGTGATCATGGTCGGCGGTGTCGCCTGACAGATAGTCACAAAGGAAGAAATGCACGGTCTTGAAGATCCGGCGACCATGGCGCCGATACCAGTACGAGACCTCGCCGAGCGGCTCCCGGATGGAGACATTGGTTCCTGTCTCCTCTCTCACTTCGCGTACCGCGGTCTCTTCTGGCGTTTCTCCCGGACTGGCTCCGCCCTTGGGCAGTCCGACCACCCGTGTTCCGCGCGGGACGATGACCAGGAGTTCGTGGCCATCTGCTCGCGGCCGGACGACCGCTCCCCCGTAAGACGTTTCCTTCAGTGTCTCCGCGGGCCGCGCGGCGCCGGGGCGTTGCTCAGGGCCATCGCCGGGTGCGCGCGTGGGAGACATTAACGCACAATATTGGCAGGACGCTTTTCAGAGAGAAGACCATCAGGCGGTGTCGAGTGCTTGATCGCGCTGTCGGCGCCGCAACGTGCGGGTGAGCCACACGACGGCCTCAGGCGGAGCGCTGCGCGAGCCCGAGTGCATACTCGGGCCACCAGGACCCCGCCGGCGGGCCCTCGTTGCAACTGCCGTCCGATTCGCCCGGGCGCTTGACCCACAGGTAGGCGTCGGCGAGGGGCTGACCGGTGAGCGTGGTCGGGCGCTCACCGAGGGCCCGACCACGGGGATTGCACCACTCCGTCGACAGGCTGCCCGCGCCATTGCGCGAGGTGTCGATGACGAAGTGCGTTCCGCCCGTTCCCTCTGAGATCGCGGCGCCGTAGACGAGCTCGCCACTCGTAAGCCGGAAATTCGACACGTTGAGCGAGAACCCGTCAGCCCGGCCGACTCCGACCGCCTTCAGGCGTGCCGTCATCACTTCCGCTGAGTGCCACGCCGAGTGACCGGCATCGACGTAGGTGGCGACGTTCGGATGGGATTCGAGGACTGCGATGGCGTCCTCCAGCAGGGCCGTTCGCGCCGCCTGTCCCCCGCGCGACAAGCAATCCATCAGGGCGAGCGCGTCCGGTTCGAGGACGACGATGGCCCGACGATCGCCGATTCCGGCGCCGAACGCGCGGATCCACGCTCGGTACGCGTCGGCGGAGGCGAGGCCTCCGGCCGAGTGGTTGCCGCAGTCGCGCGCGGGGATGTTGTAGGCGACGAGGAGTGCGACGGCGCCGTCCGCGGTGGCAGCCGTCACCTCGCGGTCGACCGCGGCACGGACGTCTCCGCTCCATCCTCCGAACCACTCGCCCTGAGGCGCGGACGCGATGGTGTCCATGTGGCGGGCGTCCTCCGGGCGCTCGGATCGCCATTTATCCGCCTGCCGTCGCGCGTTGGAGTCGGGATCGACGAACAGCCTCAGCTCCGCCAGCGGGTTGCCGGTCGCGTGGACCGCATCGATCGTCCCCCCTGGGACTTCCGGCGCCTGCCCGGCGCCAGCGCCCCGATCGTCGGATGGCTCGCGCGCCGGCCGGCCGGCCGGCGCGAGGATCAGAATCAGCTTCGCCCTCTGCCGCGCCACGGGCTTCATCGGGAATCGCGACCACGCGAGGACGGAGCGTGGCAGCGTCAGGAAGCCGCGGCGCGCGGCGCGCCGGGCGACGGCTCGCGGCACTGCCGCCGTGCGGCGTCCGGCGACGATCCACGCCTGCCGGATCCGTTCGGGCTCCACTCCGCGCATGCGAAACGAGAGTGCGCGGTCCTGCGAACCGGTCGCGGGGAAGGCGACCTTCCGCTCGCCGCCATGCGCCGGCGACGCCGCGAGCGAGGACATGGCGATCACCAGCGCAGCGACCGCCGTAACGAACACGTGGGGTCGGAGAGGTAAGTGGTCCACGAGCAGTCGTTTCGCGCCCCAACCGTGATTGGTCAGGACGTCACGGAAGGAATCGACTGCGCGGAGGTCTCGCGATAGGAGGCCTGAAGGCCGCTCGACGAACAATCGATGGAGCGATCGCGGTGGTCCGGTCGCGCTCGCAGGCGCCCCGTCGTGCCTGGCGCGTGGTTGCTTTTACGTAATGGCCGCGCCCGCACGCCGATCTACCCTCACAGGAGCTTGGAAGAAGTCCCTCTCGGTGAGCACGAGCGCAACGCTGGGGACTGACTCACGTTCAACCGACAGGAGACGACGATGATTTGGCGATGGAGGGGCGCGGCGCTGGCGGCGACCGCGGTGGCGATTCCCCTGGCCCTGCCCGGCGCCGGGCAAGCCGCGCCCGGAGGGAAGTTCCTCAGGGCTGAACGGCTCGTCCTGGACAGCAGCGAGCGACGGAACGACGGCGCCGCGGGACCCATCCGCACCGAGCGGCGGCTCAAGCCCGGGGCGCGCTACCGCGTGACGGTGCAGGGCACCTTCTCTTTCTATCCGGAAGCGATGTGGGTGACCCCGCCGGCCGGACAGGTCGTGTGCGGCACACCCGAGCCGCGTCCGATGTTCGTGCTCGCGGGGCAGCCGAGGGGGCCGGTCGGCTTCGACGCCGAAACCATGTTCGCCCTGCCGACGCGTCCGGGGCACTGCGATCGACTCGAGCTTCCGCGACCGTGGAAGAACTTCCAGATGGCGACCGGTCGTCGCTTCACGCACCCAGCGAGCGGCAACCGGACCAGGCCGAACCGCACTCACCGTTACAAGTACCGAGTCCGCGGGCTCGGCCGCCCGCTGCGCTTGCGCCTCGTCGATTCCGAGGCGATCGACAACTACGGGCGGCTGAAGATCACCGTCCGTCGCGTTCGCGCGCGCTGACAGCCGTCAGCCGTGCCATCCCATGTCCGCCCGGCCGCTCAGCGCGCCGGGCGGTTCTGCCGCCTCCCGGCGGCGGGTGGGATCACCGGTCCGCGGCCGCGTACAAGCGGGCGAGCGTCTCAGGGTCGGCGATCCCGGTGACGGGAAGCCCTTCCCGTTCCTGGAACCGACGCACGCCCCGCTCGGTGGCGGGGCCGTACTGCCCGGTCGA
>JADDQZ010000024.1 GCA_016781085.1 Actinomycetota bacterium
CACTTCCATCGTCCGGCCGGCGAAGATTTCCTCTTCGATGACTTCGAGCTTGTTGCCCATCTTGCGCAGCATCGGGAAGGAAGCGTCGACGCAGTCGTCGACGATGCGGTAGAGCAGGTAGCCGGCGCCTTTGGAAAAGATCTGCTCCCGCAGCGTCTCGTCGGTCCGGCAGCGCTCGAAGAGGTATTCGACGGGCTGAAGCGGCTCGTTCGGGATCGTGATGACGTAGTCCGGGCCGACGAAGATGTCGACTTCGGCGGCGTTGAGCCGCGAAACGCGCTTGTCGTAGCGCGGAAAGTGCAAGACGATGAACAAGTACTCGTCGTATTGGTCGACTTTCGGGCGCTGATTGCGGGAGAAGACGTCCTCGTAGTCGAGCGGATGGAAGTCGAAGTGCTCCTGCAGCCACGCGTGGTCGACGCCGCGCGGGCGCTCGATGTTGATCCAGCGCAGCCCCGGAGTCTCTACGACCTCGACGTGAGGCTGATCTTGCTCAGGCTGCTCGACCGAAGCGCCGACGCGTCGGCTGCGACGCCCGAACGGAGCGCGTGGCAGGCCAGGCATAACTGAGCGGTTCATCGGTCGAGGACACGTTGTCACCGATACTACCGAGGCCCGGCCCCGGTGCCCATTGTCAAGCATGTCCGCTTTCCGTCCTCGCGCTCGCTATTCTGCGCCGTGCATAGCAGTACGCATCAAGAGGGGTGGAGGGATTGGCCCAGTGAAGCCCCGCCAACCATCTCGTCGCAAGACGGGAAACGGTGGCAATTCCATCAGGCTCCAACAGAGGCCTGGGAGATGTGGCGAAGGGCTTCGAGTGAGGCACCGCCGCAGCTAACCCACGAGGCGGAGGTCAATTCACGAGATGTCAGCAGAAGCCCTCAAGTGCAAGGAATGCGCGGCGACGTATCCCTTGGATGCGCACTACGTCTGTGAACGCTGCTTCGGTCCGCTGGAAGTCGCTTACACCAAGCCGGAACTCGATGCCGCTGAGCTCAAGCGCCGCATCCAGGGCGGGCCCCTGAACCTTTGGCGCTACGCGGACTTCCTCCCGGTCGAGCGCCCGCAGTCAGCGCTTCCCGCCGGCATGACTCCGCTCGTGCGCGCCGACCGCCTGGCCGAGCGACTCGGCTTGGGTGAGGTGTGGGTGAAGAACGAGACGACGAATCCGACGCATTCCTTCAAGGACCGCGTCGTGTCGGTGGCCCTGCGCCGCTCGGTGGAACTCGGATTCGAGACCGTGGCGTGCGCTTCCACCGGCAACCTCGCCAATTCCGTCGCCGCTCACGCGGCGGCCGCCGGCCTGCCGGCCTACGTCTTCATTCCCGCCAATCTCGAGGAAGAGAAGATCCTCGCCACCGGCGCGTACGGAGCCAAAGTCGTCGCCGTCCGCGGCAATTACGACGATGTGAACCGTTTGTGCATGGAAGTGTCGGCCGAGCGCCCATGGGCATTCGTCAACGTCAACGTGCGGCCGTACTACGCCGAAGGGTCCAAGACGCTGGCCTTCGAGATCGCCGAGCAGCTTGGCTGGGAGCTTCCGAGCCGGATCGTCGCGCCCATTGCTTCGGGCTCGCTGTTCACCAAGCTCGCGCGCGGCTTTGAGGAGTTCACCGACGCCGGGCTGTTGTCGGGAGAGCTGCCGGTGATGAACGGCGCCCAAGCGCAGGGCTGCTCGCCGGTAGCCGAGGCGTTCGCGGAGAACCGCAATTTCTGCCGCCCGGTCAAGCCGGACACGATCGCCAAGTCGCTGGCCATCGGCAACCCCGCCGACGGTCCTTACGCGGCCGACCTCGCCCGTCGCACAGGCGGCGCTGTCGATGCGGTGACCGACGATGAGATTCGTGCCGGCATTCGCCTGCTCGCCGAGACGACCGGTATCTTCACCGAAACCGCCGGCGGCGTTACCACCGCGGTTTTGGCCAAGCTGGCCGCGCGCGGCGACATCGACCCGTCCGAGCGTGTCGTCATCTGCATCACGGGCGACGGCCTCAAGACGATCGACACGGTTCGCGGCACTTTCGCCGTGCACGAGATCGAGCCGACGGTGGAAGCCTTCGAAGCCGGCCTTGAGACCGAGCTGCGCGCGGCCGTCTAGTTATGAGCGTCACCATCAAGCTACCTACACAGCTGCGTTCTGCAGCGGCTGGCCAATCTCAACTGCAAGTGGACGGCGGCGATGTCGGCACCGCCCTCAAGAGCCTTTGCCAGACGGCGCCGGAGCTTGAAGGCCGGCTGTTCGACGACGGCGGTGAATTGCGCCGGTTTGTCAACGTCTTCTTGAAGGGCGAAGACATTCGCTTTTTGTCGGGCCTGGAGACGTCGGTCGCCGACGGCGACGAACTGACGATCCTCCCCGCGGTCGCCGGCGGGGCCTGACGGCCTAAGCACCCGATCGGTTCTGCGCGCCTGTTGGCAGCGTGGAACCGATCGCCCGCCTGCGCTGCCCTCTCAGTCGCGTCTTCTTCGGCGGCGGGGCGCGAAGTCGTCGGCGCTTACCAAGTCAAGCGCCAGCGCTCGTTCGAAGCAAGCGCTGAGCGACCGCATGTTCTCCGACACGGAGCTTTCGTACGCCGCGACGAGCTCCTGGCGATGTGCCGCCTGCCGGCTGTCGAGTTCGGCTAGCTCGTTGTGCTCGGGCGCTGCCTCCTGGCAGCAGAAACATTCCGCGCAGCGCAGCAGGATTAACCAGCCAGTCTCGGGGTCCGTTCGGGCGCGCAGCGGCTGTAACAGCGCCGAGCCGCAATTCGAACACCACGTAGGCAAGGACACCGGGCCAACCTACGGCCGCGCCCGGATGGAAAGCGCCGTAGGTTTAGCCTGTGGCGGGCGCGGTCAACTTGCCGAGAATGGGATCACGCGAACTCGCTTTTGCCTTGGCGACGGGTCGAGCGCTGTACGGGACGTTGCTCGTGGTCGATCCTCGACGAGCCGTGGCGCCGTGGATGGAGAACGTCGCCGATGATGAGCGGGCGCAGATCTTGGCCCGCGGCTTGGGGGTGCGCGACTTCGCCCTCGCTCTCGGCGGCCTTGCCGCGTTGCGCTCCGGCGAGCCGGCCTCGATCCGGGCATGGTTTGCCGCGCAGGCCATCAGCGACGCGGTCGACGGCGTATCGACCGCCGCGGCCAAGGGAGCGCTGAAGCCCGGTCGGGCCGCCTTCGTAGCCGCGATCGCGATGGGGTCGGCGGCCATCGGGGCGACGGCGGCCACCCGTCTTGGCCGCTGAGCCGGGGTGAGCGCAGGCGCCTTGGTTCCCGGGGCGATGTAGGACCCGGGGACCGCTCAGGCGCCGTGGTACCAGGCGATGTACAGACCCTCGACCACGATCGACAGCTGCTCGTCGTCGAGTAGCGCGGTCACGTCACGGATCGTCGGCCCGGGCCCGCAGCGGGCGTACGCGCGAGCAGCGTCGACCATGATCAGCTCGCTTTTGTCCCATGGCTCCCTGTCGACGGCCTCGAAAACGCGTTGCCAGCCGCCGCCGAACAGGTACTGGCGGGCGCGGCCTGCGAGCCGGTGCGACGTGAGGATGTGGGTCCCCGCGTCGACGTCGGTCGACAGGGCACCCCACTCCCAGATGTCCAAGGCGCGGGCGATCGTGTCGTAGCGCATTCTCAGCCACTCCCGCGCCTGTTCCTCGGTGAAGCCGCGCCGTATCGCGATGGCTTCCAGCACGCGATGGGAGTGATCTTCGCCCTTTGGCGCGAAGGGGCGCGGGTCCCAGAGCTTTGAGTCGGTCAACTCAGCGAGGCGCAGAGCAGGCACGGCGTCGAGCCGGGGCATTGTCGAGACCTCGGCTGCCGCTCGCAGGACTCGCTCCTCGCGCGTTGACCAGGGCGGTTCGGTCCACAACCCGACCCAGTCGATGTCGGGCTCGTGGAGATAGGGCTGGGCGCGGTCGGTCAGCTCGGGGTGGGCGAGCAAATAGGCGGCGGCCTGAAAGCCAAGCTTGGCCGAAGGAGTCACGAAGGCGAAGTATTGCGTCCAACGACGAAGCGCCGCCCTACATCAGCCGGATGCCGGCCGACATCGAGTCCTTCTAGGAACGAGCAGAGCGCCGTCTGCTTACGCCGGACCGAGCACCGGCTGTGAGTGCGCCTGGCAGGATTCGAACCTGCGGCCTCTCGCTCCGGAGGCGAGCGCTCTATCCACTGAGCTACAGGCGCGAGCGCGAGGAAGCTTAGCCGGGGTCGACCACCGTGGTGGTACACGGTTCCCTCGAGGCGCGCGCTTTTCGGGTAGCGTCGGTCAGCCCGCCGTCCGACGTGCCAATCTCCACGACTGAAGGCCCTGAGTCCGAGGGCATTGGCGGCCTTGTCAGTACAACAGCCGGCAACGCTGATGCAGCTCGCGATCATCTCCGACACGCACCTGCCCAAGGGCAGCCGCTCCCTTCCGGAGGCCTGTCGGCGTCGGCTGGCGGCCGCTGATGCAATCTTGCACGCGGGCGACTTCATCAAAGCCGAAGTGCTCGCGGACCTTCGCGGCCTGGGCCCGCCGGTGCACGCCGTACACGGGAACGTGGATTGCGCCGAGCTGAGAGCTGAGCTGCCCGAGACGACGATGATCGGATTCGGTGCATTTCGGATCGCGATGATTCACAACTCCGGTTCGGCCGCCGGGCGCTCGCGACGGATGCGCAACCGCTTTCCTGACGCGGACGCCGTCATCTTCGGGCACTCTCACATACCGCTGCTCGAGCGCGGGCCGGATGGGCTGATTCTGTTCAATCCGGGCTCGCCGACGGAGCGCCGTCGTGCGCCCTCTCACACCATGGGTATCGCCAAGGTCGCCGACGGCCAGATCCATTTCAAACTCGTCGTGCTCGACTGAAAGCGACGGTGGCTTCGAAGAGATCACAGACCGGCGCGACGAGCTGCAACTGGACAGACCACCTCGCACCGGCGGCGCCGGAAGACGTGCGCCAAGCATTAACCTCGCCCCGCGATGGATCTTTCCCTCTTGTTCGCCGGTACCGCCGGCTCGGTTCCGACGGCCGCGCGGGGGTTGCCGGCGATTCTGGTCCGTGCTGGCGGGCACCGACTGCTGTTCGACTGCGGCGAGGGAACGCAGCAACAACTGCTGCGCTCGACCGGCTTGCCCGACATCGACGCGATTTTCATCACCCACTACCACCTTGATCACTGGCTCGGTCTGGTCGGGATGATCAAGACGTTCGATCTGCGCGATCGCGGTGCGCCGTTGACCATCTACGGCCCGCCAGGACTGGAGTCGCTGCGCAAGAGTCAGGCACCGCTGATCGGGCGCACCGGCTATCCGCTGGATTGGCATGAGCTCGAGCCGCACGGCGAAGTGGACTTCGACGGGTTCTCCGTGTGCGGCTTTCCGGTCGAGCACCGCGTGCGCGCCTACGGGTACGCGCTGGTGGAGGAAGACCGGCCGGGCCGCTTCGACGCCGAGCGCGCTCGTAGCCTTGGAATAACTCCCGGGCCCGATTTCGGTCGTCTACAAGCCGGAAAGACAGTCGACGGCGTCGAACCCGGTCAAGTCATGGGCGAAGCCCGTCGCGGGCGCCGCCTGGTTCTGTCAGGCGATACCGCCCCGTGTCAGGCCGTCGAGGTCTACGCCAGCGGAGCGGACGTGCTCGTCCACGAGGCGACGTTCCTTGAAGGCGACCGAGCGCGAGCGCGGATGACCGGGCACTCGACCGCCCGTCAGGCCGCGGAGGTCGCCCGCGACGCGCAAGTGGAGCTGCTGGCGCTCAATCACCTTTCCACCCGTTACTTCCCACGGGAAGTCCGCGACGAGGCGCGCGACACCTTTGCGCGGACGGTCGTTCCACGCGACTTCGATGCGATCGTCATCCCGTTTCCCGAGAAGGGCATCCCCAAGCTCGTCAAGGCCAACGAGGTGGCAGAGCCGGCCGAGTCCTGATCCGTCGTAGCGCACTGCTAGGTTCAATGCACCGCTCCTTTAACCCGGTCCTGTGAGGCCAGGAAGGACAGATTTGCCCGAATTGACGAAGGTCGTTCTCGATGAGAGCGACATCCGGCGCACGCTCGCGCGCATGGCCCATGAGGTGGTCGAGCGCAATCCCGACCGGGACCTGGCAATCGTCGGCATCCACACCGGTGGCGCCCACCTTGCCCGTCGTCTACACGGGCACGTCTGCTCGGCGCTGGGCGCGGACGTACCGCTTGGGGATCTCGACATCGCGTTCTATCGCGATGATCTGGCCACGCGCGAAGCGCCCGAGGTCCGCTCGTCACATCTGCCTTTCCGCATGGAGGACCACACGGTGGTGCTGGTCGACGACGTGCTCTACACCGGCCGCACCGTCCGCGCCGCCATCGACGCCCTGTTCGACTACGGACGTCCCGCGCGAGTCCAACTCGCGGTGCTCGCCGACCGCGGCCACCGCGAGCTGCCGATTCGGCCCGACTACGTCGGCAAGAACCTCCCGACCGCGCGCCCTGAGCGCGTGGAAGTCCGTCTTACTGAGAAGGACGGCGTCGACGAGGTCCGCATCACCGCGCTGGAGGGTGCGACGGCATGAGGCATCTCATCTCGATGGAACAGCTCGAGCGGCGCGACATCGAGCGCATCCTCGATCGAGCGCGGTCGTTCGCGGAAGTCTCTGAACGTGAGATCAAAAAAGTCCCGGCGCTGCGCGGGCGGCGGGTCATCAATCTCTTCTACGAGGCCTCGACGCGGACCCGCTCGTCTTTTGAGCTCGCGGCCAAGACGCTGTCGGCCGAAGTGATCAACTTCGCTTCCTCCGGGTCATCGGTGGAAAAGGGCGAGTCGCTCAAAGACACGGTGCAGACCCTGTCGGCCTATCGGCCGGATCTGATCGTCGTGCGCACGCCGAACGTCGGCGCGGCTGACCTCGTGGCGCGCTGGAGCACGGCCGCCGTCGTCAACGCCGGCGACGGAAAGCACGAGCACCCGACGCAGGCCCTGCTCGACGTCTACACCCTGCGCGAGCGGCTGCGATCGCTCGACGGGCTCTCGATCTGGGTCGTCGGCGACGTCATGCATTCGCGCGTCGCCCGCTCGAACATCATGGCTTTCAGCAAGATGGGCGCGCGCGTGACGGTCTGCGGCCCTCCGACGCTGATTCCGCGCGGCGTCGAGGCCCTGGGTTGCGCGGTCGAGCACACGCTCGACCGGCTCGCCGACGCCGATGTCGTCTACGCCCTGCGCATGCAACACGAGCGCATGACGGGGTCCTTTGTGCCCAGCCTGCGCGAATACGCCGCTTGCTATCAGCTCAACGGCCAGCGGCTGAGTCCGCGGCAGGTCCTGATGCATCCGGGACCCGTCAACCGCGGCGTCGAGCTTTCGGCCGATGTCATCGAATCACCGCAAGCGCTGATCGGCCAACAAGTGGCTGCCGGCGTGGTAGTGCGGATGGCGGTGCTCTACGAACTGCTCGCCGGACGAGATGTCGGCACACCACGGACAAGTTCCCCGACGCCCGCCCCCCAACTGGCATGAACGCGCTCGCCTCTCGCCCAACTCCGCCGGCGAACCTGCTCGTCTCAGACGTCCACGTGCTCGATCCGCGAGCGGGAATCGATTCCCGGTCAGACGTGCTGGTTCGGGGCGGCCTGATTGCAGAGCTCGGAGCACCGAACACGCTCCAAGCGCCGCCCGACGCCGAGGTGATCGACGGCAGCGGCCGGCATCTCTTTCCGGGCTTCGTGGACCCGCATGTGCACCTGCGCACCCCGGGGCAAGAGCACAAGGAAGATCTCGATTCCGGAACGCGCGCGGCGGCGGCCGGCGGCTATTGCGCGGTCATCGCCATGCCGAACACCAGCCCGACGATCGATTCGGCTTCGGTGCTTCTGGCTCTGCAGGAGTCCGCTCGACGCGAAGCCCGCATCCCGGTCGGCTTCCTGGCTTCAGTGACGCGCGGGCTCAAAGGCGAGCAGCTGACGGAGATGGCCGAACTGCGCTCGTGCGGAGCCATCGGCTTCACCGACGACGGCAAGCCAGTTCAGCGCGCTGCGATGCTGCGAATGGCGCTTCAGTACCAGAAGCTGTGCGGCGGCGTGCTTGCCTTGCACGAGGAAGATCCATCCTTGTCTGGCAACGGCGCCATGCACGAGGGGCCGGTGTCGGCGCGTCTCGGTCTGGCCGGCATTCCGTCCATATCGGAATCCACGATGATCGCCCGCGACGCCGCGATCGCGCGGCACGAGCAGGGCCGCATCCACGCCCAGCACTTGTCGGCGGTCGAGTCGGTAGAAGCGGTCGCCGAGGCCAAGGCGCGCGGCGCGCTCATCACCGCCGAAGCCTCCCCGCACCACCTGACACTGACTCACGACGCGTTGCTCAAGTCGCTCGACACGCGCCTGAAGATGAATCCGCCGCTGCGCTCGGAGGTCGACCGTCAGGCGCTGATCTCCGGCTTGCTCGACGGCACGATCGACTGCATAGCCACCGACCACGCGCCACACGCGCGTGAAGAAAAGGAAGTTCCGTTTGAAGAAGCGCCGATGGGCACGACCGGGCTTGAAAGCGCCTTCGCCGTCCTCTACACGGACCTTGTCGAGCCGGGCGTCCTGCCCCTGGCGCTCGTGATCGAGAAGCTCACGCAGGGCGCGGCGCTGTTCGACCTGCCGGTGCCGACGGTGGCGGTCGGCGTGCCGGCCAACCTCACGCTCATCGACTTGGCGCGCGAGTGGGAAATCGGCGAAGCCGGCTACGAGAGCCGCTCAGAGAACTCCTGCTTCGACGGACATCAGGTGCGCGGCCGCGTGTTGGCCACGATCGCCGCCGGCGCGGTCGCTTATCGAGAGCGCACTTTCGCGGTGTCGGCGGCATGAGCGCCTACGTCCTGCTCGAAGACGGCGCGCGCTTCGATGGCGACGCCGTCGGCGCGGCCGGCACGGTGACCGGCGAAGTCGTGTTCACCACGGGAATGTCGGGCTACCAGGAAGCTGTCTCGGACCCGTCCTTCCACGGACAGGTCATCGTCTTCACCTACCCGCACATCGGTAACTACGGCGTGTCGGCCGAAGGCATGGAATCCGATCGCGTACACGCACGGGCCGTTGTCATGCGCGAAGCCGTCAACGCCGACGACGCCCCGGGTGCCGAGGGCGGCTGGCTGGACTGGCTCTCTGACTGTGGCATTCCGGCCATCACCGGAGTCGACACCCGCGCGCTGGTCCGCCACATCCGCGAGGCCGGAGCCATGCGCGGGGGGATCTTCGGTGCTGACGTGCCGCAAGCCGAGGCGCTCGACCGCATCCACTCCGAGCCCTCGATGCGCGGCCGTGACTTGGCGCGCGAAGTCACCGTGCGCGAACCCCATGTCGTGGCCGGACAGGGATCCGGACCGCGCATCGTCGCGCTTGACACCGGCATCAAGCACTCGATCGTCCGCAACTTCACCCAGCGCGGCGCGACCATCGAGCTACTGCCCTGTGACACCCCGGCGGCCGAGCTGCTCGACCGCGATCCCGACGGCTTCTTCCTCGTGCCCGGTCCGGGTGACCCGGCGGCGCTCGACTATCTCGTCGACACCATCCGGGAGCTGTTGGGCAAGAAGCCCGTGTTCGGCATCTGTCTCGGACACCAGCTCCTGTCGCGCGCCGTCGGGCTTCAGACCTTCAAGCTGCCGTTCGGTCATCGCGGCTCAAATCACCCGGTCAAGGATTTACGCTCGGGGTCGATCGCGATCACCTCGCAGAATCACGGATTTGCCGTTGTCGGCCCGGGCGGCCAGAGGCAATTGGAAACGGACGAGCCGGTGCGCTGGGAGACCGACTTCGGCGCGGCCGAGCTTACGCGTCTGAACCTCTACGACCGCACCGTCGAGGGCATTCGCCTGCTCGACGTGCCGGCCGGCTGCGTGCAGTACCACCCGGAAGCGGGACCCGGCCCCAACGACTCGCTCCCGTTGTTCGACGACTTCATCTCAGAGATCGTGCAGGGAAGCTATGCCTAGACGCGACGACCTTCACAAGATCCTCGTCCTCGGATCAGGGCCGATCGTGATCGGCCAAGCCGCCGAGTTCGACTACTCCGGCACTTCGGCGTGCAAGGTGCTGCTCGAAGAGGGCTACGAAGTCGTGCTCGTGAACTCCAATCCGGCGACGATCATGACCGACCCGGAGTTCGCGACCCGGACTTACGTCGAACCGCTGCTGCCTTCCTATGTCACCCAGGTGATCGAGCGCGAGCGGCCTGACGCGCTGCTGCCGACGCTCGGCGGTCAGACGGCGCTCAACCTCGCCAAGGCACTGTCAGAAGACGGGACGCTGGAGCGCTATGGCGTCGAGCTGATCGGTGCCAATTACGACGCGATCAACCGCGCGGAGGATCGCCAGGAGTTCGACGCCACGATGCAGGCCGCCGGCTTGCGGACGGCACGCAACACCATCGCCACTTCGCTGGACGAGGCCCGCGCGGCGCTCGAGGATTTCGGCTTGCCGCTGATCGTGCGGCCGGCGTTCACGCTGGGTGGCCGGGGCGGCGGTATCGCTCGCACCGAAGAGGACTTCAAGAGCATCGTCGCCGGCGGGCTGGCCGCTTCGCCGATCGGTCAGGTCCTGATCGACGAATCGGTTCTCGGCTGGGGCGAATACGAGCTTGAAGTGATGCGCGACCACGCGGACAACGTCGTGATTGTCTGCTCGATCGAGAACATCGACCCGATGGGCGTCCACACGGGCGACTCGGTCACCGTCGCGCCGCAGCAGACGCTGACCGACCGCCAGTACCAGAAGCTGCGCGACCAGGCGATCGCCGTGATACGCGCCGTAGGGGTGGAGACGGGCGGCTCGAACGTCCAATTCGCGGTCAATCCGAAGACCGACGAGATCATCGTCATCGAGATGAACCCGCGCGTGTCGCGCTCCTCCGCGCTGGCCTCCAAGGCGACGGGCTTTCCTATCGCCAAGATCGCCGCTCGCCTCGCCGTCGGCTACACGCTCGACGAGATTCCCAACGACATCACCCAGCGCACGCCGGCTTCGTTCGAGCCGACGATCGACTACGTGGTCGTCAAGTGGCCGCGCTTTGCCTTCGAGAAGTTCCCCGGAGTGGACACCAGCCTGTCCACCCACATGAAGTCGGTGGGGGAGGCGATGGCGATCGGGCGGACGTTCAAGCAGGCGTTCGCCAAGGCGCTGCGCTCGCGCGAACTCGACTCAGAGCCCGATGTGAGCCGGTCGGATTCTGAGCTGCTGGAAACCCTGTTGCGCCCAGGCGCCGAGCGCTACGACGTCATCCTCGAGTTGTTCCGCCGGGGCGTGAGTCCCGAAGACGTGCACGAGCGCACGTCGATCGACTTCTGGTACCTGCGCCAGATGCAGGAGCTGGTGCACGAGACCGCCGCGGCCGGCGACGAGCGCGACGGCGGCGGAACGAACGCGCTAGTGCCGACGTACAAGGCCGTCGACACCTGCGCGGCCGAATTCGAAGCCGAGACGCCGTACTACTACTCCGCGCTCGAACGACGATCGCACGACGGCTGCGTCCGCCACGAGGTGCGCCGCGGCGATGCGCCGAGCGTGATGATCCTCGGCTCGGGTCCGAATCGCATCGGCCAGGGCATCGAGTTCGACTACTGCTGCGTGCATGCCGCCATGACCGTGCGCGAATCGGGTCGTGACGCCGTGATGGTCAATTGCAACCCCGAAACCGTGTCGACCGATTACGACACGTCTGATCGCTTGTACTTCGAGCCGCTGACGCTGCAAGACGTGCTTGCGATCGTCGAGCTCGAGCAGCCCGAAGGCGTGATCGTGCAATTCGGCGGCCAGACGCCGCTCAAGCTCGCCGCCGGGCTCGCCGAAGCCGGCGTGCCGCTGCTCGGCACCCAGCCCGAAGCCATCGACTTGGCCGAAAACCGTGGGCGCTTCGGCGGGGTCTTGCAGGATCTGGGTCTCAAGGCACCGGCCTACGCCACCGCGCATTCGGGCGAAGAAGCGCTTCGCGCCGCTCCTGAAGTCGGATTTCCGCTGCTGGTGCGCCCGAGCTACGTGTTGGGCGGCCGGGCGATGGAGATCGTCTATTCCACGGCCCAGCTCGAGGACTACTTACGCCGTGTCGCTCCGCAGGGTGGGGAGGGCGCGCCCGCCATTTTCCTCGACCGCTTCTTGGAGAACGCCGTCGAAGTCGATGTCGACGCGATCTGCGACGGGCGTGACGTCTGGGTCGGCGGGATTATGCAGCATGTCGAGGAAGCCGGAGTGCATTCCGGCGACTCTGCCTGCGTGCTACCTCCGCACTCGCTGGGCTCTGACATGCTCAAGGAAGTCCGCGAAGCCACGCGCAGGATCGCGTTGGCCCTCGGCGTGGTCGGATTGATCAACGTCCAGTACGCGGTGATCGGGGAAGATCTCTACGTCATCGAAGCCAACCCGCGGGCATCGCGGACGGTGCCGTTCGTGTCAAAGGCAACCGGTCAGCCGCTCGCCAAGATCGCTTGCCGTGTGATGCTCGGCGAGTCTCTCGCCGACATGGGCCTGCCCGAAGAGCCCGAAGGCGATCACGTCTCCGTCAAGGAAGCGGTGCTGCCGTTTGATCGCTTTGCCGGCGCCGATGCCTTGCTTGGACCGGAAATGCGCTCGACGGGCGAGGTGATGGGAATCGCCGCCGACTTCCCGTCGGCCTTCGCCAAGGCGCAAGCGGCCGCCGGCGTGCGCCTGCCCGTCAGCGGCACGGTGTTTCTCAGCGTCACCGACGCCGACAAGTCTGCGGTCGTCGGGATCGCCACGCAACTGCACGACCTCGGCTTCAGCATCGTGGCCACGCGCGGGACGGCGACAGCGATCTCGCGCATGGGCATCCCGGTGCAACCGCTCAACAAACTCGCCGACGGAAGCCCGCACGTGCTCGACCGGATCGACAACGGTGATGTGAGCCTGTTGGTCAACACGCCGACGGGAACCGAAGCCCGCGCGGATGGCTATGAGATCCGCAAGGCGGCGATCGCGAAGGGAATCCCCTGCATCACCACCATCTCCGGCGGCATGGCGGCCGCCAGGGCGATAGCCACGGGTCGTCTTGCCCCGCCTTCGGTGACTTCTCTGCAAGAGCTCCACGAGGGCGGAGGAGCGCGCGCCACGCCCGTGCTGGCCAAGTGAGGTGAGTCGCGGCCTGAGTTCCCCTGCCCGCGGTGCCGTGCTCTCCCGCGGCGCTCCGCTGGTCTCGGCGCTGTATCGCAGGGGGTTCGCGCGACTTCTGTTTCGCTTGCCGGCAGAAACAGCACATCACCTGGTCATGGAGGCGCTTGCTGGTGCGTCGCGAAGGCCGCGGTCTTTGGCGGCGCTGCGCGCGCTGGCCGGACGGCCCGATCCGGCGGCGCGTGTCGACGCTCTCGGCTTGAGCTTTCCCACGCCGGTCGGCCTGGCCGCCGGCTTTGACAAGGACGCGGACGCCTTTGAAGCCCTGGGAGCGCTCGGATTCGGCTTTGTCGAAGTCGGGACGGTCACCGGATTGGCGCAGCCCGGCAATCCGCGTCCGCGGCTGTTTCGGTTGAAAAGCGATCGCGCGCTGGTGAACCGGATGGGCTTCAACAACGCCGGCGCCGACGCCGTGGCGGCAGCATTGGCCCAGCGCCGGCGGCGGCCTGGAGAGTCTGTGCTTGGCATCAATGTCGGCAAGAGCAAAGTCGTTGCACTCGACGACGCCATCGCCGACTATGAGCTCAGCGTCCGCGCGCTGGCGCCCTTCGCCGATTATCTGGTGGTCAACGTCTCGTCGCCGAACACGCCGTCACTGCGCGACCTGCAGACCACCGAACAGCTCAAGCCGTTGCTGCTATGCGTCCAAAACGCAGCACGCGAAGCCGCCGGAAGGCGACGCCCACCCGCAATTCTCGTGAAGATCGCGCCCGACTTGACCGATGCGCAAGTCGACGCGGTCGCCGATCTGGCGCTGGAGATAGACCTCGACGGGATTGTCGCGGTCAACACCACGACGTCCCGCGAGCACCTGCGCTCCTCTGCGGCAGAAATCGAGCAAGCCGGGGAGGGAGGCTTGTCGGGCGCCCCGCTCAAGCAACGCGCCACGACCGTCTTAGAGCGCCTGTACCGCCGAGTCGGGGGCAATCTCGTACTGGTCTCTGTCGGAGGCATCGAGGACGCGGACGACGCCTGGAAGCGCATCTGCGCTGGTGCCACGCTCGTGCAGCTCTACACCGCGCTGGTGTACGGTGGGCCGTCGCTCCCGGCACTTCTGGCCAGCGGCGTCGCAGCGCGAGCGCGGGCCGCTGGATACAGCCGTGTGCAGGATGCCGTCGGCTCCGCCGTCGGGTGACCTCTGAACGGCAGCGCACGAGTCTTCGTGCGGAGATTTTTGAAGCATGCCTTGAAGCCGGTGACGGACGTCCGGCCAGCCGGCGAGGGGTTTCGGTGACGGCAACGATGTGCTGCCGCGCGGCGGCGAAAGCCAAGCTGTGCAGGTCTTTCGTGATCGGCTTCGGCTCCGATTCGCCTCCGCAGAACGACGTGTTTTGCCTGCAAACCGCGTAAGAAATCGCGACTCTTGCGCTCAACGCTTCAGCTCAAGTTGAGCTTCAGCCGAATTGTCGTCTCGGCGTTCACGACAGAGCTTCGGAGATGTAGACTCGCGCCAATGCCGCCAGCGACGAGAACGCCGACCAAGCCCTCCGTGGCAGCTCCTGAACGCTCTCTCGTGCAGCGGTTGGACGCCCTACAACGCGCCAACGAGATTCGCACCCAGCGTGCCCAGCTCAAGCGGGACCTAAAGGGCGGCCGCGCGCGGATCCACGACGTGCTGCTCGACCCGCCGGAGTACGTCGAAACCGCCAAGGTTTTCGACATGCTGCTCGCCGTCCCCAAGTACGGGCGGGTGAAGGTCAACCGCGTACTCGTCCAGTGCCGCATATCGCCCAGCAAGACAATCGGCGGTCTCTCGCAGCGCCAGCGCACCGAGCTGGTATCGATGCTCCGCCGGTAACGGCGGCGTGTCGGTCGTCTTCGTCATCACCGGCCCTTCGGGGGTCGGGAAGGGAACGCTCATCCGCGCTCTGCGCGAGCGGGTTCCGGAGCTTGAGTTGTCCGTGTCGGCGACCACCCGAGACCCACGCCCGGGGGAAGAGCACGGGCGTGATTACTTCTTTCTTTCTGATCAAGAATTCGAACGCCGGGTTCAGGCGGGCGACTTCGTCGAACACGCCGCTTATTCGGGCCGGCGTTACGGCACGCTCCGCGCAGAGCTCGAGCGGCTGATCGCCGGCCGACGCCCAGTCGTGCTTGAAATCGAGCTCCAAGGAGCCCGTCAAGTGCGCAAGGCGATGCCCGAAGCCGTTCAAGTCTTCATCGACCCGCCGAGCGAGGCGGCGCTGCGCGCGCGGCTCGTTGGGCGCGGCACCGATTCCCCCGAAGCAGTCGACGCACGTCTTCAGACAGCTCGGTCAGAGCTTCAAGCCCGGCACGAGTTCGCCCACCACGTCATCAACGATCGCTTGGAAGACGCGGTGGACGAACTTGAAGCCATCGTTCGCCGCTGCCTGGAGGAGACGTCGAGCGTGGCGCTAGGATCGGAGAACTCAATCCGAACAGGACAGAAAGACACGTCTTGATCTCACCCCGCGTCGACAAATTGATCGAAAACGCCGATTCGCCCTACGCCAGCGTGATCATCGCAGCCAAGCGCGCACGTCAGATCAATTCGTACTACCACAACCTCGGCGAAGGCACGTTCGAGGAATTCCCGCCGCCCATGGTCGACACCGCCTCCAAGAACTACCTGACGATCGCGCTCGAAGAAGTCGCCAACGGCAAGATCAAGCACCACTACCGCTGATCGGCGGGGAGGCGGCGGTCGGATGGCCCGTCTGCTTCTTGGAGTAACCGGCGGGATCGCTGCCTACAAGGCGCTGGAGCTGGCACGGCTGGCAATCAAGGCTGGTCACGCCGTTCGGGTCGTCCAAACGGAATCGGCTTGTCGATTCGTCGGCTCGGCGTCGTTTGCTGCCATCACCGGCGCTCCGGTCCTGATCCATGAATGGGATCAGGACCCGATGCGGGGCGCGTACCCCGGCGAGCCGCCGGTCCGTCACACGCCGCTGTCGCACCTCGAGCTCGTCGCGCGCGCCGACGTCTACTTGATCGCTCCCGCTTCGGCCAACACGATCGCCAAGCTCGCGACGGGGGCCGCCGACAACCTCCTCACCGCGGCCGCGTTGGCTTGCCGCAAGCCGATGCTCGTGGCGCCGGCGATGAACGACGCGATGTACGAGCACGCCGCCACTCAGGAGAACCTGCGGGTGCTCGCAACCCGCGGCGTGCGCGTGCTCGAGCCTGGGACGGGGGCGCTCGGCTCTTTGGGGGAGTGGGGAGTCGGGCGGCTTCCCGAGCCGCAGGAGCTGTTGAACGCGGTGAGCGAGACGCTGGCGCAAGAGGACTCCTCAGCACGAGACGGATCCGCAATGGCCTCGCCGCTTCGTGGCAAGCGAGTGCTGGTGACCGCGGGTGGAACCCGAGAACCCGTCGACGCCGTGCGCTATCTCGGCAATCGCTCGTCCGGACGGATGGGGTGGGCGGTGGCCGCCGAAGCCTCCCGCCGCGGAGCTCGAGTCACTGTCGTAGCCGCCAACGTGAGCCTGCCGCGCGAAGCCGCAATCGATTACGTCGACGTGGAAACGGCCGGTCAGCTCGCCGCGGCTTGTCGCGAGCGCTTCGCTGCATGTGACGTCCTGATGATGGCAGCCGCCGTTGCGGACTTCCGGCCTGTGCGCTCGCACGCCGGCAAACTCAAGAAGGACCGCCTGGCAGGAGGGATGACACTCGAGCTCGAGCCCACTTCCGACGTGCTCGCAGGCTTGAGCGGCGTCCGCCGGGCCGGCCAGGTTGTGATCGGCTTCGCCGCGGAACACGGCGATGGCGCCGTCGAGTACGGCCGCGGCAAGCTTGAGCGCAAAGGGCTCGACGCGATCGTCGTAAATGACATCTCCCGGCCGGGCATCGGCTTCGAGGCAACCGACAACGAGGTCACGATCATCACTTCGGCGCAAGAGCGGCACGTGCCGCAGACGCGCAAGTCCGAAGTCGCAGCGGCCATTCTCGACGTGATCGAAGCCCTCGTCACGCAACCCGGGAGCCGTGTGGACGACGGGCGCGAAGCTGTCGCCTGAAGCCTCGAAGCTCGGCTGCTGAAAGGTGGCGGTCGGGTCGCTCACTTGCGTCCCGGAAGGCGTTCAGCGTCCCTAGCAGGAGTCTTGCCCATGCCCGGGCCGGACCTACACTAAGCCGGATGGAAGACGTCTACGACTTGTTTCAGCGCGGTACGGCGCTGCTCGAGGCCGGCGACTTCAACCAGGCCATCGTGCCCCTCGAGAAGGCGCGCAGGAGCGAGCCGGACAAGGCCTCAATCCGCGAAGCCCTAGGTCGCGCCTACTTCCGCGCACGGCGCTTCGACGAGGCCCGGGCCGAGTTCGAAGTTGTAGTGGAGATGGCGCCAACCAACGACTATGCGCTGTTCTGCCTCGGTCGTTCACTACTGGTCTTGGGTCGGGCGCCTGAAGCGCGCCGGCCGCTGGCCCTGGCGGCGCGTATGCGTCCGGACCGGCGCGACTACCGGATCTACCGAGATCGCGCTCAGGCACGCGCCGCGGGCTGAAAAGCACCCTTCGGCGCTGGTCATCCGCGCGTACCGCTGGTGAAGTCTCCTTGGGCGATGAGCACGCTGGCGCCGTCGGGAAGAGACGACGCGACAAGGCCCACGCGGTGTCGAGATGTCCGCGGACGAGAGGAACGCGCTTGAACACCTCGGCTGACAAGGCGGCCGATGCTTCGGTCTGCGGGCTCATCCGAATGGACTCTCGCATCCCGCCGAGGGGATGTGGGACGTCTGCCACACAAGCGGCGCAAAGCCCACCGGCCACCCGGAGCGCTGCTAGGATGAAACGACAGCTTCCGCGGCTTCGGCCGTTTCCAGGAAAGCGGGCGTAGGCCCGCTTTTTTCGTTCAAAGACTAGATTGCATGAGCGCGATACAGGCCGACATCGAGGCGCAACTCGCAAGAGTCGAGCCGGAAGTGGAAGTGCTGCTCGCCGAATTGGTCGGCGGCCACACGGTGCGCCTGTTCATCGATCATCCCGCCGGGGTGTCGCTTGATCTCTGCGAGCGCGTGACGCGCCATTTGCCTGGAGTACGCGAGAAATACGCTCTTGAGGTTTCCTCGCCCGGATCCGAACGGCCCCTGAGCAAGCCGGAGCATTTCCGCCGCTACGTGGGCAAGCGCGTCCGCGTGCGAACGCGTACGGAGCGAGATGGGCGCAAGTCGTTTTCGGGAGAGCTGCTCGGAGCCACCGACACGGAAGTGACCGTGGCCGCCGACACTGGCGTAGTGTCCATCGCCTACGCCGACATCCATCGTTCGAACCTGCTGGGGGACTAGCGCATGTCGCAAGAGATAGTCGACGCCGTACGAGTCCTCGGGCGCGAAAAAGGGATTTCCGAGGACAAGCTGATGGAAGCGCTCGAGGATGCGCTGCTGTCGGCCTACAAGAAGCAGCCGGCCGCCGCCCGCTACGCCCGTGTGATCATGGATCGCGACCTCGGCGAGTTCCGCGTGGAGCAACTGCTGCTGCCCGAAGACCTCGAAGACGAGCTGCTCGACGAAGTCGAGGAAGAGGCATCAGTCGACGGGGAAGGCCGCCGCGTCGATCCTGAGACGGGTGAAGTGATCATTCCGGAAGCGCCCGAGATTCCGCTGGAGCGTCTGCTTCAGCACATGGACGTGATCGAGACCCGCGACGTCACGCCCGACGACTTCGGGCGGATTGCGGCGCAAACGGCCAAGCAGGTGATCCTCCAGCGTGTCCGCGAAGCCGAGCGCGACATGATGTTCGAGGAGTATCAGGACCGGGTCTACGAGCTGATCACCGGCATCGTGCAGCAGAACGACTCCCGCTACACGCTCGTGCAGCTCCGTGAGCGCGTCGAGGCTTTGCTGCCGAAATCAGAGCAAGTCGAGGGCGAGCGCTACGACCACGGCCAGCGCATCAAGGCAGTCATCAAGGAAGTCTCCTCTTCCACGCGCGGTCCTTCGATCATCGTTTCGCGCCGGGATCCTGAGCTGATCAAGAAGCTCTTCGAGCTCGAAGTGCCGGAAATCGCCGACGGGCTGGTGGAGATCACCGACGTCGCGCGGGAGCCCGGGTACCGGTCGAAGATCGCGGTCGTCTCTCATGCCGACGGCGTTGATCCCGTCGGCGCGTGCGTCGGCCCCCGCGGCAGCCGGGTCCGCATGGTGGTGTCGGAGCTGCGCGGCGAGAAGATCGACATCATTCCCTACAACGAGGAGCCCGCTCGCTTCGTCGCCAAGGCGCTCTCGCCCGCGCGCGTGCGCGAAGTGCTTGTCGACGACTCCAATCGCCAGGCCACGGTGATCGTGCCCGACGATCAGCAGTCCCTGGCTATCGGCCGCGAGGGCCAGAACGCGCGCCTGGCGGCGCGGCTGACCGGATGGCGCATCGACATTCGCTCGGAATCGGACTTCGCGACCGAGCAAAGCGACTCGGGTTACGAGGAAGAAGAAGAGCTCGGCGGGCGTTGTGCCGCGGTGCGCGGAAGTGGTCGCCGTTGCCCGAACGCCGCTCTGCCGGGGTCGCGCTATTGCGGACTGCCGGCGCACCAGGCGCTGGAAAGCCGCGGAACCGACGTCGTCGGGGAAGCCGGTCAGCGATAGCGATAGGTGAAGCAGACGTACCGCAGCGTCGTTGCGTGGGGTGCGGTGACTCCGCACCTCGGTCGGCGCTGCACCGCTTCGCTACCCTGGAAGGTCAGTTGTTGCCCGATCCCGGCGCCGTCATGCCGGGACGCGGGGCGTGGCTTCACCAAACAAGCCAGTGCTGGGAGCAGGCGGTCCGCCGCCGCGCGTTTCATCGCGCCCTGCGCGCCCCCGTGTTCATTTCTCAGGAGATCGAAGACTTAACTCGCACATGGCCAAGAAGCGCGTCCACGAGCTAGCCAAGCAGTACGACATGCCTTCTCAGGAGGTGATGCGCCGCCTCAATGCCGCGGGCATCGCCGTGAAGGCGGCTGCTTCGGCGGTCGACGAGGACGCCGCTGATCGCGCCCTGACTGGCAAGCCGCAGCTGCCGGCGGCAACGAACGGCGCGGCCACCAAGGCGGCGGCGGTTCCGGTCATCAAGCCCGGCCAGCCGATCGGTCCTCTCGGCCGCGGCCCCCTGCCTCCGCCCAAGCCCGCGCCCAAGCCCGCGCCCAAGCCGGCTGCCAAGGCGCCGGCCAAGCCGGCTGACGATGGTCCCCGCCGTCCCACGCGTTCTTCGTTGCAGGGCGAGCGTGCGCCCGGTTCCCAAGGCGGCGTGCGTCGCGTGGTGATCGAC
>JADDQZ010000041.1:0-1085 GCA_016781085.1 Actinomycetota bacterium
CCGAGGTCATTCTCGGCGCGTTGCTGCTCATCGCTCTAGTGCGCCCTCGCCGCGCATGGTGGGGCGGCACACCCGGCATCGCGCTGCTGACCTTCTTCGCGGTGCTGACCGTCTCCGCGATCGCGGCGATGACGTCAGGTCGAGCGCATCCGAGCGATGCGTATCACTATTCCCGGGCGCTGGCGCCGCTCCTACTGTTCTTCGTCGTCATCCGGTTGTTCCCGGCGCCGCACGACGCTCGCCGACTCCTTCTAGCAGCCGGATTGCTGTCAATCGTCACGGGCGTCGCCTCGGTTCTAGCGGCACCTCCTGGCTCGCCGATAGCCGACATCCTTGCGCCGAAGGACCTTCCGGTCAACGAAAGGCCGCCCCCGGAACAGACCGACGGACTCGGGCTCGTCAACCGGCTTCGACTACCCGGCGCCGCGCTCGCCTATGTCCTGTTCTGGTACGCGGCCTCTCACGTTCTCAGAGTCCGCGGTGCAAGCAGAATCCTCTGGACGGCGATCGCAGTCGCCATCGCCGCGACGATCGCCGTTTCGCTCAACCGCAACATGTGGCTCGGACTGGCGCTGGGCGGCCTGATCTTCTTTACGTTGTCGCGCGGGTCCTCCCGACGCGGACTTGTCGCAGCAGCCCTTGTCGCGGCTGCGCTAATCGCCGGCGTCGCACTCGCAGGCATCCAAGTCGATCGTGATTCGCCCGCATATGTGTTCGTCGCTCGGGCTCAGACCCTCCTAGATCCCGAGGCGCAAACTAGGACCTCGTCTCTTACGGACCGCTTCTACGAGAACCGCTACGCGATCGCGACGATCCGCGAGCACCCGCTCATGGGTGTCGGGCCGGGAGCACCGTTCGGCTTGAGGGACGTCGAGAACCTCGGCGGCGGAAGCTTCCGACGCATAGACGCGCTCTTCGCGCACAACCAGTACCTGCACCTGCTGCTGATCGGCGGGCCGCTGCTTGTTGTGAGTCTTCTCGTCTTTCTCATCACGCCGGCGGCGAGGGTCCTGAGGAGGAATTACGACGACGGCGTGATAGCACTCTCCACCGCGGTCGCCATGATCCTGGTGAGCGCGGTCGTG
>JADDQZ010000041.1:1210-2627 GCA_016781085.1 Actinomycetota bacterium
CCCTGACTGGCTGGTGGCCTACAACCTCGTTCCGCACTCTCTGACCGCGATCGCCGTCGGAAGGCTCACACGCCGGCGGGTACTCATCCACCTCATCGGCGGCCCGCGCGAATGGGCCGGAGGGGGTTGGACGTCCGACAACAAGGTGCTCGGCCGACTCGGACGCCCTGTCCCGATCCTCGAGCGGCTTCTTGTGGCGGCGATCCGGCGTGCGGACGTCGTCGCGGTCATGGGCTCCGGCGCGCGAGCGGATTTGATATCCCGTGGTGTCCATCCGGAGCGGGTGGCCGTCGTACCGGCGAGCATCGATGACGAACGCCTGGGATCGCTGGCGGCCGCGTCCGAACCTGAGTACGACCTCGTGACGGCCTCTCAGCTCATTCCTCGCAAGCGACTCGAAGATCTACTCGCCGCAACCGCGATCCTCAAGGAGAACCGTCCGGGGCTCCGCGTGGCGATCGCCGGCCGCGGTCCGCTCGACGACTCGCTTCGCGAACAGGCTCGCGCACTCGGCATTGAGGACAACGTCGACTTCCTGGGCTTCGTACCGGACGTCGCGGCGGTCTATGCCAGAAGTGCGGTGTTCGTGCTGCCTTCGCGTTCGGAAGGGTTGTCGATCGCGCTCTGCGAGGCGATGGCGGCGGGTCTGCCGGTCGTCGCCAGCGATGTCGGCGAGGTTCGCGACGTCGTGGCTCCAGGACGCAACGGACAGCTGCATGAAGTGGGTGACGTCCATGCTCTCGCTGAGCACGTGCGCACGCTGCTCGATCGGCCGGAGCTGCGCGCGACGATGGGCGAGGCTGCGCGGACCGACGCGATCGCACACTGCAGTCGCGAGCGAGTCCGTGCCATCAACCGGCGGCTGCTGCTGGAACCGTCGTCCTGAACAAGGGAACCCGCTGAAGCTGGATCGCCTGACTGGGACCGCGCTTACGTCGCGGACCTACGTTGCGGCAAGCGCCTAGGTCGCGGGCAGCGCGGTGCAGGGCTCTGAGAGGATGCTGCCGACGTAGCGCGCGCGACCCCGCACCGCTCCGGGCCACTGCACGAACTGTTCGTGCGCTAGCGGCGCGACAAGACGGCCGCTCAGCGACAAGCCCTCGGTTCGCGTCAGGCTCTCCACATAGATCAAACGTGCGCCGACGATGCGCCCGAGCAGAAAGAACGGGACTGCTATCGCGGCACCTGTCGAAAGGATCGCGTCGGGGCGTTCGCGCAGAAGAACACGCGCGGCCAACAGGACGTTGCGAAGCAGCTTTCGCACGCTCCGGTTCGTCGGCCCATGAGCGAGGACGACGTCCTCGTCACGCAGGATGTGCTCGACGTCGGACCCCGCAAGCGTCACCCAGCTGATGTCGAAAGACTCCCAGGCGGGCTTGAGCGCCAGCATCTGCTGCAGGTGGCCGCCGGGCGAGCA
>JADDQZ010000041.1:2771-5213 GCA_016781085.1 Actinomycetota bacterium
GATGCTTGCCGCGCTGGTCGCCGCCGCGGCGACGATCTCGCCGTGTAGCGCGGCGTCCTCGAGCACCCGGCGACACGCCATCAGGAAGTCCTCGGGAGCGCCGGGCGCGACGACCACCCCGGCGCCCGTTTCTCGCAGGAACGGCCCGATATCGCCGACGTCCGTCGCGACGACGGGCACGCGGACCGCGACCGCCTCGAGGATCGCCATCGGGAGCCCCTCGCCCGTCGACGGCAAGACGGCGACATCGGCGACCCGGAAGACCGACGGGACGTTGTCGTATGTGCCGAGGAAGATCGCCCAGTCGGCCGAGAGCTCGTCCGCCAGCGCTCTCACAGACTCAAGCTCGGGGCCGTCCCCGGCGAAGACGACACGCACGTCACCGAGCTCCTCGCGCAGCGCCGCGACCGTCCGAAGCGTCAAGTCCTGGCGCTTCTGCGGCGCAAAGCGCGCGACGTGGGCGACGACCTTTGCGCTCGCCGGGATGCCCAGCGATTCACGAGTGAGGCCTTGCACCGAACGCGACTCGATCGCTTGAACCGGTACACCGTTCGCGATGTAAGAGATCTTGTCGTCCGCGACGCCCTCGCCCCGAAGCAGATCCCTTTGCCACAGAGCGCAGATCACGGTCGCTGACGTGAAAGGATCGAGGAGGCGGTTGTGCCGCGCGATCCAGCTTCCCCTGGGAGCGCCGCTGGCCGAGACCTGATGTTCCCGGCCCGGCGTGTGTTCGGCCACGACGACCGGTCGCCGAGCGGCGATCGCAGCCAAGCGGCCCCAGAGGCTGGCGTCCCAACCAGTGCAATGGACCAGGTCGCTCGCCCGGGCAAGGCCGATCAGACGCCGCAGCGACCCGATTCCGGCGGCACGTCCGGTCGCACCCAGGTGAAAGACCTCGACCCGGGGGTCGAGCGGTAGCCGCCCCTTGACTTGACCGGCGTCCGGACGGCTTCTCAGGCTCGCGATTCGTACGAGGTGCCCGCGCCGCGCGAGGCCTGAGGCGAGGTGCGCCAGCTGAACTTCCATGCCACCGCGGTGGTCGATGCTATGCACGACGAGCAGCAGCTTCAGTCGGTCGGCTGCCACGCGCATCGGGTCGGGGATTATAGGCTTCGGGGGAGCCAACCCTGCCCGTGAATCACGGCCAGGCTTGCCCGGAATCCGGAATCCAAGGATGAGATGAACAACCCACGCGTCCTGATGCTCTCGGAGCGCAACGCCGAGATCCCGAAGTGGCAGGCCCCCCAGTACGAGTTCGAGGACGTCGTCGGCGAGGTGGATTCGGTCGCCATGATCGCTCCACCGGCGGTGACCAGGAGCAAAGTCAGCCGCGCCCGGCGCAAGTTGCTGCGCGCCGCCGGCCGACGTGCGTTCCACGCCCCCAAACTTCGCACTACGGACGTCTCCGGCGAGTACGACCTCTTCTTCGCCGTGCTGATGTTCCCGGAGAAGGCACCGAACCTGCTGGCGCTACGCGACTGGCGCTCGCGTTGCGACAAGGCCGTGTGCTTCATCGTCGAGTTGTTCAGCGAGAACGTCGAGCACAAGGCGGAAGACCTCGAGCTGCTGGCTGAGCTCCGATTCGACCGCATCTTCGTGCTGAATCCGAGACCGAAGGACGCGATCGCCGAGCGCACCGGAAGCAAGGTCGAGTTCTTGCCGCTCGGAGTCGACGCGCTGCGCTTCTCGCCCTGTCCGCTGCTTCCCGCGCGTAGCGTCGATCTGTACCAGTTCGGACGCCGATCGCCGGTCACGCACAACGCCGCGCTGGAGCTAGCACGTCGCGACGGCGCTTTCTACGTCTACGACACGGTCTTCAACAAAGTCCCTCTCGAGGACCACGTAGCGCATCGGACGATGATGGCCGAGTACATGAAGCGCACCCGGTACTTCTTCTCGTACCGGCCAGGAGAGGACCTCGATCGCGGCCGCGACGACGACGCCCTGTCCTCGCGTTACTTCGAGGCGACGGCCGGCGGCGCGGTCCTGCTCGGCAGCAGTCCCGACAGCGCCGAGTACCGAGACACGTTCGGATGGCCGGACGCAACGATCGAGATCCCCTACGAGGCACGAAACCTACGCGAGATCATTGCCGGCCTCGATGAGCAGCCCGAGCGTCTGGCGCGTGCGCGCGTGAACAACGTGACGCACTCCCTGCGCCGGCACGACTGGGTGCACCGATGGGGTCGTGTCCTTGACGCTGCGGGGATGCCGCATACAGAGGCCATGCGTGAGCGGATGCGCCTCCTCGAGTCGCTTGCGCTGGAGACGGAAGCACGCCTCACGGCGGATCTCGAACGGACGACGATCCAGCGCTGAGGGTCTTTGCGGGCGACGAGCGCACCCGCGCCGGCGAGGACGCGGGACCCAGGCGACGCCGTCGGCATCGAATGTTCGGGTCCCAGTGCCCGCGGGTCCCGCACGCGACCCGGCAACTGAAGG
>JADDQZ010000016.1:0-8801 GCA_016781085.1 Actinomycetota bacterium
GGGGCAGGATTCGAACCTGCGACCTTCGGGTTATGAGCCCGACGAGCTACCTGGCTGCTCCACCCCGCGACGAGCGACTCATCCTAGCAACGCACAAGCGGGCGCGCAGGGCCGAACCCGAGGGCCGCTGAGAACGTCGGACCGCCTACGGGCGCCCGATTCGCTTCACCGCCACGCCGTCGAAACGCTCCGCATCCAACACGCCACGGCCGTCAACGACGCGCGTGGCGCCAGGAAGGTCGGCCGGTCGCAGTTCGCGGTATTCGGCATGGTCGGCTTGCACGATGGCGGCGTCGACCGGGCCGCCGTCCCACACCGGGTAGCCGTGCGCTTGCATCTCGTTGTCGTCGAACAGCGGATCGCTGAAGACGCCGCACGCGCCGCGCCGCTCCAGCTCATCGCGCAGCGCCGCGGCTCCGCTGAATGCCGTCTCCTTGACGCCGCCGCGGTAGGCGACGCCGAGCACCAGCACGGTCTGCCCGGCAACGTCGCCGAGCATGTCGACCGCGTAGGCGGGCATGGCCTCGTTGACGTCGCGTGCCACGCGCGGCAACTGAGCTTCCGGCGCACCTTCGAGAAAGAAGCGCGGGTAGACGGGAATGCAGTGGCCGCCGACCGCGACGCCGGGCCTGTGGATATGGCTGAACGGCTGGGAGTTCGACGCATCGATGACCTTCTCGACGTCCAAGCCCCACGCGTCGGCGGCGCGCGCCAGCTCGTTGGCGTAGGCGATGTTGACGTCGCGGTAGGTCGTTTCCGCCAGCTTCGCCAGCTCGGCGGCTTCGGCGCTACCAAGCTCACGCACTTCTGCGGCGATGAACTCACGGTAGAGCTCGGCCGCTCGGGCTTCGCCCGCTGCGGACAGGCCGCCGATCAGCTTCGGGTAAGTCGCCAGATCGGCGAACACCCGCCCGCTGAATACGCGCTCGGGCGAGAACGCCAGATGGAAGTCGGTGCCTTCGCGCAACCCGCTGGCCTTTTCGAGCCCGGGGGCCAGACGCGCGCGGGTCGAGCCGACGGGGACGGTCGTCTCGACGACCACGGTGGTGCCTGGCTTCAAGCCGCGCCCGATCGCCGCGGTGACCGCGTCCAGCGTCTCCCAATCGGGCTTGGCCGCCGCATCGACGTACAAAGGCGGAACGGCGACGACGAGGTCGGGGCCCGCGGCGACGGCTTCAGTCGTGTCGGCTTGCGCGCGCAGCGTGCCCGCCCCGACGGTTGCTTTCAGCCCCTCGGCCAGCCCGGTTTCGCCGGGAAACGGCTCTTTCCCGGCGTTTACCAGCGACACCACGCGGTCGTCGATGTCGCAACCGACCACCTCGTGGCCGGCGCGGGCGATCTGGACGGCCAGCGGCAGCCCGATCTTGCCCAAGGCGACGACGACCGCCTTCATCGCGCAGCTCCGGCCAGGTGCACCGACTCATGAGAGCGAGCGCTGGAAAGCACGGCTTCCGCGGTCAGCACGGTCTCCAGACCCTCTTCGAGCGACACGATCGGCGCCTCGCCTTCGCCTTGCAGGTATTTCCAGAAAGACTCGAGCTCGACGAGCAGAGGCTCGCGTCGCTGCAGGGCGAAGCGCACGGAATTTCCTTCCGAGACTCCGCGCATGTGCTGAGTGGTGTCCCACTCGATCGGCACGTCGGCGTTTTCGTGGAAGGTCAAGTCGCCCGTAAGGGTGTCCGCCACGAGCATCCCCCGCTCACCGAGCACGCGGGTGCGGCGAGACTTCGTCGGCGTCAGCCAGTCGACGTTGCAGGCAAACGGCACGTCGCTCGCGAGGCGCCCGGTGACGAGCACCAGATCCTCGTGCGGGCGCCCCATTCGGTGCGCCGTCTGGGCGGCAACGACTTCGACCGGCGCGCCGCCGAGCCAGCGGATGAGGTCGAGGTCGTGGGTGGCGAGGTCCTTGACCACGCCTACGTCCTTGATGCGATCGGGAAACGGACCGGTGCGCTCGGTGGAGATGAGAACCAAGCGCCCAAGCTGACCCAAGCGCTCGCGCAACGCCAACAGCGCGGGGTTGTAGCGCTCGACGTGGCCGACGGCGGCGACCACTCCGGCGCGGTCGACGGCGTTGATGATTGCCCGCGACTCGTCGCTGGTGGCTGCCAGCGGCTTTTCCACCAGGACGCTCACGCCCTCACCGGCCAGGCGCTCGACCGCAGCGACGTGTTCTTCAGTCGGGATGGCGATGACCGCGAAGTCGAACGAACCTGCGCTGGAGAGCAGCGCGTCGATCGAGTCGAACGCCAGCCCGGGATCGCGCAAGGCACGGAAGCGATCTCCGCCGGGGTCCACAGCGCCCACGAAGTCGACGCGAGGGTCGGTTTGCAGGATGCGTGCGTGGTGGCGGCCCATCATGCCGAGGCCGAGCACCGCCCCGCGCAGCGGCTGTTCTCCGTCGTTTCGGCTGCTATCGGTCACGTCGCCTGAGCTCCAGAAAGGTATTCCTCGAGCGTTTGACGCTCGGTTTGCCATTGATCGCGCGCCGGAACCCAACTTCTCAGATCGACTATGGGCTCGAATCCGAGGATTCTCGCGCGCGAGAGAAACCTGAGAACGCGTCGTATGACGTCCCCGTAATTGCCGAACGCCTCGTACGGTATTAGCTTGACGCCCGCGAAGCGCTCAAGGCGTCATAGGGTCTGGCAGGCGAGCATGGCTGACAGCGTTCACCCACACCACGACGCGGGCGGGCACCAGCACGATGGGCACGGCCACGACGGACACGGCCATGCCCACCATCACGGCATCAGCGCCAACACAGACCGCCGCCGCCTCGCCGTAGCACTCGCCCTGCTGGTCGGTCTCATGGCCGTCGAAGTGGTCGCCGGCATCGCCGCCGACTCGCTGGCGCTGCTTTCAGACGCCGCGCACATGCTCACGGACGCCGGCGCCATCGTGCTTGCGCTGTTGGCCATCCGGCTCGCCGCCCGCCCGGCTTCCGGCGACATGACGTTCGGCTTCAAGCGGACCGAGATCATGGCCGCGCAGCTCAACGGGGCCACCCTGCTCGTCCTCGGCGCGGTGATCGCCTTTGAAGGAGTCCAACGACTGATGCGCCCGCCTGACACCGACGGAGCCGTGGTCCTCGCCGTCGCGCTGCTGGGCGTCGCCGTCAACCTCGCCGCCACGCTCGTGCTCGCAGGCGCCGATCGGCGCTCGCTCAACGTCGAGGGCGCATTTCTACATGTCCTCACCGATCTGGTCGCCTTCATCGCGACCGCGATCGCCGGCGCGGTGATCCTGCTGACGGACTTCACGCGCGCCGACGGGATCGCGTCGCTGTTTGTCGCCGCGATCATGGTTCGAGCCGGCTACGGCTTGCTGAAGGCGTCCGCGCGGGTCTTCCTCGAAGCCGCACCGAAGGGGCTGAGCCCCGACGAGATCGGACGCGCGCTCGCCGCTGAGCGCGATGTCGTGGAAGTCCACGATCTCCATGTCTGGGAGGTCACATCGGGGTTTCCAGCCTTGTCGGCGCACGTCCTTGTGCCGCGCGGAATCGACTGCCACGCCGCGCGCCAGCGCCTGGAACACACGCTCGGTCAGCGCTTCGGCATCACGCACACCACCCTGCAAATGGAACACGAGGGAGAGCTTCTTTCGATCGGCGATGATCGCCCACGCCCCCGCGCTTGAATCCGGCGGCGGCTGGCACATCCAGCGAGAACGGCCGGCATGGTCCGGACGGTGCGAGCGGTGGCTTGCCACACCGGGGCGGGCACCACGAGGGCGACTTCAGGGCGCCAGCAGAGCCCGCAGTCGCCGCGCGTTGCGAGGCGCGAAGGCCTCCCAGTCGTTGTTGAAGTAGACCAGCACTTCCGCGCGCTCGCGCAGGCCGTCCACCCGCCCCGCCAACTCGATGAGCTCAGAATCGGAGTAGTTGCCACGCCGTCCGCGGGCGCCGTAGTGAAAGCGCAGCAACGTCCAATCAGCGGTCAGAACGGGCTCCACCCACGGCCGCGCCGGGTGGTGACCAATCGCCAAAGCCACCCCACGGGCGTAGAGCAGGGCGTAGACGTCGGGGTGGAACCAGCTCGGATGGCGCAGCTCGAAGCAGTGACGGCCAGCGGGCAGCTCGTCGATCGCTTGGGCGAGCCGCTCGTCATCGCGCACGAAGCGCTCGGAAAGCTGCCAAAGCACGGGACCCATCTTCCGCGACTCCGCCAACGGCGCGATGCCTTCGTAGAAGCGCCCGATTCCGTCGCGCATGTCTGCGAGCCGCTTCATGTGCGTCAAGTAGCGACTCGCCTTGAGAGCGAAGAGGAAGTCCGGTGGTGTCTGCTCGAGCCAGGCGGCCACAGCCGGCGGCGACGCGAGCCGGTAGAAGGTCGAATTGACTTCGACGGTGTCGAACATCTCCGAATACCGCTTGAGCCAGCGCGATTGGGCACATCCCGGCGGGTACACCTCCCCTCTCCACGACTTGTATTGCCATCCGGAGCAGCCGACCCGGGCGGGATGCAGGGTCAAGGGAGCGGAAGTCTCATTGGCCATCAGATACGACCTCCCCGGGCCGTAGACTCTGCACGCCTTGCGAGCCGCCGTCGTTGACATAGGAACGAATTCGACCCGTCTGTTGATTGCCGATGTCGCCGGCGACTCGCTTGAGGAGTTGGACAAGCGCTCAACCGTCACGCGCCTTGGCCAAGGCGTCGACGCGACAGGACGTTTGTCCGAAGAAGCCGAGCAACGGGTCTTCAGGACCCTCGTGACCTACGTCGAAGCGATCGAAGCCGCCGGCTGTGAGTCCCGCACGGCGGTCATGACTTCGGCCGTGCGCGATGCGTCCAACGGCGCCGCCTTCGCCGCCACGGTCAGGGACCGTTTCGGCTTGGAAGTCCGGACACTCACCGGCGACGAGGAAGCGCACCTGACCTATCTCGGAGCCACGGCTACGCGTCTGGCGGCTGATCAGACCAAGGTCCTGGTCGTCGACATCGGCGGCGGATCGACAGAGATGGTGCTCGGAAGTGGCGGGGAAGTGACCTTTCACGTCTCGACCCAGATTGGCGTGGTCCGCCACACCGAACGCCATCTCCACGACGACCCCCCGAAGCCGGCGCAGATCGCCGCTGCGACCAGCGACGTCCGGCCGGCCCTGCACGCGGCAGTGCCCGCGTCGGTCCGGTCAGGCGCTCAAGAGATCGTCGCGGTCGCCGGCACAGCCACCAGCGGAGCGGCGATCGACCTCGCGCTCGAGCCCTATGACTCGTCGCGAGTCGAGGGTTACCAGCTCACGCGAGAAGCGGTGCAGAAGATCATCGACCGGCTCGCGCCGCTCCCGCTGGAAGAACGCAAGCGAGTGCGCGGGCTGCACCCGGACCGTGCCGCCACGATCCTCGCCGGCATGCTCATCCTGGCGGAAATCCTTGATGCCTTCGGGCTTGATCAGGCGACGGTGTCTGACCGAGACATCCTGTGGGGCGTCGCCCTGGAGGGTGCGCGGTGACGTTGTAACAGAAGTTACGTGGGCCGACCGCCGACCGGTCCGTATTTTGCGTGTAGCCGACATAGATTGGTCACGCAGAGCACCGTCCTGGGCCTGCGTTTATGCCGAGCTTTCAACGTGGCCAGGCACCGTTCCGGTGAAGACCCCATTATTCCGGCGTCCAGATCGCCTGCGCGCCGGAATCCGGGTATCAGCTTTGAAGACCGTCCTAACCCACCCGGATACGGAGCCCCGAAATTCCGCACGTCCCGCCTCCCAAGCGGCATCCATATGACCAGTGGTCTCCAGACGCACGCGCCCTCGACCTCGTCGGCGACAAGTGGACGCTGCTCATCGTTCGCGATCTCTCCAGCGGACCTCGGCGCTTTGTCGAACTGCAGCGCACGCTTCCCGGAATCTCCACCGAGCAGTTGCGCTCGCGCTTGAACCGCATGGTCGCTGATGGACTACTGACACGGCAGCGCTATCGCGAGGTCCCGCCGCGCGTGGATTACGAGCTCACGGCGCGCTCTCGCGAATTGATGCCCGTGCTGGCTGCGGTGGCGCGATGGGGACTGGACTGGGTATGGAGTGAGCCACGGCCAGCTGAAGACGTCAACATCGGCGCAATCATGCGCCTGGCGCCGGGCATGTTGGCTTCACTGGACCCGCTGGCGGAAACGCTCGAGCTGGTGGTCGAAGCCGGCGACCACGGTACGCGCAGTTTCGTCGTCACTGCTCAAGAAGACGGCATCACGCTGTCCGAGGAACCCCAGGTAGAGACCGACGGTCGCGTTCGCGGAAGTCGCGCTGCGTGGATCTCTGCGTTGGGCCCGGATGCCGACACGGGCGGGCTGCGCTTCGAGGGCTCCCGTGCCTTGGCTGATCTGCTCTTGCAGGCGTTCGCCGCTCGTAAGAGGACACACGCCGACGTAGCCTGATACCGCAACCAGGTGCCAACTCGACGCTGCCTTCTCCGCCGGTGCTGCCCTACGCTTTGTAGCCGACGAGGCTCCGGGGCACGCGATACCGCCGGCGAGCCGAAACGGGATGCCCTGCCCGGGTAGACAAATTGGCAAAGTCGGTGGCCTTAAAAGCCACGGCTCGCAAGAGCAGTGCGGGTTCGAGTCCCGCCCCGGGTATCACTCCTTGATGGACGTCACGCAAGTGAGCGCTTTGCCGGGGCAGGCCGAACCGGGACAGGCCTCGCCGGGACAAGCCGACCCGGGGCAGGCTGCACCCGGGCGAACCGGAACGAAACACGCTGGACCGCAGCACGAAGAGCCGACAGCATCCACGCCTGTGCCAGTCGAAACGGGACGAGCTACGCCGAATCAGCTGCGACCGAAGCCGCCCGTCACCGAAGAAGACTCCGGTGACGCCTCGCGCCGGACACGGCTGGCCAATGAGCGCACCTACTTGGCGTGGTGGCGCACCGGCCTGACCGCATTCGCGGTCAGTGTGGGGGCAGGCAAGCTGGTGCCAGTGCTGGCGGGAGAGCAAAGCTGGACATACCAAGTGCTCGGGATCGCTTTCGCCGTCCTCGGCAGCCTTTGCATCCTCTACGCCTTCATTCGCCAGCGCGAAGTCGAGCGCGCCATCAGCCGCGGCTCCTACACCGGACCAGACCAGAAGTTCGTCGCCCTACTGTCGGTACTAGGCGTGCTGCTCGGAGCGGGCCTCGTCGTAGCCCTGCTGTTTTGAAGCCGATCTTCGTGCCTTCGCTGCTGGCCCCGTTCGATTCTCTGAAGGTTGGCGATCACTCATCGTCGCCACCTTCCTCCTTGACTGCACCTGCGGTCTTCCGTGCAACTTTCGGGCTTGAGCGGGGTTGTTGACGATGCAGCATCAAGTCGACTGATGGAAGCTTCCGCACTAAGACATTTGGGCGCCACGGGCGCTCACGGGCGAAGCCCGCTGCTCCGCCTGCAATCGGACGAGCGGCTGATCAGCCTCGTGCGCCGTGGCAACGAGCACGCCTTCGAGGTGCTCGTGTCGAGGTACCAAGCCCGCCTGCTCTCCTTCTGCCGGCACATGCTTCGGTCCCGCGAGGACGCCGAAGACGTGCTGCAAGAAGTCTTCGCAGCTTCCTACAACGCCATTTTGGCCGATGACCGGCCGATCAACGTCCGGCCGTGGCTCTACCGCATCGCGCGCAACCGGTCACTTAACCACATGCGCCGCATCCAGCCAATCGCCGTTGACACGATGGATCAGCACTTCTCCGAAGGCGGCTTGTCCACGGCCGAGAAGGTGCACAAGCGCGAAGACTTCCGCGAGTTGGTCGGCGATGTCCAGCAACTGCCCGAAAGCCAGCGCACGGCTCTGCTGATGCGCGAAATCGACGCGCTGTCCTACGAGCAGATCGCCGAAGCGATGGAAACCACGGTGCCTTCCGTGAAGTCCTTGCTCGTGCGGGCGCGCGTCGGACTGGCCGAAGCCAAGGAAGCGCGCACGCTCACATGTGACGACGTTCGGCTTGAACTGGGGGAAGTCGCCGAAGGCCTCAAGCGGGTCAGTCCGCCCGTGCGCCGCCACCTGCGCTCCTGCGACCAATGCGCGAACTTCCGCAAGCAGCTTGCAACCAGCAACCGCGCGCTTGCGGCTTTCATGCCAGTCGGCCCGTTGCTGTTGCTCAAGAAAAGCTTGCTGGCTCAGTTCGGAGCCGTGCTGGCCACTTCGGGATCGGCGGCCGGCGGAGGAAGCGGAGCGGCAGCCACGGGTGTGCTGCAGCTCGGCGCCAGTGCCGTCGCCACCAAGACGGCGGCCGGTCTCGCCGCCGCGGCGATCGTCACTGCGGGCGCCGTCGAAGCCAAGCACGTCACGGTGCAGCGCCAGGCGCATCCGATCGCGCGAGTCGCCGCCGTCGCACCTGTGGCCGCGCCGGTTCCATCCGTGGCCGGCGGGCAGGTCTCACAGCCTTTGGTGGCCGAAGCGGCCAAGGCACCTGTCGGTGCGGACAACGCTTTTCTCACGAGCCGGCCTGCGGATGAGAAGCCCCTCAAGCGCCAGCGCGACAAGAAGGAGCCCGTCGTGAAGGCTCCCGTCGTGAAGGCTGCCGCGGATCTGATGCGCGCTCCCGAAGTGGCAGAGCCAGACACGGAGAACCCTGCGCCCGCCACAACCCCGCCGCCGCCGACGGTCCCGGTCATTGAAGCCGTTCCCGAGAAAACGCCAGAACCCGTCGCGGTCGGCTTGGTCGGAGAGCAAGTCAAGAGCGAGACAGCTGAATTACCAGTGCAGACGGGCGCGCCGACGCAACCGTCGCCCAGCGATCTCGCGGCAACCGCACCGCCGACCGCCAACCCAGATGCCCCCGCAGCGCTCGCCGGACCGGCGCCGTCACCCGCCCCTGCGCGGCCGGCTGCAC
>JADDQZ010000016.1:8844-56055 GCA_016781085.1 Actinomycetota bacterium
ACCACCTGCACCGGCCGAACCGGCTGCTCCATCGCCGTCGTCGGCGCCAGCGCGTCGCACTCAAGCCGCTTTCCCTGAAACGGCCACTGGCCAGGACTCGCCGCCCGCCGCCGAAGCCGCTTCCCCTTCCGAGCCCGCAGCGCCCTGAGCGCGCGCCGTTCGCAACAGCGCTTAGAGCAAGCAGAGCGGTAGCGCCACCGTCGCGCTACGGTCCCGCGCGATGATCGAATTCGAGGACTTCCTCAAAGTGGACATGCGAGTCGGGCGCGTACTCGAAGTCGAGGATTTTCCTGAAGCCCGCAAGCCGGCATGGAAGCTCACGATCGACTTCGGTCCCGAAATAGGGATCAAGCGCTCGTCGGCGCAGATCACCAACTACTCCCGTGATGAGCTGGTCGGACGCGACGTCGTCGCCGTCGTCAACTTCCCTCCGCGCCAGATCGGCCCAGTGATGTCCGAGGTGTTGTGCCTTGGGGCGTCCAACGAACAAGGCGACGTCATACTGCTCGCCCCGGACACCGACGTTGCACTCGGAGCCCGTATCCACTGACTCGCGGGGGTGCGGTCAGCTCTCTCTATTCGGAGCGGGCAACTAGCGTCGCTTCCTGATCCTTCCCGAACCTGATCGAATAGCGGCCAGGAGGCTGGCCTTCGATGCGAACCGCGGCTTGTTCGCCCGCTTTGACGTCGAAGTCCACGCGCTGCTGACGAGTCCTCAGCACGACGCGGCGCAGGCCCGAGGTACGGTTATCCACCCGTAACTCGACGGCAATGAACGCGGGCACGACCCTGGATGCCGGTGTCACGCCGTCGTCCTTCAGCACGAAAGCAGCCGGCGTCTGCATGCCTCCTTCGTCGCCCGCGCCGCCCTGCACCGACTCGCCGGCACCAGGAGCGTCCGCCGGCGGATCAGGCGCGAGCGGAGCACGCGCCACCGGCCTCGCCGGGCTCGACTCGGGCTCAGCGGTCGAGGACGCTTGCGACTTCCTGGCCACCGGCGGCTGCTCTTCTTCGTTGCCGCACGCGGCCAGACCGCCAGCCGCAATCAGCGCCGCAACCGTCAGCGGAGCCGCCGCCACCTGGCCGCGGCGGAATCTTCGCAACCAACGGGCGGCCGGAGCGCTCAGAGCGAGTGATTCTCCCCTGGTGCGAGCACCAGGCACTTCGCGCTTGTCTCGGTTTCGACGTCGCGCTTGAAGCCCTGGGCATCGGTCTCGATCGGCGGGAAGGTGTCGTAGTGGACCGGCACCACGAACTTGGGCGCGACGAACTCCACCGCGGTGACGGCGTCAAAGCGATCCATCGTGTAGTGACCGCCGATCGGCACGAGCGCGATGTCAATCGGATTCCCCCGGCTCGCCGCGAGCTTCAAGTCAGAGAACAGGCACGTGTCGCCCAGGTGGTAGACGATCGTGCCGCGGAAGTCGATCACCAGCCCCGCGGGCGTGCTGGGCGTTCCCTTGGGGGTCGTCGACGTGTGCCAAGCCGGGACGAGCTTCACCCGACCCCACTCGAACATGACCGTGCCGCCGAGATTGGGATCGAAGACTTCGACACCTTCGGCGGCGATCTCGTCGGCCACTTCCTTGATGGCCAGCACGGGTGCGCCTGTACGCTTGGCGATCTCGACCGTATCGCCGAAGTGGTCGCCGTGGCCATGAGTCAGCAGGATCACGTCAGCCGGTACTTCTTCGGCGGAAATGGCAGCCTTGGGGTTACCGCTGAGGAAAGGATCGATGAGGACGTCGGTCTCTCCGTCTGAGAGCAGAACCGCCGAATGCCCGAGGTAGCGCAGTTCCATGAGCTGTTCTAGTCGTTTTCCGTAGTGGGCTGGCCTTCGATCAGGCGGTGAGCGAGCTCAAAGCCGACGGCGACGCCGATCAGCATGCTGACGCGGCTTTCCTCTTCGACCAGACGGCGCACGTTGCCCATGCGCTCATCCGGGTCGGCAGTACCAGCCGCCTTGACCACCTCGGCCTGGTGAGCGGATCCGTACCAGTCCGCGGACCGCATCGCTTCGTCGAAGATGTGTTGAAGCTGCGTCGCGTTGGCGGAAATCAGCTTCTGCGCTTGGTCGAGCTCAGCGGGATCGGACAGCGACTGCACCGCCGCTTCAACTTCGGCTTCTGGATAGGAGCGGCGTTGGGGCACAGGCCGATCATACGCGCGCCGCAACCGGAGGTGTTGCTGTGGTCGCCGGACGGCGCGAGCCGAGAAGCGTCAGCGATCGGCCGTGCGCGCGAGCGCAAGGCCGAGCAACAGGCCCGTCAGCAGGCCACCCGCACCCGCCAGCACGTGAGCGTACAGGCTGGCTGCAGGCAACGCGAGCAGCAGCACGAAGGCGACGGTCAGGCCCAGCATGTCGTAGTCGTCATCGCGTTGCCCCGCGCGCCGCGCGCGCACGTCGCGAAGTGCCCACGCGCAGAGCAGGGCCAAGGCGGGCGCGTTACCGCCGGCAGCATAAGGGCCAGTCAGCGAAGCGGTGCCCGTCGCGGCGACGAGGCCGAAGCCGAGCAGCGAGCCAAGGAGATAGACCGACAGGGTTGCCCACGCACCGTGCCTACGCTCCAGCAGGCTGCCGAAGATCATGATCGCCGTAAGGGCGACCACCTGGTAGCCGATGTCGGGGTAGACGAAAGAAGCCGTGAGGATGCGCCACCACTCGTTGCCGATCACGTCGTCGACGATCAGTAGAAACCAATCGAGCAATCCCGTCCGGAGCGCTATCGAGAGGATGAGGCTTGTGAACACCAGCGCGAGCGTGGCGATGGGCCGCTTAGGGCCAGTCGCATACTCGGGCTCGCGTTGCGGCCGAGTACGGGAGCGTCGCGACGGGGCCGGCGGTTCCTGCGGCGGCGCCGGCTTGACCGGCCGGGGCACATCCAGCGGCTCGCTAGGACGACCCTCACGGTCGAGCTTGGGTGCGCGCTTGCGCAGCCGCTGCCCGCAGTAAGGGCATTCCGTGATGTACGGCGAAACCTCTGACTGGCAGTTGTTGCAGACGACGAAGAGATCGGGGCCGCCGGCCATGAACATTCGATTCTAGGGCAGCTTCGCCGCGGCGGGAACAACTTGTGTCCCTCCCCGCGTGTGCCGCCGCGCCCTTAGGCGCGAAGACGGGCCCGCGACTTGCCATCGCGCTCGCTCTGCGCCCCTGTACAACATTGTCGGCGCGTCAGGTTTGCGCTCTGGCGGGCCGATTCGGTGCGCCTCAGGCGACGGTCGCCGCGACGATCTCGCCCATGACTTCCGCTAAGTCGTGATTCGCCTCGTAGACCACCTGCTGGCGAGCCGCGCCGTTTCCGTGCGCGAGGATGTCGTTGATTCCTTCGAGCTCGGCCGCCGAACCCAGGTCCTGAGCGTGTTCGCGCATCCGGTCGTGAAGGCGCCGCGCGAGATCCTTGGTGGACACGCGCCGGCGGTCCGGCAGGTCGACTATCTCTCCGGCTAGGCCATGGCGAGCTGCCAGCCAGCGATTCTCGTCGAGCATCTCGTGGGGATAGTGACTCAGCTTGTTGCCCGCGTCGAAGTGCTCGGAAAGCTCTTTCACCATCGCCTGTATGAGCGCCGCCAGCCCCAGCGTGTGCTCGACGCGCGTCTGCGCGTCCATCGCCCTGATCTCCACCGTCCCGTAGTTGGGATGCGGGCGGACGTCGTACCAGAGGTAGGTGTAGTCCTCGATCACCCCGGTCTCGACCATGAAGCCGATGCGCTGTTCGTAATCGGCCCAGTCCTGATAGCAAGGCGGAATCCCGACGCGCGGAAAGGCCCTGAAGATCGGCATGCGAGTCGAAGCCAGGCCAGTCAGGTCCCCGCGCCAGAAGGGCGAGTTGGCCGACAAGGCGAGCAACACGGGTAGATGCACGCGCATGCCGTTGGCCACGTGGATCGCCTTGTCTGGATCGTCGACGGCGACATGGACGTGCAATCCGAAGATGATCTCCTGGCGCGCGACGAAGCGAAGCGCCGAGACGAGGTCGCGGTAGCGCGGGCGCGCCGCGATCCGCTGATCTTCCCAGCGCGCGGTCGGATGAGTGCCCGAGGACCCGATCAAAAAGCCATGCCGGCGCGCCGCCTCGCTGACTTCCCGGCGTAGCGCACGCAGCTGCTCGCCTGCTTCGCGCGTGTCGACGCACGGTTGCGTCGAAATCTCGAGCACCGACTCCATCAGCTCGGGCTTGACGTCCGGGTTGCCCGCGCATTCCTCGAGCATCGTCTCGATGGCGTTGACCAGCCCGAAGCGCTTTGAATCGAGGATCATCAACTCCTCCTCGATCCCGATGGTGAAGCTGGGCCCACTGAAGTTCGGCTTCACAGAATCCGCAGACTACCCGGGATAGGATTCTTGCAACAAGCACGATCAAGACCCCGAGCGAGGAGTGGCGCGTGGCCCTCGGCTATCACAAGAAGCTGTACATCCTGGCCTTCGACCATCGCGGTTCCTTTCAGAAGAAGATGTTCGGCATCGCCGGCGAGCCTTCTCCGGAGGAAACCGAGCGCATCGCCGACGCGAAGCGTCTCATCTTCGAGGGAATGGAGATCGCGGTCGAGCGTGGAGTCGAAGCGGAAGCGACCGGCGTTCTCGTCGATGAGCAGTTCGGCTCAGACATTCCCGATCGGGCCAAGGCACACGGCTTGAGCCTTTCCATGCCGGTCGAGAAGTCCGGTCAAGACGAGTTTGACTTCCAGTACGGCGAAGATGGCTTCGCCGAGCACATCGAGAAGTACAACCCGCTCTTCGCCAAGGTGCTCGTTCGCTTCAACCCCGACGGCGATGCGGAGATGAACGCTCGCCAGCTCGCGCGACTCGAGAAGCTCGCCACTTGGTTGCACGCCAACGACCGCCTGTTCCTGTTCGAGCTGCTGGTGCCGGCCGAGCCGGCGCAGCTGGAGTCCGTCGGCGGCGACGCTGATCGTTATGACGCCGAACTGCGTCCGGAGCTGATGCGGCGGGCGATCGAAGCGATCCAGGACTACGGCGTGGAAGTCGACGTCTGGAAGATCGAGGGCGTCGACGCACGCGAAGACGCCGAGATGCTGGCGGCGCAGTCGCGTTCGGGCGAGGGGCGCGAGGGCGTCACCTGCGTGCTACTCGGCCGCGGGGCCGGCAATGACAAGGTCGATCATTGGCTGCGCCAGGCCGCGGGCGTCGACGGTTTCATCGGCTTTGCGATTGGCCGCTCGATCTGGTGGGACGCACTGAAGGGCTACCTCGACGGCAGCACCGAGCGCGCCGACGCCGCCGAGCAGATCGGCTCAAACTACCTGCGCTTCGTGGAGGTCTACCGCGCGGCCGAGTCCGCCGCCGCGGTCTGACCGATACCCCTTGGTGAGAGCTGCTAGGGCGCGAGCGTCGTCTTCGACGCCCGCGCCTGAGCGCGCGCAGGGTCTAGTCTTATGAAGCCATGAGGATGCGTCAGAGCCTGAATCAGCTCGAGGAAGCCTTCGTCGAGGAGTTCTTCGAGGATCGCGAGCGTCGGCAGCAGCTTCAGCGTCACGTCGACGCCCGTTCACGCCGTCGCGAGATAGAGCGCACCCAAAAGCAGGGTTCGATCCGCTTCTTCCTACTGCTTCTCGCTCTGCTCGCCACCGCGGTCATCGTCACCGTCGCGATGTTCGAGACGCTGTACTACGTGATGGGCTGAGCACCGGGGCGGCGCTCGCCTCGTCTTATTGCTCGGTGGCGTGATCCGTCCGCCGCGACGCGCGCCGTCAGCCGCCTGAGCTCAGCCGCGCGAGCGCTTCCTGCACTTCGCCGCGTGCAGACACACCCGGCTTGGCGGCCTCTTGCTCGATCTCCAGGTAGACCTCTTTGCGGTACACGGGAATAGAGCGCGGAGCCTGGATCCCGATTCTCACCTTGTCACCCATGATCGACAGGACCGAGACCTCGATCTCGTCGCCGATCATGATCGACTGATTCGACTTCCTCGTCAGAACGAGCATGATGCCTCCCTGCCTCAGCATTCCCGGGGATGCCAGCCCCGGCGACATTCCTTATGGAGCGATCGCGGCAGCTTAACTGCCTTGGACGAAATACGGAAGGGCCAAGCCCCTGATTCGCCGTCGGTTGCGGTAGTGTCCGGCGCCGATGACACGCCGTTCTCTGCGTCCCCAGCTCAACCAGATCCGCACTTGGGTGCGGCAAGGCCGAACTGATGCGTGGATCGCCCACCAACTTGAAGTAACAGTGCAGCAAATCGAGGCCTTCAAGCGCGAGCAGGCGCTCGAAGTCGATGGCGACGACGCCAACGGATTTGCCGAGGAAGTCGACTTGCGCGCCGAAGACGACGCCGCGATCGCCGCCGAACTCGAAGCGGAAGAGCGCCGTCGGGCCGAGCAAGCCGCGCGCGAGGCCGAGGAAGCGGCTCGTAGAGCCGAAGAAGAGGCACGCCGTGCCGAAGAGGCCGCCCGCTTGGCGCTGGAAGCAGGAGCTGAAGCGCAAGGCAGCGAAGGCGACGAGTCTTCCGGGCCTGAATCCGACGAGGAGGATCCCGACGACGCGACGCGACCACGGCGCCGTCGTCGCGGTGGCCGCTCCCGGCGCCGGACGGGCAACGCCAAGACGCTCGAAGGCACTTTCGACCACGGCGAAGAGGGCTACGGCTTGTGGCTCGATCCCGCGGTAGCCGACCACGCTGTCTATGCCGAGCACTGGGCGGGTCACCGTTCCGTCGAAGTGACGATCGACGAAGACCAGATCGTCATCCGTCGAGCCGGATCTGTCGACGCCGACTAGGTGATGCGCTTGCCGCCGGCGTAGTCGGTGGCGCCCTGTAGGTAGCGACCGAACGCGGCGTCGACCACCGTGCGCGCATCCCAAGCGTACGGCTCGTCCGGCGCGACTTCCAGCGCGACTTCAGAACACCACGTCGTGCCCTCCTCGTACAGCGCGACCAGCTCTTCGCTCGTGTAAGGACCACCGAGCCGCTGACGCAGCCGAGCCTGGATCGCCGAAGTCACGCGCTCCAGTGCATCACGCTCATCTGCGGGGGCCTGCGCGAGCCGGCTCAGCCCGTCGCTCCACTGGTGCGCTGCTGTGTCGAACGGCATGGGCAAAGGCTATAGCTCCCATGCCGTTGGCGCCGAAGCGATGTCAGCGCTTGTCGGCGGGCAGTCCCTTGACGATGTACGCTCGCTCCCCCGCGCGCACCATCCCTAGCAGCCGGGCTTCCCGCTCCAGCGTCGCAGCCGTCTGCAGCGCTTGCTCGCGCTTTGCCAGCTGGGCGTTGCGCGCTTTCAGCGCCGCCACTTGCGCTTGCTTGGCGTCGGCCTCGCGGTATGCGGCGAGCAGCGAGCGCGCGGGCCCGATGTACGCGTAGACGATGAGAAACAGGACCGCAAGCAGCGCCCAGCGCGCCACGCGGTCCCACTGGATCCGGGAAAGGTGTTGGGCCGCCATCACGCCGCTTCTTCGCTCACCTGGGTGGACGTCCTTCTCACTGAACTGCCGCTTTCAGCAAACGGCCCTCCACGGGCGCTTTACGTCAGGAACGGAACACGGAGCGACCCGGGTACTCCGCGTCAGCGCCGAGCGCTTCTTCGATGCGTAGAAGCTGGTTGTACTTGGCGACCCGGTCAGAACGCGAGGGAGCGCCCGTCTTGATCTGCCCGCAACCCGTAGCCACGGCCAAGTCGGCGATCGTCGTGTCCTCGGTTTCGCCCGAGCGATGCGACATCACGGCGGTGTATCCCGCTTCCCGCGCCATGTCGATCGCCGCGAGCGTCTCCGACAAAGTGCCGATCTGATTGACCTTGACCAATATCGAATTGCCGACACCCGAGTCGATACCGCGCTTGAGCCGCTGCGTGTTGGTCACGAAGAGATCGTCCCCCACGAGCTGGACGGCGCTCCCGAGGCGATCGGTCAGGGTCTTCCACCCGCCCCAATCCTCTTCGTCCATGCCGTCCTCGATCGAGAGGATCGGATAGCGGTCGCACACGTCGGCCCAGTAGTCCACCATCTCGTTCGACGAGAGCGAGCGGCCCTCATGCTCGAGTGCGTAAACGCTGTCACGGTGAACTTCGCTGGTGGCCGGGTCCAGCGCGATGACGAGATCGGAGCCAGGCTCGTAGCCCGCGCCGCGGATCGCTTCCACTAGAGCGCCGAGCGCTGCCTCGTTGCTGTCCAAGTTCGGCGCAAAGCCGCCCTCGTCGCCAACGCCCGTACCCAGTCCCTGGTCGTGCAGCGTCTTCTTGAGCTGGTGGAAGACTTCAACCCCCATTCTCAGCCCATCGGAGAAAGACGCTGCTCCGCACGGCACGACCATGAATTCCTGGAAGTCGACGGAATTGTCGGCGTGTGCCCCGCCGTTGACAACGTTCATCATCGGGACCGGCAGCACTCGCGCGGACTCGCCGCCGAGGTAGCGCCACAGTGGCAGACGCTCTTCCGCCGCGGCGGCGCGGGCCGCGGACAGCGACACGCCGAGAATGGCGTTGGCGCCTAGACGCGACTTGTTCGGTGTCCCGTCGAGCTCGATCAAACGCCGATCCAAGCCCTGCTGGTCCAGCACGTCGAAGCCCTTGATGGTTTCGAAGATCTCGCCGTTGACGTGGCCAACGGCGCGCGAGACTCCCTTGCCGGCCCAGCTCTGCCCCCCGTCGCGCAGCTCGGTGGCTTCGAACTCGCCGGTGGAGGCGCCAGACGGCACGGCGGCGCGGCCGCTTGCGCCGGAACGCAAGGCGATCTCGACTTCCACTGTCGGGTTTCCACGGGAGTCGAGGATCTGACGAGCATGCACGCTCTCGACTTGGCTCACGATCGATCTCCTTGGTGTCTCTCAGTTCCGTGCGGGGCGGCGTCCCCATCAGGGCGGGTCGCGGCCGCGTCAGACCCGGCAGTGTCCGTGTCGAGGCCGGCGGCGGGCGCAAGGCCAGGCGTGGCAGCCTGCGATTGCCCGCGAATCACGGCGGCGTCGTCCGTGAGGCCGCTTTCCTCAAGGCGGACTTGGGCGTAGTAGCCCAGCTGCGTTTCAGAACGAAGCTGCTCCCACTCGGCACCATCTGCTGCGGCGAGGCTGGCTGCCCGCTGCACCCGGCCGCGGAAGCGCTCAGACGCGGCCCGTAGCGCAAGCTCAGGATCGACTTCGAGCTTGCGGGCGACGTTGACCGCCGCAAAGAGGACGTCGCCGGCTTCGTGGAAGCGCTCCTCCTGCGACCGCGCTTCGCGCAGCTCTTGCAGCTCACCTTCGATGGCGTCGTAAGGGACTTCGGGAAAGTCAAAGCCCGTGGAGGCGGCGCGCCGCTGGATCTTGCGAGCGTACAGGGGAGCTGGAAAGGACTCCGGCACTTCTCCGAAGATGCCCGGCTCGCGGCCGCTTTCGCTGCTTTTGATGTCGTCCCAGCGGCGCCGCACGTCGTCAGGCGTCTGCGCTTGGGCGTCGCCGAATACGTGGGGGTGGCGGCGCACGAGCTTCTCGTGGCAGTGCTCGGCTACTTCGACCAGCGATCCCGAACCCCGCTCTTCGAGCAGCAGAGCTAAGAAGTGCACTTGGAAAAGCACGTCGCCGAGCTCGTCGAGCACCTTGGAGTCGTCTCCGGAATTGGCAGCGGCTGCCAGCTCGTAAGCCTCTTCGACGGTGTGTGGCACGATCGAACGAGCGTCTTGTGCGCGATCCCAAGGGCAGTCGCGCCGCAAGCGGCGGGTCAGCTCATCCAAGCGCGCGAGCGCGCCGGCGACTTCTTCGGGCGCGCTCACGGTGAAGGTGGCGCTATCCGGCGGGAGTCGGGGTCGGAGTGTTCTTCGGCGCGGGCGCGTTCGAGCATAGGTCTGGTACCTGATAGCCCTCGGCGCACTCCGTCTTTTCTTTCCACCTGTTGTTGAAAGACTTCACGAAGGCCTGCAGTGCTTTGTCCTTCTTCTGACCGCCCAGCGTCTGCCGGATCGTCCCCCGAGACTCAGCGAGCGTCTGCTGCGTTGCCTTGGTGGTCTTCTCGACTTCGAAGACGTAGTAGCCGAATTGGGTCTTGACCGGACCCACCAGCTGGTCCTTCTTCGCCTTGAACACGGCGCTCTGGAGGCCAGTGTCCTCGGTCCCTTCGGCGATCCCCTGGACCTTGCCGCCCGAGTTCTTGGTCGCCGGATCGACGGAGTATTTCTTGGCTACCTTCGCCCACGAGTCGCCACCCTCGAGCGCGGCGCGCGCCCGACGGGCTTTGGCCTTGTCGCGAGTCAGCACTACGCGGGCATCACGAGTCTCCGGTGTGCCGAATGTCTCGGTGTTTTCCTTGTAATAGGTAGCGACTTCGGCGTCTGAGACCTCGTCCTTGCCTTTGGTCACCTTCTCGGTGATCTTGTTGGCAAGCTCTGTGGTGCGTACCTGCTGCAGCAGCTGCGCTTCGGTCTGGCCGGACTGCTTGAGGAACGCCTTGTAATCCGCTTCCTTCGGGAATTGCTGCTTCTTCTGCGTTTCAAAGGATTTGCGGACTTCGGCGTCAGTCAGCTTGATGCCCTGCTCCTCGGCTTCCTTCTCGATCCAAGTGGAGTTGATCGTCGCCCCGAGAGCGGTGTTGCGCAGGTTCTCGTACTCCTGCTTGCACTGCGACTTGAGCGCCTCGTCGGTTATCTTCGGCTGCCCCTTGGCCGGCGGTGGCGTCTGCTTGCGCTTCGCCGCGATGCACGCCGTATAGGTGGGCGGCTTGGGTACCGTCGCACCCTGTTGCTTGGCGGCCAGAGTCATGTACTGGTTGAACTCGGTCTTCTCGATCGCCTCGCCGTCAACTTCGGCCACTGCGTCGTCCGAGACTCCTCCGCACGCCGTAAGGGCGACGGAAAGCGCGAGCAGAGAGAGCAGGGCGAGCAGGCGGATGAGTCTCGTCATAAGCGGGTTGAGGGTAGCGGACGTATGGACGCGGCTTCAGGCTGCTTCGCGCTGCACGGCCAAGAGCTTGTCGGCGACTTCCACCACGGCGGGAAAGCGCTTGACCGGATCGTCGGGAACGCGGAAGGAAAGCTGCGAGCGTCCAGATTCATACAGCGCTCCCGGCATCTGTTGGCGCAGCTTGCGGGCGCGAACCGAATCGAGCTCGACCGGAGTGACCGACAAGCGCCCGGCGCGGAACGTGACCACGCGCGCCCCGGCTTGCCCGAGCTTGATCCGCGCCTGTTGCAGGGAGACCAGGTTTTCCAGCGGTTCGGGCAATTCCCCGAAGCGGTCGATGAGCTCCGTCCGCAGCTCTTCGAGATCGGAGTTCTCGCGCGCGGCCGCGATCCGCCGGTGCACGTCGACCTTGGCCTGCTCGTAGGGGATGTAGTCGGCGGGGACGTAGGCATCGACGTTGACGTCGAGGCGCACCGGTTCGGGCAGCTCCTCGCCCTCTTGCTCTCCGCCAAGCTCCTGGACGGCTTCGTCGAGCATCTGCATGTAGAGCTCAAAGCCGAGGGCCGCGACGTGCCCGGACTGCTCGTCTCCGAGCAGACTGCCGGCGCCACGCAGCTCGAGGTCGCGCATCGCGACTTTGAAGCCGGATCCGAGCTCGGTGTAATCAGACAGTGCCGACAGACGGTCGGCGGCTTCCTTGGTCAGGGCAGCGGCGCTCGGATACAGCAGATACGCGTACGCGCGCTCGCGCGAGCGCCCGACGCGCCCGCGGATCTGGTAGAGCTGCGAGAGGCCGAAGAGGTCGGCGCGGTCGACGATGAGCGTGTTGGCCTGCGGAATGTCGATGCCGGATTCGATGATGCTCGTGGACACGAGAACGTCCGCTTCGCCGCGGACGAAGCCCATCATCCGCTCCTCCAGCGTGTGCTCGTCCATTTGGCCGTGCGCCACTTCGAAGCGCAGCTTCGGGCACAGGGCGCGCAGCCGCTCGGCCGTCTCCTCGATGTCTTCGACGCGATTGTGCAGAAAGAAGGCCTGGCCCTCGCGCGCGACCTCGCGCTCGAGGGCCTGCTTGACGAGCTGCTCGTCGTATTCGCCGACGTAGGTCTTCACCGGGCGCCGACCCTCGGGCGGCGTCTCGATCACGGTGATGTCGCGGATTCCCGCCATGGACATCTGCAAGGTGCGCGGGATCGGCGTCGCCGACATCGAGATCACGTCGACTTTGAGCTTGAGCTGGCGCAGCAGCTCCTTCTGCTTGACGCCGAAGCGCTGCTCCTCGTCGACGATCAGAAGCCCGAGCTCCTTGGCGCGCACGTCGCGCGAGAGGATGCGATGAGTGCCAATCAGGACGTCGACCTTGCCCTCGGAAAAGCGCTTGACCGCCTCGCGCTGCTGCGCAGCCGACAAAAAGCGGGAGACGTGCTCGACCGTGATGGGGTAGTCGCGCAGGCGCTCTGAAAACGTCCCGTAGTGCTGTTGGGCGAGGATCGTCGTCGGGACGAGTACCAGCACCTGCTTGCCGGCTTCGGCGGCTTTGAACGCGGCGCGCAGGGCGACTTCGGTCTTGCCGTAACCGACGTCGCCGCAAATCAGCCGGTCCATCGGGCGCTCTGACTCCATGTCGGCCTTCACCTGGTCGATCGCTTCGCGCTGGTCAGGCGTCTCGGAATACGGGAAGCGGTCCTCGAACTCGCGCAACCAGTCCGAATCCGGCGGGAATGCGTGGCCGCGCCGGCGCCGGCGCTCGGCGTACAGGTTCAGCAGCTCCCCGGCCAGTTCCTGGGCGGCACGGCGCGCGCGTGCCTTCATCGTCTCCCAGCTCTTGCCTCCGAGCTTGGACAGCTGAGGATGGGCGGCGCCCGCGCCCATGTAGCGGGAGATCTTCGCCAGCTGCTCGACCGGCATGAAGACCTTGTCTGAGCCCTGGAACTCGAGTTCCAGGTAGTCGCGCGTGACCCCGGCCACGCTCTTGGTGTCGAACCCGGCGAAGCGTGCCACGCCGTGGTCCTCGTGCACCACGATGTCGCCCGTGCGCAGATCGGCGAACGAGCGCAGCAAGCCCCGGCCCTTGCGCGTGGTGGGCGTGGCAGCCCGGCGGCGGTGCAGCAGCCGATGCTCGGGAACCACCGCCAATTTCAGCTGCGGGGCGATGAAGCCGTCGCGCAGGCTGGCTTCGGCGAAGAGCAGGCCGTTCCCGTCGCCGGTGTCCCAACTCGCCCGCAAGCGGGCCAGGTTGTAAGCGGCCCGCTCTCCTGCGCCGCGCTGCGGCCACGACACCAGGGTCTTGTAACCGGAGCGCACGAGCTTCTCGAGCTCCGGTTCGGCGACTTTGAGCGAGCGCGCAGCGAAGTCGGCGGCTTGGGCGCGGACTTCGACCGACTGATCGGAAGAGATCGACGACAACCGCGCCGCCGCGCGCTTGTCCAGCGCCGCGCGGATGTCGTCGGGGCGGACGTAGAGGTGGTGAGCGTCCGTGTCGTGGAAGGCCGCGCAGACGTCTTCCCAGTGGTCTCGCAGCGCGGCTTCGACATCTTCTTCGGCAGCGATCAGGACCGTCGCCTCGCTGGGAAGCAGGTCGAGCAGCGGCAGGAAGCGGTCGACCGGCAGGAGCTCCGCGATGTCTGGGCGGTCCTCGTCCTGGGTGGCGGCCATCTCGGCCAGCTCGCGATGCTCGGGGGCCAACTCGGCCGCAGGTGCGATTTCGACGCGGTCGATGTCGCCGAGCGACCGCTGCGTGAACGTCGAAAACCAGCGCAGGGAGTCGATTTCAATGTCGAAGAGGTCGACGCGGACGGCGCGGTCTTCGGTCGCGGGATAGATGTCGAGCAGCCCGCCGCGAACGGCAAACTGGCCGCGTTCCTCGACTTGGTCGACCCGCTCGTAACCCGCAGCCACCAGCTGGGCGGCGCATTCGTCGACGTCAAGCAGGTCGCCCTTGCGCAGGACAAAGCCGTGCGGGCGCAACGCCGGGTCAGGCACTTTCTCCGACAGCGCCACGGCGGACACCACGACCACCGGTGCTTCCGTGCCCTCGGAACGCTCAAGCAGCGAGTCGAGCGCCGCGACGCGCAGCCCGACGAGGTGCGGCGGCGGCGCAAGGTGCGACTCGTAGGTGACACCGCGGCTTGGGTAGAAGCGGACGGTACGCGGCTTGAGCCATGTGCGCAGGTCCGACGCGAGGTCGCGCGCCGCGCGGTCGTCGCCCGCGACGACGAGCGTGGCCTGGCGCGGGTTGCGGTCAGCGAGCGCCGCGGTGACGAACGCGCGCGCGGAGAACGAGACGAACGCCCTCCCGCCCTGGTCGGCCAGGCGAGTGGCGTCCTTGTCGTATTCGAGGTGGCGTAGGAGAGGGCGAAGCGACATGCGAGTGGGCACACCAGCGAACCGCCCGGGCGGGCGGGCGGCGTGGCAAGGAGTCTATGAACCCCCGCTGCCCCGTCTTCGTACATAGGAGTGACGGCGGTGGCGATCGACCATAAACCTGGCGTAAAGGAAACGTCATTTCGACGCTTAGCAAAAGGTCAGATCGGGGTATCACCGCTTTAAGAAACCTTTAGTAGTTCGATAGGAGGGCCCATGGCTCCACACCAAGGCAGGTACGGAAACGACGCGAAGCAGGGACGCACGCCAGCGCAGTGGTACTGCCTGCTGGCCGGAGCGGCGCTGCTGCTCGCAGGTCTGCTCGGCTTCCTGGTCAACGCGAGCTTCGGCATCGGATCCGTGCCGAACGGCAACGTCCAGGGCGGTTCTCTGCTCGGCTTCGAAGTCAACGGCTGGCACAACATCGTTCACCTCGCTTCGGGCGTCGTCCTGCTCGCCGCTGCGAGTAAGCGCCCCTCCGCCAAGGCCGTCGCCCTCGCATTCGGCCTGGTCTACGGCCTCGTCGCCATCCTCGGCCTGATCGACGGCAAGGACATCCTCGGCATCATCCCGGTCAACGGCCCCGACAACGCCCTGCACGTCGCGCTCGCCGCTCTCGGCATCATCGCTGCACTGATGTCCAAGACCCGCAAGCACACCAACGACACGACGGGCATCGCTGGCGACGACCGCAGCGGCCGCTTCGTAAAGGACGGGTCCACGACGGATCGCACCACCACTGGCACGGGCACTGGCTCCACCGCCAGGTAAGCAAAAGCAAGTCGCTTGACGGCCGTGGTCCGCCGCGGCCGTCACATCTACCAAAAGGGTCGTCCGGCTTTGTCGGACGGCCCTTTTTGCTGTTGCGGCCGACCGGGAACCGGGAGACACTCGACCGCTACTGCGGCCGGCTGGCTAGGCGTCCCCGGGCGACTGCTCGAGCAAGTGCTCCACTTCGTCGGCTGCCCTGCCGATCAGGTCCGCCACTTCAGAGACGGTCTGTCGCCAGCGGCCGAGCACGTACGCGGCGACGATCTCTGGATCGGTCGAGTCGGGCCGCCCAACTCCGACCCGGATGCGGTGAAAGTCCACCCCGCCAAGCTCGCGCTTGAGTGACTTCAAGCCGTTATGGCCGGCGAGCCCGCCGCCGAGGCGCGAGCGAATCTCACCGAACTTGAGGTCGATCTCGTCGTGGACGACGATCAAATGGCCGTGGTCGAGCTTGTAGGCGCCGCAAGCGGGGCCGACTGAACGCCCGGCCTCGTTCATATACGTCTGCGGCAGCAAGACAGCGACCCGCGGACCTCCGGGTCGCGTCCTGCCTTCACTCAGCTCGCCGGCGTACTTGTTGCGCGGCTTGGCCAGATCCCAACGGCGAACGAGCTCTCGCGCGACGTCGAAGCCGACGTTGTGCGGCGTCCCCGCATAACGCGGCCCGGGGTTGCCCAGGCCGGCGATCAGCCAGTCGACCGGAGCGCCCGTGAAGGGCTTCAGGAGTCGTCGGAGGCGCCGGACGCGTCCGACCCCTCTTGCGCTTCTTCGGCCGTGTCGCCGGAGGCCTGGGCTTCGGCCTGCTCCTGGTCACCCACGAGCTGGGTTTCGAGGTCGATCCCGTCCTCGACCGGATCAAGCGTCGGAGCGGTGATCGTCACCGCGACGGCTTCTGGTTCGTCGAGCAGCGTGACACCACGTGGCGGCACTAGATCTGAAACCGGAACGGTCGCGTTGACTTCGAGCTCTGAGACGTCGTGCTCGATGGTGTCCGGAACATCACCGGGCAAGGCTTCGACGTTGAGTTGAACCAGTTCCTGGTTGAGGATGCCACCGGCCTTGACGCCAGGCGCTACATCGGCGCCGGTCAACGCCAGCGTCACCGTCGTCTGGATCTTCTCGTCCATCCGCACGATCTGGAGGTCGAGGTGCACGACCTCGGAGCGGACTGGGTGCCGCTGTAGGTCTTTGACCATGACGGGCACGGAAGCGCCACCATCGAGGCTGACCTCGACGACCGCATGGGCGTGAGCGAGCGTGTTACGCAATATCCGCGCGTCGACGGCGAAGGTCTGAGGCTCGGTGCCCGTGCCATAGATGATGCCGGGGACCTTGCCCTCCCGGCGGAGGCGGCGAGCGGCGCGACTGCCTTCGGGGGCGCGCGCGGCGAGCTCGAGTGTCGTCGTGTCAGAAGCGGCCATGAGGACCGCGGATCCTAGCGAAATCTGGTCCGCGCGCTGTCTCGGAACGCGTCGTCTGGTGCACGCAGCGCGTTGTCCGGGTAACACTTACCCGGTGCTCGCAGACGGCGTATTGATCTTCGGAGTCATCCACCTCGCCATGGTCTGCATGGCTGCAGGACTTTTTCTGATGCTCGTGCGTTCCGAACGGCACCAGCGTTGGAACGGCGATCAAGGTGATTCCGACGACGACGGAGGCGATGGCGGAGGCAACCAGCCGTTGCATTGGTCGCCGAAGCCGCGACCGTCCGGGACGCTTCCACTGCGAGACGCCGAGCAGGCTTCCTTGCGGTTGCGCGGGCGCGGCTCGCTGGCCGAGAGTCACCGTGAGCGCCGGCGGCGCCCCGCCCACACGCCGTCTCCATCCCCTGCCCGGCGACCACAGCGCGTCGGCTGACGCTTAGAACGCCCCTGACGACTTAGAGATCGGTGGTTCAGCGCGTCCGGTGAACCGCCGGCGGACGTCAGGGGCAGCTTGCTGCCGCCGGGATGGGGTCAGACAGCGACAGCAGCTCGATCTCGGGCGCCGCCATTATCCCGCTGCGCCTCACTCCGACACATTGAACGACAGGACGGCCCGGGGCCACCCGCCAAGCGACGCGACCTGTGCCGGTGTGCACGGTAGGAGTGATGCGAACCGAAGGCTCGTAGGCGAGAATCTCCAACCGCCCACGGCGCGCGAGTTCCCGCGTACGGGCGCGGGTGAGAGAAACGCAGGCGGGCTCGCGCCGGCACGCCGGAAGGGCGGCGATCACCTGCTCGCTGTGACCTTGCGCCTGTGCGCGCACCACATCGGCAACACGAGCCCTCTCCACGCTGGCGCCACTGAGTCCGCGCGCGAGCAGGAACGAGGCGATCAAAAAGCCGACGACACCGAACCCGATCGCCGTCATGACCGCACGGCGCCTTCGCCTGCGGACCGTCGGCACCGCCGTTACCTCAGCAAGCGGGTCATCGGGCGGCTCGCCGAAAGCCTCCGGTGAACGCGCTGAGCGTGACGGCATCCTTCGCAGGTTAGTAACGGTCAAGCGCCGGCATGGCGCCGCGCCCTACGAGAACTCACTCGTCACCGGAAATCTCGAGGAAGCGCCGCACCGATGCCTCTTGGTGGCGGAGCTGCTCGCGGGAGAGACGCGCGCGTTCAGCGGCAGCGCGGAGGAAGTCGTCGATGCAATCCTCGGGATCGCCCGATAGCGGATATATCCGGGTGACGTCGGATTGCGCGCAAGCAATCCCCGCCGGCGGACGTCCGTCTGCCAGCGGCCTCGCTTCGCACACGGCGGTGACCGTCAAACCCTTGTCGGGCGCCACCAGCGCCGCCGGCAGCAAGCGATGCGCCGGCAGGTTCGCGTCGATGTTGACGCGCCTGTCGAGCTTCACGGAGCTCCCGATGAGCTCTTGCAGCGATTCCCGCCACAACTCGAGCACCGTGTCGGCGCTGACCAGGGCGTCGCGAATGGTCGCTGCCTGCTCGGCGTAGAGCTTCTCGGCGTCATCGCGGTCTTCGGCGGCCGCGAGGTCCAGGTCGCAAGGCACACGCAGCAGATCGTTGCCTTTGACGGCGTCCCCGGCTCCCCGGCGCCCGTGCGCCACATACGTCTGGAGCGTTGCGAGATCGCGGCGGCCGTGGAAGACGACCGTGAGTGCCCCGCAGAGAGGCAGGCCGCCGACTTTCAAGGCCACCGCGACAGAGGCTTCAGGTTCGGTCAGGGCCCGTCGCAACAGGGCGTCGGCTTCGTGTTCTTGCATCGTCGGCTCCTGAAAGAAGTATCGGCAGACCGTGCGCGAATTGTTACTAATTACCCGTACCAGCGGCGATCCCTGCGACGAAGCGGCAAGCCCGTTAGGCTGGCGAGCGTGAAGCTGATCTATAAGCCCATCGGCATCGTCCTCGGCCTCTTTGGGGCATTGCTCGGCCGGCGGCTGTTCAACTTCGCGTGGTCGAAGATCGACGCAGAAGATCCGCCCAAGGCGACCACCCAAGAAGTGTCCTGGCAGAAACTCCTGACCGCGGCTGCGCTACAGGGCATGATCTTCAAGACGACGCGCGTCGTCGTCGATCGCTACGGCGCTCGCAGCTGGGCGTATCTGACCGGGACCTGGCCGGGCGAGAAGCGTCCGGACCGGAAGTAGCCGGCGTCAGCGCTCCCGCCGGCGGATGATCAAGCCCCGGTCGCCGAGCTCACCGAGCGCCGCCTCGAACGCCGCGAAGTCGCGGCGCAGCAGCATGTCGAGCGGGGCGCCGGCAGGGCCCGACGTCCGCGCCCATCGGCGCAGGACTCCTTCCCCCGCCTGCTCGGCGGCCTCGGAGACAAGGGCAAGCAGGATCGCCACTTCCGGCCGGTGATCGAGTTCGCCCGAGACGATGCTGAGTGGATCGGCGTCCAAGACAGCGAGCAGCTCATCATCGTCGAGCCCGAGCTGCTCGGCCAGCCGCGCCGCGGGAGGACGTTTGCTCAGAAGAGCTGGTTCTCGCCGCCGAAGACCTCGGCCACGGAGTCGTCGGTGAAGATGCGGCGAATGGAGTCGGTAAGCAGGTCGGCGACCGACAAGACTCGAATGTTGTCCGGCGCACCGTGCTGCAAGGGGATCGTGTCGGTCACGACGATCTGCTCAAACGGCGATGCAGCGAGATTCTTGAAGGCGTTGCCCGAGAACACCGGGTGCGTGGCTGCGGCGAAGACGCGCTTGGCCCCTTCGGCCTTGACCGCTTCTCCGGCCGCCCGCAGCGTGCCCGCAGTGTCAATGATGTCATCGACGATGACCGCGGTTTTCCCCTTCACGTTGCCGATCACGTACGCGATTTCGGCCACCTGCTGCGCCGGCCGCTCCTTGTTGAGGATCGCCAGCTCCGCGCCCACTTCTTCCTTGAACTTGTTGGCCAGCTTCACGCGCCCCGCGTCCGGTGAGACGATGACAAGGTCCTCAAGGTTGAGGTCCCTGAAGTACTGGGTGAGGATGAACAGCGCCGTCATGTGGTCGACGGGCTTTGAGAAGAAGCCCTGCACCTGGCCGGCGTGCAGGTCCATCGTCAAGACGCGATCTGCCCCGGCGGTTTCAAGCATCCGCGCCACCAGGCGGGCGGAGATCGGCTCACGGGGCTTCGACTTCTTGTCTTGCCGGGAGTAGCCGTACCACGGGGTGACGGCGATGACCCGGTGAGCCGACGCTCCAACGGCGGCGTCGATCATCACCAGGAGCTCCATCAGCGCGTCGTTGGTGTCAAGCCCGCGCTCGGGATTGGCGCACATCGGCTGGACGATGAAGACGTCAGCGCCGCGAATCGACTCCTCGAAGCGGCAATAGACCTCGCCGCTGGAGAAGGTCTTCAATGTCACGCCGCCGAGATCGATGCCGAGCTTGTGGGCGATACTGGCGGCGAGATTCTCGTTCGACCGCCCGGAGAACAGCATCAGCCGCTTGCCGTAGGAAAGATCCAGCGAAGACCCCAGCGAAGGACTTACTTCGGCCACCGGCATGAGGGAATCGAACTTACGCGTCCGGGCGGACGGAGCGTGATACGTCACTGCTCTCCCTTTTCTGCGGTCTTGCGGTCCACGTAGCCCTCGACGTTGGTTTGCCGCGCGCGGGCGATGCCCAGCGCGCCCGGCGGCACGTCCTCGGTGATTACCGACCCGGCCGCCGTCCACGCCCCGTTTCCGACCGTGACCGGAGCGATGAACATGGTGTCAGACCCACCGCGCACGTTGGAGCCGATCGTCGTGCGGTGCTTCCGGCGCCCGTCGTAATTGACCGTGATCGTTCCGGCCCCGAGGTTGGAATTGTCTCCGACGTCGGCGTCCCCGACGTAAGACAAGTGCGGCACTTTCGTGTTGGCTCCGACGACAGCGTTCTTGACTTCGACGAAGGTCCCGATCTTCGACCGGTCGCGCAAGTCAGTTCCCGGTCGTAGGTAGGCGAACGGCCCCACATTGACGCCCGAAGCTAGCCGGGCTCCGTTGACGTAGGCATGCAGCACGGTGGTGTCGTCGCCGATCCTGGAGTCGATCACCGTGCTCGACGGCCCAATCACACAGCCCGTTCCGACCGAAGTCGCGCCGCGCAATATCGATCCCGGCTCGATGACGGTGTCTTGACCGATGATCACGCCGACATCGATTTGCGTCGATCGGGGGTCGACGATCGTCACCCCCGCACGCATGTGCGCTTCCAGCAGCCGGCGGTGCGCGTGGGCGGTGACGTCCGCGAGGTCGACGCGGTCGTTGACGCCAAGCATCATCGTCGGATCGTCGAGCACGTGCGCCTGAACGCGGCGACCGGCGCGCCTTATGATCGGAAGCACATCCGGAAGATAAAGCTCGCCCTGGGCGTTGTCGGCGGTGAGCTCGCCCAGCGCGCCGAGCAGGTCGGCACCGTGGAAGCACAACACCCCGGTGTTCACTTCTCGGATAGCGAGTTCTTCGGGCGTCGCGTCGCTCGCCACTTTGGTTTCCACGACGCGTTCGACCGAACCGTCGGGCGCCCGCACCACGCGGCCGTAGCCTGACGGGTCTTTCAACACCATGGTGGCCATGGTGGCGGCTGCCCCGGATTGCATGTGCGCGCGCGCGAGCAGCTCGAGCGCTCCGGGAGTCACCAAGGGCACGTCGCCAGCGAGAACGATGACCGGCGACGCGGGATCGATGTGCTGCGCCGCGGCGCGGACGGCGTCGCCCGTGCCGCGCGGCTCGTGCTGAATGGCGAGCTCGACGCCTCGGGGCAGCACAGCGGCGACGGCGCGCGCCGGATTGTCGACGACCACGACCTTGCGCGCACCGGCCGCCCGCGCGGCGGCCACCGGCCAGAGGATCATGGGACGCCCACAGACCGGATGCAGGACTTTGGGCGTGGACGACCGCATGCGGGTACCCTGACCCGCCGCGAGGATTACGACGGTTGGCGCGCTCACCCTGTGAAGGGTAAAGCGGATCCGCTGCTATGGTCGCGGCGCCGCTCAGGTGGGGAGTGGTGTAATGGCAGCACAGGTGCCTTTGGAGCATCTTGTCCTGGTTCGAATCCGGGCTCCCCAGTCGCCCCCCCGGCAGCCGGGTTCCTTCTCGCTTGCATCCGGTCCGACTGGCTCCTATGGTGGCGGGACTTGGACCTTCGCCGTACCGCCGCCGCGACTTTCCTCTGCCTTGCTTTCACCGCGGCCCCGGCGGCCGCCGGCGATCCGGTGATGGCGCTCGACGACGTCCGCCCCGGCATGCGCTGCACCGGTTATTCGGTCGTAAGCGGGGTCGATCCGGTTGCCTTCGATGTCGAAATCCTCGACATCGTGGACGGTTTACCCAACGTCGGCACACCGGGGCTGTTAGTGAGCGTTTCGGGCCCCGCCGTCGCGGAGACGGGCGTCGGCCCCGGCTTCTCGGGGTCGCCGATCTACTGTCCGGACGCGTCGGGGGTGCCGCGCGTGGCGGGGGCGATCTCCGAGGCGATCGGAGAATACGAGGGCAAAGCAGTGCTTGCCACGCCGATCGAGGCAATCCTGGCGGTATCTCCCGAGCCGCAAGGCGAGCGGCCCGTCGGTCGCCGCAGCAACACCAGCGCGACGAACACTCCGCTGATCGTTTCGGGGTTGTCTGCGCGCGTGGCGGCCAAAGTGACGACGGCGGCCGAGCGCTCCGGTCGCCGCATCCTCGCCGCACCCGCCGGGCCGTTGGCAAGTTCTCCGAGGCGCGCCCTCCGAGGCGGTTCCGCCGTGGCGGTGGGGCTTTCGACCGGAGACATCCGTTTGGCGGCGATCGGGACCGTGTCTTACGTTGACGCGAACCGCGTCTGGGCCTTTGGCCACGGCTTCGACACGACCGGCCCTCGCTCTCTGCTGCTGCAAGACGCCTATGTCTACCGCGTCGTCAACGATCCGCAAGCCAGCCTGACCGGGGGCAGCTACAAACTCGCCGCTCCCGGCAGGACGATCGGGACGCTGACCAACGACGGCTTTTCTGCCGTCGCGGGCATCACCGGCCGCAAGCCGCCAACCATCCCGATCGAGGTCCGCGTGACCGATGCAGACGCCGGCGTCACCCAGACGACGCGGGTGCAAGCAGCTGACGAGACGGACGTCGGCAATCCCTCGGGAGGGTCGACGGTTTCGTTCGTGGCGCCGCTGGCTGTCGCCGAGGGCGTTTCCCGGGCGCTCGGCAATGCCCAAGGAAATCTTCGCAGCAGGATGTGCGCGAGCATCCGGGTGTCAGAGTTCGGCCGGCCGCTGCGCTTCTGCAATTCCTACGTCGCCGGTTCGGAGTCTTCAGGTGCCTCCGGGCTCGGCAGCGGCGTCACCGGCGCCGCTGGGGAAGACCTCGGTCACGCCATCGCGGCCGTCGAGTCCTTCAAGTACGGACCGCTGCACGTGCGCGACGTCCGTGCACGAGTGACGCTGAATCGCGGCGCGCGGCTGGCTCAACTCGTGGACGTGTCAATGCCGCGTCGCGTTCCTTCGGGAGGCCATGCGCGGGTGCGAATCCTGTTGCGCCAGAACGGCAAGTTCCTGCGCCGGTCATTTCGTTTCAAAGTCCCGCGCGGGTTGAGGCCCGGACACCGGACGTTGGTCTTCCGCGGGCCGGGCGCTGACCGGACTTTCGAAGAAGAGCTTCTACTGGAGTCCGGCGAGTTCGCGAGGAGCCCGCAAGCACGCAGCAGCAAGCTTCAGAGCCCTAAGACCGTCATGCGACGGGCGAAGCGCCGGCTGCAATCCGAAGTGGCATCGATTTCCCGGTACGACGGCTTGACCCTGCGAACCCGGGTCAAAGGCAAGCGCCGAGAGCTGCGCGTCTACGACGATCCCACCATGCGGATCTCGGGGAAGCAGTCGGTGCACGTGCGCGTGCTCCGTTTCAAGCGCCGCAGGTAGTCGCCGCCAACGTTCGCGAGGCCGGCGGACCGCCGGCATTTCGGTGGTCCTCCCGCCTGATAGTCATGCGGGACGGGCGAACCGCAGGATTTCGGAGATCTGCCGCGGCAGCATCGGGTCGGCCGCCATGGCATAGGCGTCGTGCGGTCGATCCAGCGCTCGCTCGTAATGGAGCATTCCCACGCTCAGTCCCAGTTCTTCGGCAATCTGCCGGCTCACGCGGCGGGTCATCTCACCGTTGTGGGTTTCTCCGGCCAGTTGCAGCAATCGTGGCTGAGGTCGCGCCATCGCGAGCAGGTACAGCCCACCGCCAGTCGCGACGCCGAAAGAGACGTCGCAGCCCTCGGCAAGGTCTTCGGCCGCTGCGCGGGCGTGGTAGGGCGCAAGCCACGGCATCGACGTCCCAATCACGAGCAGGGGCCGGCCGGCCCGCGCGAAGACCGCCTGCGCTGCACCCGTCGCTCTCTCCCCCGCATCAGCACCTGCGTAACCCGTGATCGTCACGCCAGCGGGAACCAGCGTGGCGAAGTCACCGACAGCGTCCAGCGGATGGCACGCAACGAACGTGGCGTCAGGCGCAATGGCTTGCGCCCACGCGACAGCCCGTCTGATCAGCGCTTCCTGCAGACGAGCGCAGGACTCCGGACCCAGCAGTGGCTCGAGTCCGCGGTTGCACTCGCCGGGGCGGGGAGCATCCGCGATCACGAGTACCGAAACCATCAAGCTCTACGGTCCTTGGAATCGCGCCGCACGCGCCCGCCCGCCGCTCCGGCCTCATGGGCGGGCCCACGGGGAGCCGGGATGCCGAGCACGCGCATGGACTTCAAGCCGAGCGAAAGGCTCTCCCGGCCTTCCGTAGATCCGACGTCCAGACCGGAGATCTCGCGCACGCGCTCAAGCCGGTAGCGAATGGTGTGGCGGTGGGTATAGAGCCGCTGCGCAGTGCCCGCGACGTTGCCGTCGCACTCGAGGAAGGTTTCGAGCGTTTGCACGAGGTCCGTTTCGTATTGCTCGTCGTAGGCGGCGAGCGGACCGACCGTCTCGGCGTAGAAGCGCTTGAGCTCGGCTCGGTCCTCGCTCATGGCGGGCAACAGCAGCCGATAGGAGCCGGTGTCCTCGAAGGCGAGCACGCGCGTCGGTTGACTTTCGCCGCCGCCGGAGTCCGCTTCGGCGACGTTGGCCGCCAGCATCGCCTCATGGCCGGCGCGGTGAAGGTCGACCGGATCGATGGCCACGCGAGAGTGCCCGACGGCGAAGCGCAAGCCCGACAGTGCCGACGCGAGCTCACGGGCGATCGAGTCGGCGACCCGCCGGACGATCTGCCCATCGCGGACGGGAAGCAGCAAGACGGCGTGTCCCGCTCCGTCGCGGTCGATGATGGCGGCGAGCGAGCCTGGGACGCTGACGCGAGCCGGGCGCTCGGCGGCGTTGAGGACGCGCAGCCGCCAATCGTCTTCGGTGGCGGCGAAGTGGTGCGCCCGCACCACGACCACCGCACCGCCTTCGGCGAGCTTGACTCCGAGCTCTTCTCCGCGAGCGATGATGTTGCCGCGGTCGGTCACGGTGCGATCGAGCAGCGCGTTGAGAAAAGCGGTCTGCGCCGCTTCAGATGCGCGGTCGGGGGCCCGCAGGCGCTCGACTTCAGAGGCGATCAAGGTGAAGACCACGCGCAACAACGCCGGCGAAGGCCCTTCGCCCCGCGGCCGCAGCCGCAGCCGGCCGACCGGACTGTCGCCGACGCGCAGCTCGTGAATCTGCACGCCCGCGGCTTGGGTCATCAGCGAGCGTTCGTCGGCTGGCGAACGCGCCGCGACCGCCAGGACGGAGCTCGAGCGATCGATCAGCACCAGCGAGCAATCGAGCGCGCGGGCGGCGGCTCGCACGACTTCAGGCAAGCCTGCACCCGAGACAACCGCTTCCGTGACGGCATCGAGACGCCCGAGATCTACGTTTGCGGAGGTCTGGACCGGGCCTCCGACGCTCATCTGCGGGGGTTCTGGAGTCAAATCCGCGAGTAGAACAACAGCGCAAAGCCGATGCCCGCGCCGGCGAGAACAAGCGCAGCCAAGACGTAGACGCTGAGCACCGCCGCCACCGAGCGCTCCCACCAGCTGCCGTACGCGCGCCAGGCGGGTACGACGATCCACGCCATCCAGACGACGAGGGTCAGAATCCCGGCCAGGCCAGCAAACACGTAGAGGGCGTCGGTGCTCTTCATCGTCGGTCAGTCATTGTCGCGCACCGTGACGACGACGCAATGGGTTGGGCGCCGCTTCGTGATCCGGGGCGCGGCCGTATTCGCACCCACCCCCGCGCAAACCTCAGCAAGGGTTCGGTTGGGCGAAACCGGGCGCGACCGTGACAGTGGCAATGGCGTCTGCGTAATGCTTGCGAAGTCCCGCGGCTGCCATTTGCGCGCGACTGAACCCGTCCTCGCCGAGGAAGAGGCCGACGACAGTGGGACCGGACCCGGAGACCAGCACGTGATCGGCGCCGCTCGCCTCCGCTGCGGCCAACGTCTGCTCAAGCTCGGGACGCAGCGACAATGCCGCCGGTTGTAGATCGTTGTGGACGAACTCAGCCGGTAGCGGATCGCCGCGCTCACTGGCCGCGGCCAGCGCTCGAGCGAGTTCCGTCAGCTCGCTCTCGGAACGCCCGAGCCCTAGGGCGTCGAACTCCCTGTACACCGCCGGTGTCGACAAAGTGGATTGCGACGGCAGCACGAGGACCGCGAAGGGTCCAGGCAGCGGGAGACGCCGTACCTGCTCGCCGATTCCACTGACCAAGCACCGCGACGCCAGCAAGGCGGCCGGAACGTCGGAGCCAAGACGGGGCGCCGCCTCGTCTGCGCGGGAGTCACCCGGTGTGCCGGCCGCTGCCGCCGCCAGTCGAAGTGCACCAGCTGCGTCCGCCGAGCCGCCGCCCATTCCGGCCGCGACTGGGACGCGCTTGTGGATCGTCAGCCGCTGTAGCGGCCCGTCCCAACCTGCCGCGCGATAAAGCGCGAGCGCCTCTTCGGCTAGGTTCGGGCCCGTCACGCCTTCACAGATCACCAAGTCACGCGTCGCCCCGTCTGGCGCCGGCTCAAGCGTGAGCTCGTCAGCCAATGACAGAGGCTGCATGACCGAAACCAGTGGGTGCATTCCCTCCGGCCGTGGGCGGCCGACGAACAGACAGTGATTGAACTTCCCCGGCGCCTTGGCTGTCCAACCACTCACGAGTGTGTTCCTCTCGTCCCCTGACCGTCCCTCACCAAGGCATCGCCGAGCTCGCGCCACTGGGCGGGAGAGAGCTGCTCGGCGCGCGCATCGGGCGCCAGACCTATGCGCTCCAGCGCGTCGCGCACTTCTTGCTTGGGGCGCTCGGACGCGCCCGCGAGAGCGAGCGAGCCCGCCAGCGCCTTGCGCCGATGCGCGAATCCCTGTTGGACGATGCGGCGGAGTTCAGGCGCAGGCGCGGCGGCGACTCGTCGCAATCCGAGCAACACCGAGTCGACGTTGGGCACCGGTTGAAAGACGTTGCGCGACACACCCCGCAAGACGCGCACATCGCACGAGAGCTGAGCAAGCACGCTGGGCAATCCGTAAGCCGGAGTCCTCGGCGCGGCGGCGAACCGCTCCCCCACTTCTCGCTGCACCATCGCTACCCAGACGCTCGCCTGCGGCAACTGCTCGATCGATTGGAGGATCACCGTCGCCGCCACCCCGTAAGGCAGGTTGGCGACCACCTTGGTGATACGCGGTCGCATTTCCGCGAAGTCCATGCGGACGGCGTCGCCCATGTGCAGCGTCGCGTTGGAGAAGGGAGCGAGGGCATCTTCCAGCGGCTCGCGCAGGCGCGGGTCGAGCTCCACCACGTGCACGTGGGCGGTGCGCGCCGACAGGTATTCAGACAACACGCCCAGCCCACCGCCGACTTCGAGGACCACGTCTTCGGGTGCCAACTCGGCGGCTTTGCCGATCACGTCGAGCAGATTTGAGTCGATCAGGAAGTTCTGGCCCAGCTCGCGCTTCGGGCGCACGCCGAACTGACGCAAGCGACGCAGACTCGGTTGCGCCGGAAGGTCGTTCACCAGCCGAACAGCTGCCCGGCGTTGTCTTCGACCGCTTGTTCGAGCTCTTCGTAGGACATGCCGCGCGCTTCGGCGACAAAACGCGCCGTGTGTACGACGAACGCCGGCTGGTTGCGGTCCTTGCGCACCGCCTGCGGCGTCAGGTACGGCGCGTCGGTTTCCACCAACAGGCGGTCAAGCGGCACTCGTGCGGCGGCCGCGGCGAGCTCCGAGTTGCGTGGGTAGGTGACATTTCCGGCAAAGGAGATCCAGTAACCGCGTTCCACGCACTCATCGAGGCGCCCGGGCATGGAGAAGCAGTGCAGCAGGACTTCCAGGCCTTGCGCCTGTCGACTCAGGAGGTCGAGGGTGTCCTGGTCGGCTTCGCGCGTGTGGATGACCAGCGGCTTTTCGTAGCTTCGCGCCAGCTCGATGTGAGCCAGGAAGGCGCGGGCCTGAGCTTCACGCGGAGCGCGATCACGGTAGTAGTCGAGCCCCGTCTCGCCGATGGCCCGACAGCGTGGGTGATCAGCCAGTTCCGCCAGCTCGGCGAGCACTCGCTCATCGAAGTCCCCGGCGCTGTTGGGATGCAGCCCGACGCCCGCCCACACACCGTCGTAGCGCTCGGCGGCGGCAAGCGCTGCTTGGCTGGATTGCACGTTCGTGCCGATCGTCAGCAGCTTCGAGACTCCCGCAGCCTGCGCCGCGGCGACGACCTCGTCTTCGCCCAGCGGCGCAAGGTCGAGGTGAGTGTGAGAGTCGATCACGGGACCTTGGGAAACAGCGGCGGGTCGAGCGTGGTGACTGTCGCTTCGGCTCGAGCTGTCCCGAACCTGGCACCCGACAGGGAGAACCCCTCTTCCTCGCCCATGGCGTCCATCAGCCGGGTGGTGGTCTCCGGCATGTACGGATGCAGGAGGATCGTCACCACGCGCAGGCCGTCGGCCAGCGAGCGCAGAGTGACGTCAAGCGCTTCGGCCGCTTCGGGATCCTTGGCCAGCTTCCACGGCGCGCGTTCTTCGACGTAGCGGTTCAATCGCCGCACGCGCTGCCAGATCACTTCCAGCGCTTGTGTGATCTCCGTGGCGTCGAGCAACTCGGAGACTTCCTGTGTAAGCGTCTCGAAGTCACCTGCGAGCACCGGATCGGCGTCGGTGGAGGGAACCACGCCGTCGCGGTAGCGGCTGATCATGGCCAGCGTTCGTGACGCCAGGTTGCCGTACTCGTTGGCGAGCTCTGATTCATAGCGGTGACCGAACGTGACGGTAGAAACCGACCCGTCTTGCCCGAACGACACTTCACGGAAGCAGTAGTAACGCAGCGCGTCGGTGCCGAACTTGTCCATCACCTCGAAGGGGTCGAGGACGTTGCCGAGCGACTTCGACATCTTGATGTCCTTGCCAGAAGCGTCCTTCATCATCAGATAGCCGTGCACCAGCAGTCGCTTCGGCAGATCCAGTCCGGCGGCCAGCAGCAGCGCCGGCCAGAAGACGGCGTGGAACTTCAAGATGTCCTTGCCCATGACTTGCACGGTCGCCGGCCACATGACGTCGGTGAGATCCTCGCCGTCGCGGGCAAACGACAGCGCGGTCAAGTAGTTGAGCAGCGCGTCGAACCAGACGTAGAAGACGTGCCCGGAATCCCACGGCACTTCAACGCCCCAGCGCAGGTTCGCTCGTGACAGCGAGACGTCCTGGAGTCCTCCGGAGATGAACGAGCGTGCCTCGTTGAAGCGCTGACGTGGAAGCACGAAGTCTTCTTGCGTCTCATACAGACGCTCGAGCGGCTCTTGAAACGAGGAGAGGCGGAAGAACCAGTTCTCCTCGCGCTCGAGCTCCAGTCCGATGAGGTGGATCGGGCAGGTGTGCTCGGGCCCCATCTCCTGGTCGGTCTTGAAATCCGCGCAGCGGGGGCAGTACCAGCCCTCGTACTGGCCTTTGTAGACGTGGCCGTTGTCGTACACGCGCTGCATGAGCTCCTGCACGCGCCGCTTGTGCCGCTCGTCGCTCGTACGCACGAAGAAGTCGTTGGACGCGTTGACCCGCGGCATCAGCTCCTGAAAGCGCTGTGCGTTGCGATCGGCGAGCTCCTTGGGTGAGATGCCGAGCTTCTCGGCCGCTTGGGCGACAGGTTCGCCGTGCTCGTCAGTACCCGTGAGAAAGAAGACCTGTTCGCCACGCTGGCGCATGTGGCGGGCGAGCACGTCCGCGCCGATGGTCGTGTACGCGTGCCCGAGGTGCGGGGCGGCGTTGACGTAATAGATCGGCGTCGTTACGTAGAAGGCCATGAGCGCTGAAGGCTACAAGCGCTCCTCGTCACGGAGAGGGTTAGCGCACCTCCGCGAGTCGCGTAGACCACGAGGCTGGACAGGCCGGCTAGTAGACGCCGACGCAGTTCTTGCCCGCAGCCTTGCCGGCCATCAGCGCGCGATCGGCCTGCTCGATCAGTTCGGCGGTGCTCTGGCCGGCGCGCCAATCGGCCACTCCGGCGGTGATCGTCACCGCGAAGTCCACGCGGGGGTCGTTCGCCGCCCATTGGGCTACGGCGGCGCGCATTCTCTCTGCTGCTCGGACCGCATCGACAATGCCGGTGTCGGGCAGGATCACCAAGAACTCGTCGCCGCCATAGCGCGCGCACGAGTCGTAGCGGCGGCATTCCTCGAGCAGGGCCTTGCCGACGTGGTGGACCACGTGATCGCCGACGGGATGTCCGCGTTCGTCGTTGATCTCCTTGAAGCCATCGATGTCGATCATCACGCATGAGAGTGCCGAAGCTTGGCGTTGCGCTCGCGCGATCTCCTTGTCGAGCTGCGGGTGCATCGCACCGTGATTGAGACAACCGGTGAGGGGATCCAAGCGCGCCTTTGCCCGCGCGTCACGCAGCGCGAGCGCGATTGCTGACTGGTCGCGCAACGTCCTGGCGAGTAGCAGGTCATCCTCGGAGACATGAACTGAAACCGCGCCTCGTTCGACGACGAAGACGTTCACCATCCCGGTCCGTGAGGGCAGTGAGACCAGCACGGCCGTTGCGTCACCGTTGTGGTCTCGCGCGATGACCGGAGGGATTGCCTGCGTGATGTCCCGGATCTCCAAATCCGTCAAAGGGTCAGCGCAGACCCGGGGATCGGTGTCTCCTTGAGCGGCGGACTCGTACACCACCTGCCGGGTCACGCCGAGTGAGACCTTGCGGACTCGCACTGCGCCGTCGAGACCCAGCAAGCCGTCGACCAACGACTCGACTACGTCATTGTCGCCGTGGCTCTCAACTTCGTCGTCGCTGATGGGGACCAATCCAAGGGCGGCCAGGCGCTGAACAGACGCCAGGGCTGACAGCGCCCCGGTGAGTTGCTCAGATTCGCCTTGTGCGATTCGCCCCATGACAGCTCAACGGCTGAGGGGCCGTACTTTTTTCGTCCGCATCAGTTCAATCGAGATTCTCGCTCGTGCGGGCAATGGCGTCGAGCCGACGGCGACGCCCAGCAGCAGCGCCACACCCAGCCACGCCGCAGGCGGCGCGATGCGCCCGTTTGCAGCACGTTCTGAAGTCGGCGCACTACGACCGGGGGCAATCTCAGCCCCTTGGGTTCGACCAGCTGAGTCATGCTCGCGCACGGACGCTTCCGTCCGGGCGGGCGGCGCCGGAACCGCAGGCGGACTGGCCCTAGGAGCACGCGGCGCCACACTCGGCGGCGGTGCTTCAGGCACACGACCCGAGTCGGCGATCAACGGCGCTGGATCGACGTAGCCCCACCGGTCTCCCTCCTTGCGAACACCGAGATGCAAGCCGGCATGGCTCGAATCGCGCCCTACCGTGCCGATGCTCGCATGCCGCTCAATTCGGTACCCGCTGCGGACGTTGAGCGCCGAGAGCGGCAGCAAAGTCGCCCGCCAGCGACCGCAGGCGATGGACACGGCTTGCGAGCCGGCGGGAAGGCGGCCCGCGAAGACGACGGTGCCCGAACACGGCGCGCGGACCGCTCCCCCCGGCCGGGCGCCGAGGTCCAATCCGCGATGAGCGCCGGCCGAGAAGACGTCGTTTCCGTAGGAGAAGGGCCGCTGCACCGCACCCGCCACGGGCGCCGACCACCGAGGCTCGGCGGCCCGCACACTCGTTGACCCCACGAGGACGCACGCGGGGCCAAACAAAACAAGCGAGCACGCCACGACGACCCGCCGACCCGAGGCGCCACAGGACACCGGCAAGCGCCGCCAGCTGCTTAGAAGACAAGGATTATCGCCACTGGAAACACGCACGTGGCGAACGCTATGAATCAGCGAGCCGGCGTTGGTGGGCGCGCGCTCATTCGTTGAGAGCCTGAGCGCGTTTCTTGGCGGTTACGACTACTTACGAATCCTCTGCGGGGCCGGGCTCCGCCGGTTGGATGCTGGTCGCGCGGTACAGCTCGTTCGCGCTCGCGCCGGTCAATCCCGCGACCACGCTCGCCGCCGTGCGCGGACGGGCCCCAGCTTCGACCAAGGTGCGCACCGCCTCGACGACTTGCGGATCCGCGCCTACGGCTTCCGGCGCCGCCCCCACCACGAGCACGAGCTCGCCGCGCGGGTCGGCATCGGCGTAGCGCTCGGCGAGCTCCGCCGCCGAGCCGCGGATGACTTCTTCGTGAACCTTGGTCAGCTCCCGGCAAACCGCCACGGGACGCCCCGGATCAATCCCGGCCAGCGTCTCGAGCGTGGAAGCCACCCTCTTGGGCGACTCGAAGGCCACCAGCGTCTCGCGCGCGCCAAACAGCGCCTCGAGCGCCGACTGCTTGCGGGGCAGAAAGCCTGCGAAGCGCCACGAATCGGCCGGCAAGGCGCTCGCGACCAACGCAGCCATCACTGCCGACGGGCCGGGCAGCACCTCGACTTCAAGGCCGCCCGCCACGCATCCCTGCACCAGCACGTAACCCGGATCAGAGACCAGTGGCATGCCGGCGTCGGACACCAGCGCCACGACTTCGCCGGCCTGCATCCGCCGGACCAGCTCAGCGGCGCGCGCATGCTCGTTGTGGTCGTGGTAAGAGACCAGCACGGCTTGGACGCCATAGCGCTCGAGCAGCACGCGCGTGCGGCGCGTGTCTTCACAGGCGATCACGTCGGCGTCACGCAGTGCCGAAAGCACGCGCAGGGTTACGTCTTCGAGGTTGCCGATCGGCGTCGGGCAGACCACGAGCCGGCCACCGGTCACGCCTGCGCCGATCCCTTCTGAGGCCGGTTTGCAAGCCCAATCACGCACGCAGTCGCCACGTCGGCCACCATACCTCGTTGTCCATGCCCGACGGAAACCCCCATTCGCCGCTTCAAGGCGAGCGATCCGAAGCCGGCGGCGACGCCGGCCGCACACCGGCCGCCGACGGAAAACCGGCTTACAAGGTCTATCGCTCCGGTCCACGGCTGTTTCGCCGCGACCGAGTCGTAGCGCCAAGGCAAGGGCTCGACGAGCTCCGCAGCCGGGCGCCGGGCGGTCAGCCGGGACAGGCACCGTCTGCCGTCGGGCAGCGCGCCCGCGGAGCGCCGGAATACAAGGTCCATCGCAGTGGCCCCGAGGTCGGCCTGCCGCGGCCGGGCACTCGCCGGCGACTGCCGTCCACCGGGCGCCTTCTGCGCTACCTGGTGCTCGGGGCGCTGGCGTGGTGTCTGGTCTCGCTCATCGTTTTCATGGTTTCCGCGCAGATACAGCGCGAGCAGGTCTCCGACGAAGCGCGAGCGACGCTGGACGAGGCCGGCTTCACGCTCACCACACCCAACACCATCCTCATCCTCGGCTCAGATGCCCGTACGGAAGAGAACGCCGAGCCGGGAGCGCGGGTGGGCGGTCCTTCGCGGGCAGACTCGATCATGTTGATGCGCACCGGCGGGGGCGACAACGCGACGCTGTCGATCCCGCGCGACACGGTCGTCGACGTCCCCGGCAGCGGCCGCAACAAGATCAATGCCGCTTATGCGATCGGCGGTCCGGCGCTCGCAGTCACCACCGTCGAGCAATACTTGGGCGTTGAAGTCAACCACCTGGTCGAAGTCAATTTCGCGAACTTCCCGGCGTTGATCGACGCACTCGGCGGTATCGAAGTCAAGACCGGGTGCGTGGTCTCCTACATCAACGGCGGCAAGAAGAACGGTGGCTACACGCTTCGCTTGAAGAGGGGCGAGAACCACTTGAACGGCGATCAAGCCCTTGCCCTGGCGCGTACCCGCAAGAATGTCTGCCGCCCGCAAGAAGACGACCGCACGCGCGCCCGCCGTCAGCAGCTCATACTCGCCGCGATCAAGGGCCAAGTCGTCTCGTTCGAGACCTTCCTGCGCCTGCCGTGGGTGTCGTGGCAAGGGCCACGGGCGATCCGCTCCGACATGGCCGGGCCGGATCTGATGGGACTGGTCGGGGCGACACTGCTCGGCGGATCGGGCCACGCGTCCGTGCTTGAACCCTCAGGAGGCGTGACCCTTCCCGATGGCGGCGCTGGACTCGTCGTCTCCGACGCCGAGAAACATCGCGAAGTTCAGCGCCTACTGAAGGGCTAGGCCTTCCGAAGCGCTGCTTTCGAGCCCGAGCCCGAGGCCAGCGTCACGCCGAAGAGGATCAGAAAGAGCCCCGCCACCGCGGCCAGCGTGATCGACTCATGCAGCAGCAAAGCTCCGTACAGCAGGGCGACGCCTGGCGCCAGGTAGGAGACGAGTGAGGCGCGGCCGGCGCCGATCTCGGCGATCAGCTTGTAGAAGATCACGAATGCGAGCGCCGTCCCGATCGCCCCGAGAGCCAGAAGCGCCAGTAGCGACTTGGCCCCCGGCGCGCGGTCAGGCGCCGAGACGACTGCGAACGGGGCGATCAACACAGAAGAAGCCGCAATTGAGGTGAACGAAGTGGCCAGCGACGACATATGGGCGTAGGAACCCTTGACCACGAAACCGCTGAGCGCGTAGAACAGCGCCGCCCCGAGGATCGCCAGCGCGCCGAGCAGTTCTTGAGTCGACTGGACCGTTTCGACTCCGACCACCAGCGCGACGCCGGCTAGCCCGATGACCATTCCGAGCGCCGCCCGCGCATCCGCGCGCTCGGATTGATCAAACAGCGGCGCCAGGATGGCGACGAAGATCGATGCCGGAGCGATCAACACGGCCGTTAACCCTGAAGCGACGTGCAGCTCCCCGACCGTGATGAGCATGAAGGGCGCCGCAATGGCCAGCAGCCCGAGGAGCGCCGCCCGGCCGGGACGCCGCTTGAGGTCGGCCAGCGCTACACGAAGGTCTTCCCGGCGCCCGCCGAACCCCATCGCCACGGCGAGTACCACCAGCGCGACGAGCAGTCGTAACCAGACTACGAAAGCCGGCTCGAAGTCCTCGAGCGCGAGCTTGATCAGGAGGTAGGAGCCACCCCAGATGCCAGCCAGTCCGAGCAGCAGGCCGACATGGCGGCCCGACACCGCCGGCTAGGAGTCCGACTTGGCAGCCGGAGACGGAGAAGCGCTATCGGAGCCCGACGAGCTCGCGCTCTTGCCGCTGTCCTTGGATCCACTTTCTCCGCTCGAAGAATCCGACGACTTGCCGGAATCCGAGTTGTTGGAGGCGCTCTGCTCGCGCTTGCGCTTGGCAGTGCCGTAATCGGTGTTGTAGAAGCCCGATCCCTTGAAATGGACGGCCACCGGGTGAAACACCCGCTGAACAGGAGCCTGACATTCCTGGCACTGCGTGACAGGGCCCTCGGTGATGCGCTGCATCACTTCGAATTGATGCCCGTTCTCACAGCGATATTCGTAGATCGGCATGAGGCGCCGATTATAGGGACCGCCCCCATCGGTCCCCGGACACGGTCGCGCTCGTAGACTGCCCACGGTGGCAGTTCAAGACGTCGTAACGATGGACAAGGTGGTGGCGCTGTGCAAGCGCCGCGGCCTGGTGTTTCCCGCTTCTGAGATTTACGGCGGCATCGCCAATACCTACGACTACGGCCATTACGGCGTGCTGCTCAAGCGCAACATCGTCGACGCGTGGTGGCAGGCGATGATCGAGGATCGCGACGACGTCGTCGCGCTCGACTCGGCGATCATCCAGCACCCGAAGACGTGGGCGGCTTCGGGCCACCTGGCGGGATTCACCGACCCACTGATCGACTGCCGCAAGTGCAAGAAACGCTTCCGCGCCGACCACGTCGAAGAGCTTTCCTGCGGCTTGAAGCCATCGAAGCATCCGGGCGAGCACAGCGAGTGCGACCTCACCGAGCAGCGCGAGTTCAACCTCATGTTCGAGACGACGGTCGGCCCCGTCAAAGAGGGCGGCACGACCGTCTACCTGCGGCCGGAAACCGCTCAGGGCATCTTCCTCGACTTCAAGACCGTCCTCGGCTTCGCGCGGCGCAAGCCGCCTTTCGGCATCGCCCAAGTCGGCAAGTCGTTTCGCAACGAGATCACGCCCGGCAACTTCATCTTCCGCACGCTCGAGTTCGAGCAGATGGAGATGGAATTCTTCGTGCCCCCTGACGAGGCGCACCAGTGGTACGAGCACTGGCTGTCGGAGCGGATGCGCTGGTACACCGAGCTTGGGATTCGCTCGAGCCGACTGCGCCTGCGCGCTCACGACCCGGACGAGTTGTCGCACTACTCGTCGGGCACGAGCGACGTGGAATACCTCTTTCCCATCGGCTGGTCCGAGCTCGAAGGGGTCGCCAACCGCGGGAGCTTCGATCTCACCGCCCACGCGCAGCATTCCGGCGAGAAGCTGGAGTATTTCGATCAGCAGAGCGGTGAGCGCTACGTACCGCACGTCATCGAGCCGGCAGCCGGCGTCGGACGGGCAGTTCTGGCCGTCCTCTGCGACGCCTACGACGAGGACGAGATCGGCGGCGAGAAGCGCACTGTGCTCAAGTTGCATCCGCGCTTGGCGCCGGTCAAGGTCGCCATCCTGCCGCTCGTCAAAAAGGACGGCCAGCCCGAATTGGCGCGCGAGATCCAGAAGCTGCTGCGCCGCCGCTGGACGACGGAATACGACGAAGGCGGCTCCATCGGCAAGCGTTACCGCCGCCAAGACGAGATTGGCACCCCGTTCGGCGTGACCGTCGACCACCAGACCTTGCAGGACCGCACGGTGACGTTGCGAGACCGCGACACGCTCGAGCAGGCGCGAGTCGCAATCGATGATCTGATCGCGACGATCGACCAGCGCATGAATTCGCCGTGGCGATCTCCCAAGCCTGACTGAGATGGAAGATCCCTTCGCGGTGCTCGGTGTCTCGCCGGGAGCAACGCCCGAAGAGCTTGCTGCGGCTTATCGCGACCTCGCCAAGCGCCACCATCCTGACGTCGCGACGGACGACGGCAAGCGGATGCGCGCCATAAACGTCGCTTACGACTCCCTCCGCAATGCGCCGGCGCGACAGCCGCGAGCCGCTGCGGCGCCAGACCGCCAGCGCGAGCGGTCGCGTCACCGATCCGTCTTTCAGCCCGGCTCATGGCTTTCAGGCGATGTGCGGCGCCAGCTCGGACGAGAGCTGCTTGAAGCTCTGGCTCCTGGCGAGGACGTGCTCGTAGTGGCCGAGGCCTCGACTTGGGACAGCCCGAACGTGCGCCTGGCGGTGACGGACAGGCGGCTCCTGTGGCTGCGTGACGATGCGCCCGTCGCCCGCGTGCGCTTCCTGCGCTACTCCGTGCTCGAATCGATCGAGGACCGGGTCAATCGGCGCCGTCAAGGCGAGTTGCGCGTCAAACCGCGTGACGCCCGCACGATTTCGTTTGCGGCGATGAAGCCGGAAGCACTGCAAGCGGCGCTTCAGGAGATCCGCCCGCGGCTGCGTCAACCGCAGTCGGCGGCTTCCTAGCCGGGGAGCCTCCAACCGGAGCTTCCCCAGCCGGCTCCGCGTTCACAGCCGAACCGGCCACGGGAGCGAGGGGTCCCCCCAACGACGAGGGGCGCCCGCCGGGCGCCCCTCGAGGACAAGGAGATGTATCCCGGCTTGCGCTAGATCGCCGTGGTGGTGTCAGCGGTCCCGCTTGGCCCGCCGTTGGCTTCCGGGATGGAAGTGACGGTGCTGACCGGCGTCGTGGTTGCCGTCGTCGGCGACGTGTATTCGAACTCCTCTTCGGCGCCGAACAGCGCGTCGAGCGCCTTCTTGCGCAAGCCTTCGCTGACGCCGAGGGCTACCGCCGTGGCGATGATCGACAACATGATCAGGCGGCCGAGGCCGAAGCGCTTCTTGCGCTTGGGGCCTTCGCGCAGCGCCTCGCCTGCATCGCGCAGCGAATAAGTCGCCTTGCGCAAGTCCCGCTTGACGCGCTTGTCCTCGAACACCGCGCGATGCGGGGCGCGCCCGTCACTGAGACGCGTGTAAGCGCTTCGCGAGGCCTTGAAGCCCTCGCTGAGGTTACGGCGCAGCTCAGGATCCTGCAGGAGGCGCTGAACGTACGGGCTCTGATTGAGCGCATACGCCAAAGCTCCTGTCTTGGCCGCCTTGCTTCTCGCTGCCATGCCCTGCCTCTCGTCGCGTCGGAAAACTGAATCCCCACGAGCATACCCGGGCCGGCAGGACCAGGAAGCGCAAGAAGGCTCACGGGTATATTGAGGCGGTGAGCAAGCCTGGCGATCGTGCCGAGGTCGTCGAGCGAACCGGCGAAGAAGCCGCCCTCGTGGCTCTCCTGGAGGCCCCCAGCACCGAGGAAGCGACGCGCAATCTGCTCGCCCGCCTGGGGCGGCTGATCGATGCCCGTTACGCGGTGCTGTGGACGCTCGACGAGGCTGCCGAGCTCCTGCGCTGGGCGGCGCATTGGGTAGCCGAGCCAGGAGTTGAGGCGCTCGCCAACGCCAGCCAGCGCCTTTCCTTTCCGCGCGCGCAGGGCGTCCCCGGCCGCACATGGGACGCGGGACGCGTCGTATGGATTCCCGACGTCCTCGATCCGCAGTCGCACTTTGTGCGGTCACAGTCCGCCGCCGAAGTGAACTTGAACGCCGTAGCCGCAATCCCTATCTACGGCCGCCAGAGCTTTCTCGGCGTGGTGGAGCTCTTCGTCGAACAAGCTCCAGAGGAGCCGCCGGCGCTACATACGCTCAACACGATCGGCCAGATCCTCGGCGCCTACCTCGAGCGCCGTCGCGTCGAGCAGCGACTCGCCGCCAGTGAGGATCTGCGCACGGCGATGGTCAACGCTTCGCTGGATTGCGTGATCACCATCGACTGCGACAGCCGCATCATCGACTTCAATCCCGCGGCCGAGCGGACTTTCGGACACTCCCGCGAGTATGCGGTCGGCTCGTCGATAGCCGACCTGATCATCCCACCCGAATACCGCGCGGCGCACTACAGCGCGATAGCGCGGGTGTGCGAGGGCGGTAAGTCGCGGCTCCTCGACCGCCGCATCGAGCTCGAAGCCATGCGCGGTGACGGGGTGCGCTTTCCGGTCGAGCTGACCCTGACGCGCATCGACCGCCCGGAGAAGCCGCTGTTCGTCGGCTTCTTGCGCGACATCACCGAGCGTCAGCAGACCCAGAAGTCGCTGGCGCAGTTGCTCCAACGTGAGCAGGAGGCGCGCGTGCGAGCCGAGCAAGCCGAGCAACGCGCTCGCCGGATCGCCGCAACGCTGCAACGCAGCCTGCTGCCACCGGTCCTGCCGGCGATTGCAGGCCTCGACATCGCCGCGGGCTTCCACGCCGGCGGTGAGGGGACGGAAGTCGGCGGTGACTTCTACGACATCTTCGCGACCGGTCCCCACAGCTGGTCTTGGGTGATCGGCGATGTGTGCGGCAAAGGCGCTGAAGCGGCGTCGCTGACGGCACTCGCGCGCTACACGATCCGCGCCGCGACAATCCACGAGCCGGAGCCCAGTGACGTCTTACGCGTCCTCAACGATGCGTTGCTCCGCGAACAGCCCGCCAGCGGGTTCCTCACCGCGATCATGGGTCGGCTGGACTTGTCGGGTTCCTCGGCACGGATGTCGGTCGCCATCGGCGGGCACCCCCCGCTCCTGATTCTGCGCGCCGACGGAGAAGTGGAAGGAATCGGACCATCGGGAACCCTGCTGGGCGCGATCCCCGAGCCCAAGCTCGTCGACTCCGAAGTCGTCCTCGAGCGCGGTGACACCGTCGTCGCCTACACGGACGGAGTCATCGAAGCGCGCGTCGGCGATGGGCGCCTGGAGCTCGAAGGCTTGATCGAAGTGCTCCGCGGGCGCAAGGGTGCTCGTGCGACGGAGATCGGGCGCGCGATCGAAGAAGCCGCAGTCGGAACGGTTCGCCGGGCAACCGACGACGACGTCGCGTTCCTGATCATCCGCTTGCGCGACGATCAGCCTGTTTGACCGGCTCGTCGAGTTCGCCACGCGGGCGCCCTGCGCGACTCTCAAGGCGTTGAAATCGTCAAGAGCGCAGAACTGTCGCGGACGACTCAGGGTGACTCGCCAGCCGACGTGACTTGACAGCACAAGCGGCGATACGTGGACACCAGAGCGGCTTTCTACCTGAGTTCGCTGAAGCGTTCGACTTCGCGGATCGGCCCCGAGACGATGATTACGTCGCCTTCTTGGATGACGGAGTCGGCGGTGGCGTACGTGAAGGCTTGACCGGTGCGCTTGACGCCGACGACGGTGACGCCGTGCTTGGAGCGGACGTGAGCGTCGCCCAGTGTCAGCCCGAGGAGCCCGGCCGGTGGGTTGGTCTTGACCATGGCGAACCCGTCGTCGAACTCGATGTAATCGAGCATGCGGCCGCGTACGAGGTGCGCGACGCGTTTGCCCATGTCGTGCTCGGGGCGGACGACGTGATGGACGCCAAGTTGGGTAAGGATGCGCGCGTGCGAGTGACTGATCGCCTTCGCCCAGAGTTACGAACGCCCATTCCTAGAACAGCCGAAGTGGTGAGGATGCTGGCTTCCAGGTGAGTGCCGATGGCGATGACGACGCGGTCGAACTCGTCGACGCCGAGTTGTCTGAGCGCTTCCTCGTCGGTCGAGTCGGCCTGCACCACGTGGGTAAGGCGTCCGGCGAGGGCGGCAACGTTTCGTTCGTCGGAGTCGATTCCAAGCACTTCGACATCGGTGTCCGCGAGTTCGAGCGCCAGCGACGTGCCGAACCGTCCCAAGCCGATGACGACAGCTCCGCTCGTGCCGCGGTCGCGGTCGCGGTCTTCAGCCAATGATGGGCCTGCTTTCCGGAAGTAGGTAGCGACGTTGACGGTCCCGCATGGCGAGCGCTGATACCAGCGTCACCGGGCCGATCCGCCCGAGGAACATGAGGACGATCAGCACCACTTGTCCGGCTGCTGGCAGGTCCGCGGTTATTCCCGTGGACAACCCGACCGTCGCGAACGCGGAGACGACTTCGAACAAGATCTGATCTGTGCTGAGGCCCGTCATCTCGACGAGCACGAGCGTGGCTCCCATCACGGCGGCAACCGACAGCAAAGCGACGGTCAGCGCTTGGCGCACTGCTCGCGGGTCCAAGCGCCGGTCGAAAGCGTTGACGCTCGTTTCGCCTCGGACTTCGGCGTAGATAGCGAAGAACAGCAACGCGAATGTCGTGACCTTGATGCCCCCGGCGGTACCGGCGGAACCGCCGCCGATGACATCAGCACGTCCATGCCGAGCAGGGTGCCGGGACTAAGCTCCGCCACGTCCAACGTATTGAATCCGGCGGTTCGGGCGTTCACCGACGCGAAGAAGGCGGCGAGAAGCCGTGTTGGCGGCTCCAAGCCGGCGAGCGTGGCGGCGTTGCGCCATTCGCTTGCCGCCACGAACACAGTGCCGAGCGTGAGCAGTATCGCCGTCATCGACAGCGTGATCTTGGTGTGGACGCTCCAGCGCGACGGGCGGCGCAACTGGCGGCGTAGCTCGAAAAGCACCGGGAAGCCGAGTCCTCCCGCGATGATCGCTCCGGCAATCGGGAGGTTGATCCACGGGTCTGCGACAAAGCGGACCAGGTTGTCGGCGTACAAGCCGAAGCCGGCGTTGTTGAACGCCGACACGGCATGAAAGACGCCGAGATGAAACGCGTGCCCGAACGGCTCGTCGTAGCCGATCACGAATCGCCCCGTGAGCAAAGCGGCGGTGATGCTTTCGAAGATCAAGCTGACCTTCGCTACCCCGATCAGAACGCTGCGGACGTCCCCGATGCCGATGGTCTTGGTCTCCGTCGCCGTCGTGAGCCTTGAACGCAGCCCCATGCGCCGGGCGATCAGCAACCCGAGCAACGACGCGAAAGTCATGATCCCGAAGCCGCCGATCTGAATCGAAGCGAGGATCACCGCTTCCCCGAACCCGGACCAGTAGCTCGCCGTGTCAACGACGACCAGTCCTGTGACGCAGACCGCGCTCGTCGCCGTGAACAACGCTTCCAAGAACGTGGCACCGCCCTCTCCTGCGCGTGCGATCGGCAGCAGGAGCAGCGAAGTCGAGACCATGACGGCAGCCGCGAAGCCCGCGACGACGATCTGGGCCGGTTGATGAACCCGACGCGCATGGGTGCGTGCCAGGACCTGTCCCGCGTCACGCCGTCGGCTGATGGCCTTCCTCACGGGGACGCGACGATAGCCTTCGCGCGGGCCCTGAGCCGGTCAAAACGACGCAGCCGAATCCTGCGAGCTCTCCGCGAGAGAACGGCAGCCATCCGTCTCCGGCGGACGCATCCACCGCGGAACGGCCTCCACACCCAGCGGGCAGCGGCCTAAGCGCCCGCTACCTGCGGAGCACGCCCGGGCGGCGCGACCGAAGCGCGTCGCTGAGGCGCGGCCGGCTGGGCCGCCGGAGCCCCCGGGGTACCGGCCGGGGCTATGGAAGCAGTGCCCGTCGCGGGGCGCTCGACGATGGCTGGGTCGAAGTCCAGCGGCTTTTCTGTCGGGTGGCCGAAGTAGTAACCCTGTCCGTAATCCACTCCCAGCCCGCGCACGGTCTGAAACTCCTGCACCCGCTCGATTCCTTCTGCGACGACTTTGGTTCCCAGTTCGTGAGCGGATTCGACCAGCGCTCCGACGAGGCGGCGCCGGGCAACCGACTTCTCCAGGTTCGAGATAAGGGCGATGTCCAGCTTGGCGACGTCTGGCTTGATCGCTTCCAAGCAGGCGAGGGACTGTGCGCTTCCGGACAAGTCGTCAAGCGCGATCGAGCCGCCCTGCTCGCGGTGTACGGCGGCCAGTTCCACCAGCATCTTGAGATCGCCGAAGCGCTCCGCCGCGACGAACTCTATGCACAAGGATTGCGGCTTACCACCGAGGCGCTCGAGCACCGGCCATGTGCCGTTGATCGACCCCTGCATGTCGACCACGCCACGCGGGTCGAGGTTGACGAACAGCATCTCGTCCTCGCGCAGAAGCGGCACGCCGACTTCTAGCGCGGTCAGGCGCGCTTTGCGATCGAAGGAGTAGATGGCATCGTGAGCTTCCGCCGCCGTCACGAGCTCCTCGCCACGCAACTCGACGTTTCCGAGCTTGCCGCGCATGAGCACTTCGCGCCCCACTACCTTGCCGGACGCGAAGTCGACGATCGGCTGGAAATGCGGCACCCAATCTCCGTGCGAGAGAAATTCCGGGAACCACTCCGTCTGTTTACGCGCCAGAACCTTCGTCGAAGGCATCGGCAGCGCAAGCTCGTCGCCGAGGCTGACCGCGAACAATCCCGCGCGCTCGGCAACCGACAGCGTCTCCAGCAGCGACTTCAGGCGCTCCTCCCAGTCTGGTCCCGTCACTTCCAGCCCGTCGCCCATGACGTCGGAGCGCCCGCCACCGTCGGGACCGAGATGCGGCACGAGCTTGGCGAGAACCGAAGGCCGGTTCGAAAGCAGGCGTACACCGGTTACGGCTTGGGGGAAAGCAGACGAGCTCATCTCTTTTCCCGAAATCGGCCGCTGAGCCTCTCGCCTTTACGACTTCTTTGCAACCGGGCAGGATTCCATTACCGAAAACCCCCGCCCTGAGCTTTCTAGGCGTGGAGCGCGGCCTGCTCTTGCGCCGTGGGAAAAGCCCATGCCGATTGCCGGCGCCGCTCCTGCCGGAACACGAACCGCATCTGACGCGGCGGGCGCAGCCCCTCGGGATGATCGGGCCGGAACGTCGGACAGGGCTCCGGCAGTGAAAGCGCGCACAAGGTGTTGCAATAGAAGAAGCACTGCTCGCACGAAACCTTGCTCGCCTTCGGTGCACGCTGCTTGACCGATCCAGCCAACTCGCCGACTCCCTTCGCCACTTGCAAATCTCAGGACGTGGAGAAGCAAAGCGCGACGGCCACCTAACTGCGACCGGACGAACCCGCAAATGGCGAGGTTTCCCTTTGGATCCCGCAAACAGGCGGTTTTGATGCTCATTTCTAGCGCTTTGCGGACAATTAGCCCGCTCCTTGCGTACGTTTTGAGGCGATGCGGATCCTTGTCACAGGTGTTTCCGGTTACGTCGGCGGGGCGCTCGTGCCCCGACTGGTCGCTGAAGGGCACGAGATCCGGGGCTTCGCGCGGACGCGCGAGCGCGTCACCGGGCCGGCGCGGGACTTAGGCGATGTGGTGCTGGGCGACGCCGAAACCGGTGTCGGACTAGACCGCGCCCTCGACGGAATAGACGTTGCCTACTACCTGCTGCACTCGATGGCCGGACCGGATCACGACTTTCCCAAGCGCGAGCTCAAGGCCGCGGAAAATTTCGCCGGGGAAGCGGCGGCGGCGGGGGTGCGCCGGATTGTCTACTTGGGAGGACTGCTGCCGCAAGACACCGCGCCCTCCCGGCACCTCGCGTCGCGACTGGCGGTCGAGGATGAACTGCTCGCCAGCGTTGCCGGTTCGATCGCTTTTCGCGCTTCGATCGTCATTGGCGGAGGATCGCGCTCGTTTCGCTTCATCGTGCGCCTGGTCGAACGGATGCCGATCATGGCGCTGCCGCCGTGGCGAGACAACCGCACCCAGCCGATGGACGGTCGCGACCTGCTCGAGTTCCTCGTCGCCGCGGCCGACGCTCCACCGGAGCTGAGCGGCCGTAGCTGGGATATCGCGGGACCCGAGGTGATGACTTACGCCGAAATGATCGATCGCCTCTCGGACATCCTGCTCATCAAGGTCCCTCGGCTCCCGCTGGGATTTTCCATCACGCCGATCGCGGCGGTCCTGACGTCGGCTCTCACGGGGGAAGACCCTGGGCTGGTCGGGCCCTTGATGGAATCACTCGAACACGACCTGTTGCCGCGCGACGACACCGCGGCCGCGGCCTTCGGCGTGCGCCTGCACGACTTCGATTCCGCGGTGGAGCGAGCTTTGCGCGAACTCGAGGACGAGGAGCGGCGGATCAAGCCCGAGGACTGAAAGAGCGGCGAACCTACCGCCCGCGCAGGCGAGGAAGCTCGATTTTCGGGCAGGTGTCCATCGCCACTGAGAGGCCGGCTCTTTCGGCTCGCTGGGCCGCCGCCGCATCGATCACGCCAACCTGCATCCAAACCGCCTGCGCGCCCGCGGCGATCGCCTCGTCGACGTGCTGGCCGGCGAACTCGGAGCGGCGGAAGATATCTACAACTTCCACTCCTTCTTCCGGCGGGATTGCGGACAAGTCCGGCCAGCAAGGTTCTCCAAGGATCTCGCTTGCGTCAGGGTGAACCGGAATTACGCGGTAGCCGTTGTCTTGCAGATAGGCAGCTATGCGGTGGGAAGTCCGCTTGGGGTCAGGCGAACAGCCCACTACGGCCCAGGTGCGGTAACTGCGCAGGATGTGAGCGGCGGCGTCTTGCACTCTGTGCGGGCTACCCCTCTGACCGCACTTCACAACCTTACTTTTATCTTCTTCTATAGTTGCGCGCGCAAAGCTATCAAAGGAGCGCATACCCCTTGACGGACTTTCTCGACGTCAAATTGAAGGAGATCAAGGATCGCTTGACCGAGCTGCGCCCGCTCGTAGACGAGTTCCAGCGCCTCCAAGCCGCCGAACGTGCCCTGTCAGGCCTCGATGGCCACCGGGACGCCGATAGCGGCCGCACACAGGCGCCGCGGAGCTCAAGCGGCAGCGGCAGCGGCAGGCGTCGCGGTCGCCCGAAGGGTGGCGGAACGCGGTCCAAGCAGGCGCTTGAGCTGGTCCGCTCGCGCCCGGGGATCACCATTCCAGAGCTCGCCGACACGATGCAGATCAAGCAGAACTATCTGTACCGCGTGATGCCGAGCCTCGCCGAGCAAGGTCTGATACATAAATCCGGCCGCGGCTGGCACGCGCGGAGTGACCGCAACGCCGACGCTGACAACGACGGCAACGGCTCCGCGGAGGAGTAGCGAATGACTTCGCGGGTTGGCCAGGGAGGCCGCCCGCCACGGTCAGATCAGTCCGAGCTTGCGAACAGCTTCGCGCTCGGATTGCAGCTCTTCAATCGTCCGGTTAAGGCGCTCGCGGGTGAAGGGGTCGATCTCGAGATCGGGGACGATCTTCCACTGCCGGTCACGGCAGGTGCAAGGGAAGCTCGACACCAAGCCGTCGGGCACGCCGTAGGAACCGTCCGAAGGGACCGCCATCGAGACCCAGTCGCCGTCGCGGGTTCCGTGCATCCAGTCGTGGACGTGGCCTATTGCCGCGTTGGCCGCTGAAGCGGCCGAAGAGGCCCCGCGTGCTTCGATGACTGCAGCCCCTCGATTCGCCACCGTCGGAATGAACTCTTCCTGTAACCACCGCTGATCGTGGATGACGTCAGCGGCGATGCGGCCGGCAACCCGCGCGTGGAACAAGTCGGGATAAAGGGTGGAGGAGTGATTTCCCCAGATCGACATGTTGGTGACCTCGCTGACCAGCGCGCCGGTCTTGCGCGCCAATTGGGCCACGGCGCGGTTGTGGTCGAGCCGCGACATTGCGCTGAAGCGCTCGCGCGGAATCCCGGCCGCGTTGTTGAGGGCGATCAGGGCGTTCGTGTTGGCGGGATTGCCGACGACCAGCACCCGCACGTCCCCTGCGGCATGGGCGGCAAGCGCCTCGCCCTGGCGCTTAAAGATGCGGCCGTTGGCTTGAAGTAGGTCCGCGCGCTCCATTCCCTTGCCACGCGGACGGGCGCCGATCAGCAAGGCTATGTTGCAGCCGTCGAAAGCGGTGCCCGGGTCGTCGGTGACGTCTACTCCCCGTAGCGCCGGAAAGGCACAGTCTGCGAGCTCCATGGCGAGCCCTTCGGTCGCCTTGATGGCTTGCGGCACTTCCAAGAGCCGCAGTCGTACGCGAGTGTGGTCGCCGAGCATGCGGCCCGCGGCGATGCGAAAGACGATCGCGTAGCCGATCTGGCCGGCGGCGCCGGTGATGGTGACGGTGACGGGGCGCGGTTCGCTCACGACAATTTGATGTCCTCAAAGACCACACCGGCAAACGCGGCGGGTCGCCTCACAAGCTTCATGGGTCGCGGCCAGGACTTGGGCGGTGCAGTTTGCGCCCGCTATTGCCGCTCAGGCACGCTGTGCGACGATGCTTGGCGACATGGGCTCTGGCTCCATGCAACTCGCGCGCGTCTTCGGCATCCGCATCGGCGTCAACGCGTCCTGGTTCCTGGTTCTCTTTCTCTCTGTCTTCCTGCTGTCGGACGCCTTCGCGGCATCGGTGAACGGAAGCGAAACCGCCGCGTACGCCGCTTCGGTGGCGGCGTCGCTCGGCTTCTTCGCATCGATCCTGCTGCATGAGCTCGGGCACGCGCTCGCAGCGCGGCGCGCGGGGATCGAGGTAACCGGAATCGATTTGTTCTTCTTCGGCGGCTTGATGCACATGAGCCGAGACACCGACTCTCCGGGGGACGAGTTCAAAGTCGCTGCCGCCGGCCCGGCCGTGACGCTGCTGCTCATCGTGGCTGGAGCGCTGCTGGCGGCAGTCCTCGCCGGGTCGCTTACGGATCTCAGCCGAGTGGCCACTCTCGCTGATCGCGATACCGCGTCGGTGCTTGAGCTGCTGGTGTCGTTTCTGGTGTCGATGAACGTGCTTTTGCTAGCGCTCAATCTCGTTCCCG
>JADDQZ010000016.1:56211-61098 GCA_016781085.1 Actinomycetota bacterium
TCCCCGCCGGCCTGGATGCGCAACAAGCGTGGGACGACTTCTTTCTGCGCTACGGCGACCGCGCTGCTTTTCCGGTCGTCGACGAACAGGGACGCCCGCTCGGAGTCGCGAAGCGCGACGACTTCGCAGCGGCGTTGACGGGCTGGCCCAGCACCGGCAGCGGACTTGACAGTGCGGGCACAGAGGCTGCCCACGGCCACGACTCGGGCCGTGCCCAGAGCGCCTCAGACCCCTCCGGTGAACTGCGAGTCGCCGGTGACCTCGCACAGCCGTGGGCACGGGCTTCACTGGTGCGCGCCGACGACACAGTCGACGCGCTCATTGCCTCCTCCGAGCTGCGCGCACAAGGCCTCGTGCCAGTCGTCGACGACGACGGCAAGCTCCAGGGTGTCGTCACGCCGGCCCGACTGGCCCGCGCTTTGAGCGCCGCGTCCGGTGCAGCACTCCGCAGGACCAGCTAGACGACCGAGCTAGCAATACACTCGCCTCGATGCCCGCACACGACGTCCTGATCATCGGCGCCGGGCTCGCTGGGCAGCGAGCGGCTCTCGCCGCCGCAGGCGCGGGCGCCACCGTCGCGATCATGTCGAAGGTCCACCCCGTCCGCTCGCACTCCAACGCCGCAGCGGGCGGAATCAACGCGGCGCTCAATCCCGAAGATTCGTGGGAGTCGCACGCCTTCGACACCGTCAAGGGATCCGACTACCTCGGCGACCAGGACGCGATCGAGGTCATGTGCCGCGAAGCGCCCGACGAGATCCTCTGGCTCGAGCACGCCGGCGTCACTTTTCACCGCAACGACGAGGGTTTGCTAGGCACCCGTGCGTTCGGCGGCGCTTCAGCGGCGCGCACGTACTACGTCGCAGACATCACCGGGCAAGCGTTGCTGCACGTGCTGTACGAGCAGATGATGAAGCACCACCGGCAAATCGACTCCTACGAGGAGTGGTTCGTCACCGCGCTCGTGCAAGACGATTCCGGGGCGTGCTGCGGTTGCGTGTGCCGCAACATCCGCGACGGATCGATGCAGCTGTTCTCGGCCAAGAGCGTGATCCTGGCCACGGGCGGATCCGGGCAGTGCTTCAAACCGACGACCAACGCCCTCATCTGCACGGGTGACGGGATGGCCCATGCCTACCGCATCGGCGCTCCGCTGATGGACATGGAGATGATCCAGTACCACCCGACGACGCTGTCGGGCACGGGCATCCTCATCACCGAAGGCGCACGCGGCGAGGGCGCCCACCTGTACAACGCCCTCGGCGAGCGCTTCATGGAGAAGTACGCCCCGAACAAGATGGAACTGGCGTCGCGCGACGTCGTGTCACGCGCCGAGCAGACCGAGATCAACGAGGGCCGCGGCTTTCCTGACGGCACCGTCGCACTGGACATCACGAAGGTCCCGCGCAAGCGGACGCTCGAGGCATTACGGGAAATCGTCAACATCGGCCGCGACTTCGCGGGCGTCGACATCACGCGCGAGCCGATTCACATCCTGCCGGGACAGCACTACATCATGGGCGGGGTCAAGACCGACGTGTGGGGCGCGACGCCGGTCCCCGGACTCTACGCCGCCGGAGAAGTGGCGTGCGTGTCCGTCCATGGCGGCAACCGGTTGGGCGCGAACTCGCTGCTCGACACGCTCATCTTCGGCCGCCGTGCCGGTGAGCACGCTGCCGAGCGCGCGCGCGGCATGCGCATGCCAAAAGCCAGCGAGGCATCGCTTCAAGACGAACGCCGCGCCATCAACGCGATCGTCCGCCGCGAGCGCGGGTCCGGCCGGCGCGTTTCGGAGATCAAACTCGAGCTCGGCACGATGATGAACCAAAATTGCGCCGTCTACCGCGACCACGAGGGGCTCATGGAGGCGCACGAGATCATCCGCCGCCTCAAGGAAGAAGCCAAGACCGCGTACATCGACGATCGCGGCACGGTCTTCAACCAAGACGTGCTGGGGGCGCTCGAACTCGGGTACATGCTTGATGTGGCCGAATGCAACGTCGTTGCTGCCCTGGTCCGCCGGGAGTCGCGGGGCGCTCAGTACCGCCTGGACTTCCCGGAGCGAAACGACGCGGACTGGCTCAAGCACGTCGTGCTGACCGCCGACGGCGCCGACGTGCCCAAGATTTCTGCGTCGCCTGTGGCGATCACGCAGTGGCAGCCCGGAGTGCGCTCCTACTGATGCCCGAATACGTCCTGCGCATACGCCGCTACTCACCCGACACCGGCGCCGCGGCCCGCTGGCAGGACTTCACCGTCGACCTCGAACCCCATCAGTCCGTGTTGGATGGGCTGCTGCAGATCCGCGATCGCCAAGACGGCTCGGTCGGCATCCGCTCCTCCTGCCAAGCCGCGATCTGCGGATCCTGCGGCGTGCGAATCAACGGTCGCCCGCACCTGGCCTGCCATACGCACCTTGAAAGCGCGCTCGGCACGAGCGGCGACGGCATCATCACCGTGGAGCCGATGGGCAACATGCCCGTCCTCAAGGACTTGATAGTGGACATGGACGCCGTTCACTGGAAGAAGATCAAGCGCGTCACGCCCTGGTTGGTCAACTCCGAGCCGGTGCCCGAGCGCGAATACGTCGTGCCAGCGCAATCCATGCTCGACATCACGCAATCGATGGCGTGCATCCAGTGCGGCTGTTGCGTCTCGGATTGCCTCTCGATGGAAGTCGACCCGCTGTTCATCGGGCCGGCGGCACTAGCCAAGGCTTACCGCTTCGTCGGCGATCCCCGCGACGGCGAGCACCCGGCGCGCTTGAAGGATCTCGCGCAGGACCCGCACGGGATGTATGACTGCACGCACTGCTTCAACTGCATCGAGGCGTGTCCCAAGGGTGTTGCTCCGATGAACCAGATCATGCGGCTGCGCCGGATCGCCAGCGCTGACTACGGCATCGAAGACGACAACAACGGCTACCGTCATGAGCACGCCTTCGTCCGCAACATCGAGCGCAACGGCTTGCTGCACGAGGCCGACCTGCTGCCCGACTCCTACGGCGGCAAGTTCCATCCGCGCGCCGTTCCGGCGCTCGTCGGCTCACTGCCGGCGATCGTCAAAGCTCTGATGCGCCGCAAGGTCACGCTCGGCAAGGCGCTTGGGCATCCGCACAAGGCTCCTGATGACGTCAAGCGCATCTTCAAGGTAGTCCACCAGCGGCCCGAACGCCGCGAGCTCAACCTATACGTGACTGGCACCGAGGACGAAGATGAGCCGACTTACGCGCGGGGCGGGCCGACCGACGGATCGAGTGCCGGACACACTCCGGCGGAGCGCAGTCCGAATGCCTGACCGCGGATGCCGCCCATGAAAGTCGCATACTGGCCAGGCTGTGTGAGCCGAGGCTTCACTCCGGAGTTGCACGGATCGATGGCCAAGGTGGCGGAGATTCTCGGTCTAGAGCTCGTCGAGCTCGACCGCGCGTCTTGCTGCGGCGCCGGTGTCATCGCCGAGCACAACCAGGAGCTTGCTGACACGCTCAACGCACGCACGTTCGCGCTTGCTCAGAACGAGATGGAAAGCGGCGCGTCGCTGATGATGAACATCTGCTCGACATGCCAGGGAGCCCAAAGCGAGTGCCAGGAGCGCCTCGACGCGAACAGTCCCTACCGCGAGCACATCAACTCGACGCTCGCCGAAGAGGGATTGGAATACCGCCGCGGGATCGTCAACAAGCACTTCCTCTGGCTTCTGGTGGAGGAGATCGGCTTGGAGGAGATCAAGCGTCGTGTGCAACGGCCACTCACCGATCTGCGCGTCGGCCCTTTCTACGGTTGCTACATCGTCCGCCCGACCGATCGCCTGGGTATCGATGCGCAACACCCGCGAGACGCGTACCTGCACCAGCTGATCGAGGCGCTAGGCGGCACGGTCGTCGACTACGCCGGCCAGTACAAGTGCTGCGGTTTCCCGGTCATCACGATGAACCGCGAGACGTCGCTCAAGCAAGCCGGCCGGCACCTCGGCGACGCAATCGACGCCAACGCCGATTGCCTCGTGACCCCTTGCCCGCTTTGCCATCTCAACCTGGACTTGCAGCAGCCACTGGCGGAGCGCGTCGTCGGTCGCCCGCTCGGGATGCCCGTGCTCCACCTCCCGCAACTCGTCGGCCTCGCGCTGGGGCTGGAACCGCGCGAGCTTGGAATGAGCAAGCACGTGGTCAAGCCGACGGCCGTGATCGATTGGAGCACTTCGGTCGTCGGCGGCATTGGGACGACCCGGGCGGCTTGAGCCGCTCGAACTCGCACCCAGTCTGACTCAGGCGACGCCATCCGATAGCCCGCTCCGACCGACGGCGCTCCCGTCCACGGGAGGCGGAGGCGGCGTAAACCCCGAGGCACGGGGCGGGCGCGCCTGCCTGGCCCGAGGCTGTCGCGGGCGCCTCACCACGCGGGGCCCTGGGGCGCGCCTCACTTCAGCGCGCCGCCAGCCCAGGCCCCAACTCTCAGCGCGCCGGACAGCTGCGTGGCTTTTTCACGCCGGGGTATAGGCAGAGGTCCCGGCGCACCGGTGAGCGTCCCCGGCGTACCAGGATCCGGGTGTACTTGCCGACTCGATTGCGCTTGGTGACACGAATCTCAATGACTGCTCCCGGCTTGTAAAGCCCTCGGAAGCGGCGCATGCCGGCGGTATTCGCGCTCGTCGCGCGGCGGCGACCAGCACATCCCTGCCCCCGGCAGGTGAAGAGAACGCGAGATGTACGCGGCGCCTTTACCCGGAGGATGCGGAACACGGTTCCGCGGCGCGTAACCTGGCCTGCGATCCGCACGGTCGGGAAGGGCCGGAGCAAGAGCAATCGCGGCCGGACAGGAGTGGTCGTCGTCGTCTCTTGCGGACCGACGTCGAAGGCCGGAGTCGTGGTGGTCGTGCCAGACGACGTCG
>JADDQZ010000070.1 GCA_016781085.1 Actinomycetota bacterium
TGCGTTGGCAACAGTCAGCCGCGGGCTGGCAGCGGCAAGCCGACCGGCTGTTCGAAGCGTCGATGCCCGTGACTGCGGCGATGCTCGACGCGATTGCGCCGCAGCCGGGACACAGCATCCTCGAACTCGCGGCCGGGCTGGGAGACGTCGGGTTTCTGGCGGCCGAGCTGGTCGAGCCGGGCGGCACGCTGATCTGCTCGGACCTGGTGCCGGAGATGTTGTCGGCCGCTCAGGAGCGCGCGCGCGAGCGGGGCATCGCCAACGTGCGCTTCAAGCAGATAGACGCTCACTCGATCGACTTGCCCGCAGGCTCCGTCGACGGGGTCCTCTGTCGCTGGGGATTCATGCTCATGGCCGATCCGCAGGCCGGTCTGCGCGAGACCCGCCGGGTGCTTCGTCCGGGCGGCCGCGTGGCTCTCGCCGCCTGGGCCGGCCCCGAAGACAACCCATGGTCGACTCTGATCCACCGCGCGCTCGAAGAACGCGGCCTGCGGGAGCGGGCCGACCCCGACGCACCGGGGCAGTTCTTCTGGGGACCGGAAGGCAGGATCGTCGAAGAGCTCGCCTCAGTCGGATTCGTGGAATACGAGGTGCAGCTGGTCGACTTCGCGATGCGGTTCGCGTCGTTTGACGACTGGTGGAACGCGCAGATGGACTTGTCCGCGTCACGCGCGGAGATCCTGCGGTCTGCTGAACCCGCCACCGTCGCGCAAATCCGCGACGTTCTGCTGGACCGCTCGCAGCCGTTTGCGGCTCCGGATGGAGCGCTCGTGTTGCCGGCACGGACCTGGGTGGCCATGGCGACGGCGTAACGTCCAAGGACTAGCGCGCCAGGGCGCCAGGCGCTTAGCGGGCCTATGAGACTCGGCTGTCGACGACAGGGCCCGGATCCGGCCACGCCGGCTCGCGCCGTCAGACTGACGCCACGAACGCCCCGTCGCTAGCCTCCCGCGCGTGTTCTACGACGACGACGCTGATCTCTCCCTCCTCGACGGCAAGACCGTCGCCATCATCGGCTACGGCTCCCAGGGCCACGCCCACTCGCTGAACCTCAAGGACTCCGGAGTCGAGGTAGTCGTCGGTCTCAGGCCGAATTCTTCTTCCGTGCAGGAAGCACGCGACGCCGGGCTTGAAGTCACGGACGTCGCCGACGCCGCCTCGAGGGGCGACATCGTGATGGTCCTTCTGCCCGACGAAAAGCACGGAGACGTCTGGCGGGAGTCGATCGCCGACGGCATCGCTCCCGGCAACCTGCTGATGTTCGGTCACGGGTTCTCGGTGCATTACGGCGAAATCGAGCCGCCCGCGGAAGTCGATGTCGCGCTGGTGGCGCCCAAGAGCCCCGGCCATCTCGTCCGCCGCCAATTCCAAGAAGGCCGCGGCGTGCCGGGCTTGCTCGCCGTCCACCAGGACGCCACCGGCAACGCCAAGCCGCTCGCCCTCGCCTACGCCAGGGGCATCGGCTGCACCCGCGCGGGAGTCATCGAGACGTCGTTTCGCGAGGAAACCGAAACCGACCTCTTCGGCGAGCAGGCCGTGCTGTGCGGCGGGCTCACGGAGCTGGTACGCGCCGGCTACGAGACGCTCACCGACGCGGGCTACGACCCGCGCCTGGCTTATTTCGAGTGCCTGCACGAGCTCAAGCTGATCATCGACCTGATGTACGAGAAGGGCATCGGCGGGATGCGCGACTCGATCTCCAACACCGCGGAATACGGCGACCTCACGCGCGGACCGCGCGTCGTCGGCGAGCAGTCGCGCGCGGCCATGAAGGAGATTCTCGGCGAGATCCAGTCCGGCGCGTTCGCACGCGAGTTCATCGCCGAGAACAAGGCCGGCCAGGAGAACTTCAACCGCATGCGCCAGGAGCAGGCCGGCCATCAGGTCGAGACCGAGGGCGAGAAACTCCGGTCGATGATGGACTGGCTGAAGACTGAGGCCTAGAGCCGTCCGGGGACAATCGCCCCGGGCAACCGCCGCGGCGCAGCGCGGCGCCTGAGACGGCCGCAGCCTGAACTCGTTCATCTCGACAGCAAAGCGGGACGTCGGTTCATCGACGGTGCTCCCGTTGCTGCCGATACCGTCAAATGGGATGAGGAGGCGGTTTGTCAGGCAAGCGGCAGCGATGGGAGTTCTGCTGGCGGCCGGAGCTCCCGCCGAAGCGGCCCAGGCCAAGGGGGAGCCCGAGGCGGCCCGGATTGCCGTCAGAGGCGAATCGACGTTCCGTCAGCACTGGACCGTTCACTCGCCGCGACGCGTGCTGAGAGCTGCCGTCTCCTTGCAAGGTCGCGTCCCGCGGCTCGAAGTCCGACGCGGCAGGAGGGTCGTCCTTGCCGCCGATGTCGGCCGTTTGCGTAGACCGGCGCGGCCAGTCAACGCCCGTGTCTTTTCCGTACTTCCTCGCGCGCAGGCCAAGACGACTCACGTCGCCGACTCGTTCACCACCATCACCGGCAAACGCCGCACCCACACGCTCGACGCAACTCGCTGGAATCTCAATCTGGCGGGAAAGGCCCGGCTGGAGTTGTTCGTCGCCGACGACGGGATAGCGATTCGCCAACGCGGATTCTCGTCGACGCGAGTCACTTACCGGTTTGAGCGAAATTCTCGGGGCTACCTTCAGCGATTGGTTTCCAACTACGAAGGCGACTACGTCCCGACAAGGCTCAACCGCGTCTCCGGCCGTTACGGATATCCGGCGCTGATGCGATCGGGCCACGGGACCTGGGCGCTGCTGTCGGAAGCCGGCTTGCGTTACGGCCAGCCGGGCGAGCACCTTGTCGCTTCCAAGCGCCGGCCAGGGATCCTGCGAACGCAAGCAGCCGGCCGCACAACGGGCGCGAGCCCGTGGCGAATAGCGGTCATCGGAACACTTGCGGACATCGTCGCCACCGACCTTCCGGATCAGCTCGCCGGCCGCCCGGCCATCGCCGACACTGAATGGATTCGTCCCGGCCGGGTGGCATGGTCGTGGTGGTCTGATTCGCATTCGCCCCGGTGGCCGGCGCGACAGCGCGATTACGTCGACTTCGCCGCTCGGACGGGATTCGAGTACGTGCTCGTCGACGAGGGCTGGGATGCGGAGTGGGTGCCGGAGCTGGCTTCCTACGCAGCGACGAAGGGCGTGCGCCTGCTGTTGTGGACCGATTGGCATGCCATCGCCGATCCCTCGACTCGCGCCGCCGTCCTCGACCGCTGGGCATCGTGGGGAGTGGCGGGCCTCAAAGTCGACTTCCTGCACTCAGACTCTGGATCGCGACTGGCGGTCATGGAGGACATCGCCGCCGCCGCCGCCGAGCGGCAGATGGTCGTGAACTTCCACGGTTCCACCATCCCCCGCGGCCTGCAACGGACCTGGCCCAACGTGCTCACTTTCGAAGCCGTGTGGGGATCCGAGCACGAGAAAGGCGGCGTGCCCGACGACCCGGCCCTCAACGTGACGCTCGCCTTCACCCGCAATGTGATCGGCTCGATGGACTACACGCCGGTGACGTTTTCGGCGAACAACCGCTTGAGTACGTCGGCCGCACAGCTCGCGCAGTCGGTGATCTTCGAGTCGGGTCTCCAGCACTACGCCGACAGCCCGGAAAGCTACGCAACACGTCCGCAAGCGCTGGAGCTACTCAGACAGGTGCCAGCGGTGTGGGACGATGTTCGCCTGCTTGGCGGCGCGCCTCGCCGCTCCGTGACGCTGGCCCGCCGCAGCGGCGAGCGGTGGTTCGTCGGCTCGCTCAGCGCCATTCCTGCTCGCACAGAGCGCGTGGCGCTGACGTTTTTGGACGAGCGACGCGCGTATACAGCGCGCATCTATGCCGACCAGGCCGGGGACGAGATCGCGATCAGCGAATACGACGTCACCGCTGACACCGTGCTCGAACTGCCGGTGGCCGCCAACGGTGGCTTCGTAGTGACGTTGACACCCTCGTAGCTAGTCCTCAGGCCCGTCGGGCACAATCGGATCGTGGCCGAGGAAAGTCCCTTGCATCCGCGCTGGCTTCCGCCGGTTCCCCCAGACGCGCGACACGGAAATCACGATCCGGGCTCCCCGGCGAGCGTGGGCGGTTCAAAGCCGGACTCGGCCAGCCCTAACGAGGCGAAACCGGTCCCCGCCCGCCCTGAAGACGCGAAGCCGGTATTCGTGCAACCCGAACGAAACCAAGGCCCGAAGTCGCCACTCGACACGGCCGCAACCGTGCTGGGCTCGATCGGGTTGGGTTTGCTGGTCATCACGCTCGGGCTCGGGGCCTTGCTGGCGTTGCCGTTCTCGCTGTCGGCGTGGGTGTGCGCGAGCATCGCCCGGCGGCAGAATCCCGGCGCTGTAGGCAAGCGGACTCTCGGCTGGCGTCTCGGGGTCTCCGGCGTGGCGCTCGGAATCGGGGCGGCGATCATCTGGAGCTCCCTGGAAGCGTCCGGCTTCGGCGTGCTCGAGTGGCTTGAAAGCGTGCAGCGAGGACTCGAAGAACAGCAGCGACAGTTGGAGCCTCCGCCCGGGCGCGTGACGCGCGTCTGATCGGCTCACTGCGCCGCTATGGTGGATTTCCTCCCGATCACGAGGCCTTCCGCTGACTGCGAATCCGTACATCAAGCAGTACCTCATGACCGCCGGGCCGACGCCGATTCCGCCGCGCGTCTCACAAGTCATGGCCGAGCCTGTGCTCTATCACCGAGCCCCGGCTTTCGTCGAGCTCTACGGCAGCGTCTTGGAGCGTCTCAAGGGCGTTTTTCGTACGCAGAACGACGTCTTGACGTTCGCGGCGAGCGGGTCGGGCGCGATGGAATCCGCGGTCGCCAACTTGACCGCTCCAGGGGAGCCGGTGCTCGCCTGCGCAGCCGGCAAGTTCGGGGAGCGCTGGATCGAGCTCGCGGAGGCCTACGGGGCGGAAGTAGTGACTTATGCTCCTGCGTGGGGGCAGCGCCTTGATCCCGCGGAGATCGACCGGATACTCGGCGATCATCCGCAGATCGCGGTGGTCTTCGCCACGCTGAGCGAGACTTCGACCGGCGTAGTCCACGACGTGCGCGCCATCGCCGAAGTCGCCCGTCGCCATGACTGCATCCTCGCCATCGACGCGGTGTCCGGGCTGGGAGCCGCCGAACTGCGGCAAGACGAATGGGGAATCGACGTGGTCGTCGCGGGGTCGCAGAAGGCGCTGATGTGCCCGCCAGGGTTGGCATTTGCGTCCGTATCTGAGAAGGCGCTGGACTTCGCGTCCGAGCGCGGAAACGGCGGCTACTACTTCGACTGGGCCAAGACCGCCAAGGGACAGCGCAAAGATCCTCCGGACAGCCCGTTCACCCCCGCCGTGACCCTGTTCAGTGCGCTCGACGTCGCCCTGGAGATGATCGAAGAAGAAGGCATCGAGCAAGTCTGGGCCCGCCATGCGCTGCTCGCCCGGGCCACGCGTGCCGGCGTAGCGGCACTCAAGCTCGACTTGTTCGGTGATCCCGGCGAGAACGCGAACGTGGTGACGGCGTTGCAACTGCCCGCCGGCATCGACGGTGGCAAGGTCCCCGGCGTTTTGCGGCGCCTCGGAATCACTGCTAACGGCGGCCAGAATCAGCTCAAGGGAAAGATTCTGCGGATCGCCCATTGCGGCTACTTCGGCGCTTTCGACATCCTGACTTCGCTTTCGGCGCTCGAAATGGCGTTGCACGAGCTCGGGCATGACGTCGACCACGGCGTGGCGGTGGGCGCGGCGCAGCGCGTCTTCGTCGAATCGCCCGTGCCGACGGCGGCCTGAGCTCCCCATGGCCGAGACAACGACGAACGGGGAGTACCGCGTTCTTGTCAAGGAGAAGCTCGCCGACTCCGGCGTCAGCCTCCTGCGCGAGCGCTTTTCGGTTGACGTCGGTACCGATTGGACCGACGACGAGCTACGCGAGCGGATCGGCGATTACGACGCGATCCTGATCCGCTCCGCCACCCAGCTGACCGCCGGCCTGATCGAGCAGGCGGAGAAGCTGAAGGTCATCGGGCGTGCCGGCATCGGGGTCGACAACGTCGATGTCGAGGCCGCCACTCGGCGCGGGATCATCGTCGCCAACGCACCGCAATCGAACATCGTCGCGGCCGCCGAGCACACCATCGCCCTGATGCTGGCGCTGGCCCGCAACGTCCCGCAGGCGCACGGTTCGTTAACAGGCGGTAAGTGGGAGCGCTCGAAGTTCGGCGGGGTGGAGGTCTATGAGAAGACACTCGGCGTTCTCGGCTTCGGCCGCATCGGCCAGCTGGTGGCCGCTCGCGCTCGCGGCTTCGGGATGAACGTGCTTGCTTTCGATCCTTACGTCTCGGGTGAGCGCTTCCGCGAGCTGGGCGCCGAGCAGGCCGCGTCGGCGGCCGACCTATACGCCCGGGCGGACTTCATCACCATCCACCTTCCGCGCACCCCGGAAACGCGGGGGTGGCTGAACGCCGAAGCGTTCGAGCAGATGCGCGACGGCGTGCGGATCATCAACTGCGCCCGCGGCGAGCTGATCGTCGACGAGGACTTAAAGGAAGCGCTGGACTCCGGCCGCGTTGCCGGCGCAGCGCTCGACGTCTTTCATCAGGAGCCGATCACCGAGCACCCGCTGTTCTCCTATCCCAACGTCGTGGTCACTCCTCACCTCGGGGCTTCGACGGCCGAAGCGCAGGACCGTGCGGGCGTGCAGACCGCCGAGCAAGTGGTCGCGGCTCTCACCGGCGGAGTGGTTTCCACCGCGGTCAACATCCCGGCTGTCTCCGCCGAGGACATGGAGATCGTCGGCCCGTTTCTGCCGCTGTGCACGCGGCTGGGCGTGCTCGCGCGCGTGTTAGGCGCCGGGGCCACCATCGACCGGCTGGAGATCGTGTATCTCGGCCGCGTCGCCGAACGTGACACCCGGCTGCTCACCATTGCCGTTCTCAACGGCGTGCTGGAAGGTTCCACGGAAGAGCCGGTCAACCTGGTCAACGCCCCCTCGTTGGCGGCCGAGCGGGGGATCGAGGTGTCAGAGACCCGTCAAGCCCAGACGCGCGACTACCAGGACATCGTCAGCGTCTCGGTGGTTTCCGGCGGAAATCACGTACAGGTCTCGGGAACGACGCTCGGCCGTTTGAACGAGCCGCATCTCGTCGAGGCCTGGGGGCAGCGACTGAACCTGCGGCTGGATCAGGATCACCTCGCGGTCTTCCGCTACGTCGACATCCCGGGAATGATCGGCAAAGTCGGGTCCGCGTTTGGCCGTCACGGCATCAACATCGTCTCGGCCACGGTCTCGCGACATGACAACGATGAGTCGCCCGACTCAGACGCCGTCATGGGCCTCACCACGGACCGTCCCGTTCCGGCAGAAGTCATCGCCGAGATTGTCGACTCGGACGGCTTCTTGGACGGGCGCGCTATTTCGTTCTGAGGTGCGTGCCGTGTCTCAACGTGATCCGTGGTGCTAGCCTCGCAGGCTCATGGCGCACGGTTTCTCGCTCCTCCTGCTCGGCCTTCTCCTCCCCCCTCGGGGGGAATAGCGCGTGGCGGCCGCGAAGCCGCAAACCGAAGGCAAGAGAAAGCAGGAGAAGACCGAAAGGAAGCCCATGAGCAACGCTGACGCGGTCCCCAACGACCGGGTACTCATCTTCGATACGACGCTGCGCGACGGCGAGCAATCCCCGGGGATTTCGCTCAACGTGCAGGAAAAGCTCGAGATCGCGCACCAGCTGGCTCGGCTCGGCGTCGACGTCATAGAAGCGGGCTTCCCGATCGCCTCACCGGGCGACTTTGAAGCCGTCCAAGCCATCGCCCGTGAAGTTGAAGGGCCAGTGATCGCCGGCTTGGCGCGGGCTCAGGCGGCCGACATCGATCGCGCCCACAAGGCGCTGCGCGACGCCGCCCGGCCGCGCATCCACACTTTCATCTCCACGTCGGACATCCACATCCAGCACCAGATGCGCAACACGCGCGAAGACGTCAAGGTAGGCGCTCGCGCCGCCGTCGCGCACGCCCGCTCGCTGGTTGAAGACGTCGAGTTCTCGCCGATGGACGCGACGCGCGCCGACGTCGAGTTCACCGCGGAAGTCCTCCAGATCGCGCTCGACGAGGGCGCGACGACGATCAACATCCCCGACACCGTCGGCTACGCGATGCCGCACGAGTACGCGGCGTTCATCGCGCGGTTGTTCGAGTTGCTGCCCGACCTCGCCAGCAAGGCGATCGTCTCCACGCACTGCCACGACGACCTCGGCCTCGCCGTCGCCAACACGCTGGCGGGCGTCCAAGCCGGCGCCCGACAGGTCGAATGCGCGATCAACGGCCTCGGCGAGCGCGCCGGTAATGCCGCCCTGGAGGAAGTGGTGATGCTGCTCGAGACGCGCAAAGCCGACCTCGGTCTGCACACCGAAATCAACACGCGCGAGATCTCGCGCACTTCGCGGCTCATCTCGCGCCTGAGCGGCTACGCGGTTCAGCCGAACAAGGCGATCGTCGGGCGCAACGCCTTCGCGCACGAGTCGGGCATCCACCAGGACGGCGTGCTCAAGGAGCGCACCACGTTCGAGATCATGGACGCGCGCTCCGTCGGTCTGGAAGGCACCGATCTGGTACTCGGCAAGCATTCCGGGCGCCACGCGTTGAAGTCCGCGCTCCAGGATCTCGGAATCGAAGTCGACGGCGCGCTGCTCGATCAGGCGTTCAAGCGCTTCAAGGAGATCGCTGACCGCAAGAAGCAGGTCACCGCGATGGACCTCGAAGCCCTCGTCGCCGACGAGTTGCGCGAGGAAGTGCGTGGCTACGGGCTCGAGTGGTTCGAAGTCGAGGTCTCGTCGTCGCGTCCGCCGCACGCCCGCGTGCGCGTGACGACGCCGGCCGGCGACGTGTCCGAAGGCGACTTCACCGGCGACGGCCCGGTGGACGCGATCTTCCGCGCCATCAACGCCGCCGTCGACCGTGAGCCGCGGCTGCGCGAGTTTCGGATCGATTCTGTGACCAGCGGCCAAGACGCGCTCGGGGAAGCTTCGGTGGTGCTCGAGGATGGCGACGTCTCTGCCGCCGGCCAAGGCGTTTCCACCGACATAATCGAAGCGTCGGCGCTGGCCTACGTGCGCGCGCTCTCAAATCTGGAGGTCCGCGGACGGCGCGCTGGCGCGACTGCCGAGAAGCTGCAGGAAGACGTTCCTCTGATCGCAGCGCCCTAGTCGGCACCGCCCGGAAGGGCGGCGCCCGGCCTAGGGGCGTCCGCTTCCACCGCGCTCGCTGAGGGTTTCTTTCAACGTGGAACGCCAGGCTGGAGTAACGCGCTGGATCGTCTGGCTCGGCTATCAGACGTTCGTGCTGATCACCATCGTCCCCGTGCTGCTGATCCAAAGCGTCAGCTGTTCTTCCGCGCACGCGGACCAGCCGCGCAGCTGGGCTTGCCAGCACGCCGGGTGGGACTGGTTGCTGGGCGCCTTCCTGGTGGCTGCGGCGCTTTCGGCGCTGGCCGGGCGAACCGGGCGCTGGGGATTGTCCGCGGTGCTCGCTTGCGCGCCGCTGCTCGCCCTCGCCGCTGTCTTGTTTCGGGCGGGAGCGGCGTAGACGGGAGCGGTGCGTCGAGTCGAGGTGAAACAGGGACGCCACATCAACGCGCTCCCTGTGCGTGATCGGCTGCGCCGCCCGCCGTGCCCGCCCGGCACCATGCGTCAGGCCGGCACTGGCGCCTGTGCCCCTCGCACTGGGACGCCTGGCCCAGTAACTCGTATGCGATAACGTACACCCCGTGCCCGCCGCAACGGACCACGGCGCAGTTTCCTCTGTCGGGGCGCGTGTCAAGGCGCTACGCGAAGCAGCGAACCTCTCGCTGCGCGACCTCTCCGCCCGCAGCGGGGTGTCCGCGCCCATGCTGAGTCAGGTTGAGCGCGGGGAGACCAGCCCGACGCTGCACGTAGCCGAGCGCATCGCCGCGGGCCTCGAGTTGCGCCTCTCCCAGTTGTTGCGCCTCGACGAAGGCGGCTCGGTGTCCGTCGTTCGGGCCCGCCAGCGCCGCGCCGGCGGGGATTCGGCGTCCGGGCACTCCTTCGAAGTTCTCACGCCGCCTCTGCCCGGGCTGCGCTCGGAGGTGTCCTTGCACACGCTGCGCGCCGGGGCCGTCACCGGTGGCGCCGGCGACCCGCCGATACACGAGCCCGGCGCACGCGAAGTGGCCGTGATCCAGACGGGCCGCGTCGTCCTGCACGTCGACGGTGAGCGCCACGAGCTCGACGAAGGCGATTGCGTGACCTTCGATGCCGATCTTCCGCATCACTTCGAAAACCCGGGAAAGGAGGATGCAGTCCTGCTGGCCATCGTGTCAGCCGGGCTGCGCCGCTCATGACTGCGACCACCCTCTTCGACAAGATCTGGGCGGCTCACGAAGTCGCCCCGGGACTGCTTTACATCGACCTGCACCTCGTGCACGAGGTCACGAGCCCCCAGGCCTTCGACGGCCTGCGCCTCGCCGATCGTCAGGTCCGCCGCCCCGACCGCACGCTGGCCACCGCCGATCACAACGTCCCTACCGACGGGACGCCCGTCGCCGCCCGTATCCGTGATGAGCTGTCGCGCAAGCAGGTCGAGACGCTTGAACGCAATTGCGCGGAGTTCGGCGTCCCGGTCTTCTCGCTCGGCTCCAGGCACCAGGGCATCGTGCATGTGATCGGGCCTGAGCTCGGCGTCACGCAGCCCGGCATGACGATCGTCTGCGGCGACTCCCACACCGCCACCCACGGCGCCTTTGGCGCTCTGGCTTTCGGCATCGGCACTTCCGAAGTCGAGCACGTGCTTGCGACGCAGTGCCTCGGGCAGCGAAAGCCCAAGTCCATGCGCATCACCTTTACGGGAGAGCGCGGATTCGGCGTCACCGCCAAGGACATGATCCTCGGCGCCATCGGACAAATGGGCACCGACGGCGCGGCCGGCCACGTCGTGGAATTCGCCGGTCCGGCGATCGAAGCGCTGTCGATGGAAGGCCGCATGACGATCTGCAACATGACGATCGAGGGCGGCGGGCGCGCCGGCATGATCGCTCCGGACGACACGACGTTCGAATGGCTGCGCGGGAGGCCGGCGGCGCCGAAGGACTTCGACGCCGCGGTCGAGCAGTGGCGTCAGCTGCGCACGGACGAGGGCGCCACCTTCGACCGCGAGATCGAAGTCGACGTGAGCGCGCTTTCCCCGCTGGTCACCTGGGGGACGACGCCCGGCATGGTGATCGGAGTTACCGACTCCGTTCCCGAGCCGAGCACCGAATCCGACAAGCGTGCCCTGCGGTACATGGACCTCGAGCCCGGTACGCCGATGACTGAAGTCAAGCTCGACCGCGTCTTCATCGGTTCCTGCACGAATTCGCGAATCGGTGACTTGCGCGCCGCCGCCAAGGTCGCCCAAGGCCGCAGGGTCGCCAGCCATGTTCACGCCATGGTGGTGCCGGGATCAGAGCAAGTTCGCGCGCAAGCCGAAGCTGAGGGGCTGCACGACATCTTCCGCGCGGCCGGCTTCGACTGGCGCAGTGCCGGGTGCTCTATGTGCCTGGGCATGAATCCCGACACGCTGTCGCCGGGTGAACGTTGCGCTTCGACTTCGAACCGCAACTTCGAAGGCCGTCAGGGCCGCGGTGGTCGCACGCACCTGGTTTCACCCGAAATGGCGGCGGCTGCCGCTGTGGAAGGCCGCTTCGTCGACATCCGCGAGTGGAACTGATGGTTGGGTGCTGCGAACGCAGCGTCGGCTGGAATCAAGAGAAAGGTGGGGCATGAATCCCGTTTCGGTCATCTCCGGGAAAGTCAGCGTGCTCGACCGCGCCGACGTAGACACGGACCAGATCATCCCCAAGCAGTTCCTCAAGCGCGTTGAGCGCACCGGGTTCGGCGAGTTCCTGTTCTTCGACTGGGCCAAGGAAGACGGCTGGAACCTTCCCGCCAGCCCGATCCTCGCCGCCGGCGCGAACTTCGGTTGCGGATCGAGCCGCGAGCACGCCCCGTGGGCGCTTCAGGACTACGGGTTTCAAGCCGTCGTCTCATCATCGTTCGCCGACATCTTCTTCTCCAATTGCACCAAGATCGGCTTGCTGCCGGTTGTGCTCCCGGAAGCCGAGATACGGGCGCTGATGGCGGCGGGAGAGGGCGAGATCGACCTCGAAGCACAGGAAGTTCGATTCGACGGACGCGCCGTGGACTTCGACATCGATCCCGAAATCAAGCACCGGCTGCTCAACGGTCTCGACGACATCGGCTTGACGCTTCAGCAGGCCGACGCAATCGCCGCCTATGAGGCCGCCGAGCCCAAGGCGTACGCGCTGTCCACGGGCGAGCGCCCCGGACCGGATACTTCCCGGCTATGAGCCTTCAAGCCACCGTGCCGCAGTTTCAAACGGCGTTCGACCATTGCGTCATCGCCGTTTCTGACTTCGAGCTAGCGAACGAGTTCTACCGCGACGTGATCGGCGTCACCGTCTTGTCCCTGGAGCGGGGGTTCGCCTACAAGCTCGGCGCAATTCAGTTCAACGTCCACGGCCCCGGAATGGATCCCAAGCCGCTCGCCGCCACTCCGGTCGCTCCGGGCGGCAGCCACCTGTGCTTTCGCTGGAACGGCACGGTCGAGGAAGCGATCGCCCACCTGGAACGCAAAGGGGTGCTGATCGAGGACGGCCCGGTCTCTCGCACAGGCGCCGAGGGCGAAGGCACTTCCATCTACTTCCGGGATCCGGACGGGTCCCTACTCGAGTTCATCACCTATCAGGAGAACTGAATGGCACATCGCATCGTGACGCTGCCCGGAGACGGCATCGGGCCTGAAGTGCTCGGCGCCGCGCTCGGCGTCCTCGACGAGGTCGGCTCTTTCGAGTACGAGGAGCATCCCCTCGGCGGCGTCTCGATCGACGCGCACGGGACGGCCCTGACCGAGGAGACGCTTGCCGCTTGCAAGCAAGCCGAGTCGGTCCTGATCGGAGCGGTCGGCGGGCCGAAGTGGGACACCACCGATCCGGACAAGCCGCGCCCGGAGCAAGGCCTGCTGAACCTACGCCGTGAGCTCAAGCTGTACGCCAACCTGCGCCCAGTCCGCGCGCTGCCGGCGCTCTATGACTCCTCGCCGCTCAAGCGCGAAGTCATCGAGGGCACCGACCTCATCGTCGTCCGGGAGCTCACGGGTGGGCTGTACTTCGGTAACCGCGGCCGCAACGGCGATTCCGCCTACGACACGTCGACTTATTCGGTCGCCGAAGTCGAGCGCATTGCTCGGGCCGGGTTCCGCGCCGCACGAACGAAGGTCACCAGCGTCGACAAGGCCAACGTCCTGGAGACCTCGCGATTGTGGCGCGAGACCGTGCGCCGCGTGCACGCCGAGGAGTTCTCACACATCCCGCTCGAGTACGGCCTGGTCGACGCGATCGCCATGCAGCTCGTTACGTCGCCGACCAGCTTCGACGTGATCCTGACCGACAACATGTTCGGCGACATCCTCTCCGACGAAGCGGCGACGCTGCCCGGATCGCTCGGAATGCTCCCCAGCGCCTCGATCGGCGACCCGGGCACACCCGGCATCTTCGAGCCCGCGCACGGATCGGCGCCCGACATCGCGGGACAGGGAGTCGCCAATCCGCTGGCCATGATCATGTCGACTGCCTTGATGCTGCGTCACCAGTTCTCGATGGAAACCGAGGCGGCGGCTATAGAATCGGCCGTCGACCAAGCGCTGGAAGCGGGTCTGCGCACGGCGGACCTGGGCGGTTCGGCCACCACGGCCGAGGCGACGCGAGCGGTGCTCGACAACCTCCAAAAGTAGGGAGCGGCAGTGGAGAAGGGCGCGGACCTCATCTGGATGAACGGCGAGCTCGTGGCGTGGGAGGACGCGAAGATTCACGTCCTGACTCACGCGCTGCACTACGGGACCGGCGTCTTCGAGGGGGTACGCGCCTACGAGACCGACAAGGGCACGGCGATATTCCGCCACTCCGACCATGTCGACCGGCTGTTCAAGTCGGCCGAGATGTATTTCATGGAAGTGCCCTTCTCCAAGGCGGAAGTGGCGGCCGCGACGCGCGAGCTGATCGTGCGCAACGGGTTGCGCTCCTGCTACATCCGGCCGGTCGTCTACCGCGGGGCGGGGCAGATGGGGTTGTATCCACTGAATTCGCCTGTGGAGATCTTCATCGCGGCGTGGGAGTGGGGGGCCTATCTCGGTGACGAGGGCAAGGCCAAAGGCGTGCGGGCGAAGGTCTCCTCGTGGCGCCGGCTGCCGTCGAGCGCGGTCATTCCCGCCGCCAAGGCGACCGGCCAGTACTTGAACTCCGTGCTGGCCAAGATCGAAGCCGACAAGGCCGGCTACGAAGAAGGCATCCTGCTCGACGACCGCGGCATGGTCTGCGAAGGCACCGGCGAAAACTTGTTCATCGTCAAGGAGGGCCGCATCGCGACGCCCGGATGGTCGGCCGACATCCTCGGCGGCATCACCCGCACTTCCGTCATCCAGATCGCCGAAGACCTCGGCTATCCGGTGGAAGTCCGCGACGTCGCGCGCGGCGAGCTGTATCTCGCCGACGAGATCTTCATGACCGGCACGGCCGCCGAGCTCACCCCGATCCGCGAGATCGACGACCATCCCGTCGCCGACGGCAAGCCCGGCGAGATCACCCTGCAAGTCCAGCAAGCCTTCGAGGACGCTCTGCACGGGCGTTCGGCTCGCTACGCGGAGTGGCTGGACTTGATCGAAATCCCCGCCCAGGCTTCGGCGCCGTGACGCGAATCTCGATCTACGACACCACCCTGCGCGACGGAATGCAGGGGGAGGGGATGTCTTTGTCGGCGGCAGAGAAGGTCCGCGTGGCACACATCCTCGACGGCCTGGGCATCGACATCATCGAAGCCGGCTTTCCGGCCTCCAATCCCAAGGAAGAAGAGCTCTTCGGCCTGCTCGAGCAGGAGTCCTTCGAGCACGCGCAGATCGCCGCCTTTGGCATGACGCGGCGCAAAGGCGTGGCCGCTGACGAAGATCGCGGCCTGCGCCTTATGGCCGACTGCTTCGCGCCCGTGAGCACCATCGTCGGCAAGACGTGGAGCTTGCATCTGGAGAAGGTCGTGCGCGTGGATCGCCAAGAGAACCTGCGGATGATCTCTGAATCCGTTGCCTTCCTGGTCCGGCACGGTAAGCGCGTCGTCTACGACGCCGAGCACTTCTTCGACGCCTGGTCAGACGACCGCGACTACGCTTTGTCGTGTCTGAGGGCCGCCGTGGAAGCCGGAGCCGAGAACGTGTCGCTGTGTGACACCAACGGCGCCACGTTGCCCTCGCAGGTGGCGGAAACGGTGCGCGAAGTGGTCGCCGGCCTGGGGCCTGAAGCCAGGATCGGCATTCATTGTCACAACGACGCGGAGTGCGGCGTGGCGAACACGCTCGCCGCCGTGCAGGAAGGCGCCTCGCTCGTCCAGGGGACGCTGAACGGCTACGGCGAGCGTTGTGGCAATGCCAACCTCGTCTCGATCATCGCCAATCTCCAGCTCAAGTTGGGCTATGAGTGCATTCCACCGGAGCGCATGGCGGCGCTGACCGACAGCTCGCACCTCGTCGACGAGTTGTTGAACTTCCTTCCTGACCCGAACCGCGCCTACGTCGGCAAGAACGCCTTCGCGCACAAGGGCGGCCTACACGTGGCCGGCATCGCCGCCGACCCGGCGACGTTCGAGCACATCGATCCGGCCGCCGTCGGCAACGAGCGTGACGTCTTGATTTCCGAGCTCTCCGGCCGGGGTACGGTCCTCAGCCGCGCCGCTCACACCGGTGTCGAACTCGAAGGCGACAAGGCCAACCGCGTGTTGGAGCGCGTCAAGGAGCTCGAGCACCGCGGCTTTCAATTCGAAGCTGCCGACGGATCGTTCGATCTACTGATCCGCCGCGCCACCGGTGATTACGAGCCGCTCTTCCGGCTGGAATCCTGGCGCGTCATCGCGGAGAAGCGCGAAGACGGCAAGGTCGCAACAGAGGCGACGATCAAGATCTGGGTCAACGGTGAGCGCTACGTGCGCACGGCCGAAGGCAACGGTCCCGTCCACGCCCTCGACCGCGCCCTGCGCGACGCCATTTCGGAGACTTATCCGCATCTGCGCGACATCAAGCTCGTCAACTACAAGGTGCGCATCCTCGACGAGAGCAAGGCGACCGCGGCAGTGACGCGGGTGCTGCTCGACGCTTCCGACGGCACGGAGACGTGGGGCGCCATCGGCGTGCACGAGAACGTCATCGAGGCCTCGTGGGACGCGCTGGTGGACTCGCTGGAAGCGGGAATGCTGCCCGGTCGCCCTGATCGCGTGCGCGACCGTGCGACCGCGTCCGGGCCGGCGGCCGCGCAGCCGGCGTCGTAGCTTCAGTGAAGCAGCCGAAGACATCCGCCGCCTCATTGCAACCCGCGACATGACCGGCGCCTCAGCCTCAGGCGCGGACGCCGGCGCCTCCGCCGGCCCGGACGTGGGCGTCGAAGTGGATCCGATCCCGCTAGCCCAGCCGGTGATCGGCGAAGCCGAAGAGCAAGCGGTGCTTGAAGTGCTGCGCTCCAAGCAGCTTTCGCTCGGCTCCCGCGGGCCTGCGTTCGAACAGGCTTTCGCCAAGCGGATCGGTGCGACGCACGCCAGCGCCGTTTCGTCTGGCACCGCGGGTCTTCATCTCGCCTTGCGCGCGGTAGGCGTGTCAGACGGCGACGAAGTCGTGACTTCCCCTTTCTCTTTCGTCGCTTCCGCGAACACGATCGTCTACGAGCGCGCCCGACCGGTGTTCGCCGACATCGACCCGGTGACGCTCAACCTGGACCCGCAAGCGGCCGCGGCCGCCATCACCGATCGCACCTCGGCGATCCTGCCCGTGCACATTTTCGGCTATCCCGCCGACCTGCCGGCGCTCGAGCGGCACGGCCTTGCGCTGGTCGAAGACGCCTGCGAGGCGCTTGGCGCCGCGCACTCCGACGGTATCTCCGTCGGAGGCCGCGGACATCCCGCGGTCTTCGGCTTTTACGCCAACAAGCAGCTGACCACCGGCGAAGGCGGGATGGTCACCATGGGTTCGGCGGAGACCAAGCAGCACATCGACTCCGAGCGCAACCAGGGACGCGCGCCGGACATGGGTTGGCTTGACCATGACCGCTTGGGCTTCAACTACCGCCTGTCAGACGTGGCCGCCGCGATCGGGCTCGCGCAACTCGGCAGGCTCGACGAGATGCTCGCAGCCCGCGCCCGTGTCGCCGCCTGGTATCGCGAGGCGCTGGCGGACTGCGAACGCGAGCATGGGCTTCAGTTGCCGTGCCCGGACACTGGCGGCAACGTCCGAGGATGGTTCGTGTTCGTCGTGCAGGTTCCGCGTGATCGCGACCGCGACGAGACGATCCGAGCCCTTGGCGCTCGGGGCGTCAGCGCCAAGGCATACCTGCCCGCTATCCACTTGATGTCGTTCTACCGCGAGCGCTTCGGGCATCGCCCAGGGGAGTTCCCGGTCACCGAAGACATCGCTTCGCGATCGCTGGCTTTGCCGTTTTTTCCGGAGATGTCCCAAGGCCAGGTCGGCCGAGTGGCGCAAGCTCTCACGTACGTTCTGCGCAACTAGGTCACTTCACACGCAGACTTACCGTTGCAGGCAGACCCGTGCGTCTCGGCTCACGCACGGCGTAGACCGCCGCGTCGCCGGGGCGACCCGCCACGAAGCCGCATCGCGCGCCGCGCCTCGCCATGATGAAAGCCGATGTCCCGGTTCTCTCAGCCTCAAGATCCGATTTTCGCCCAGCTCAACGCGTCGATCTCCTTCGACCGGCGGCTCGCGCCCTACGACGTCGCGCAGTCACGCGCGCATGCGCGGATGCTCGAAAGGGCGGGCGTCCTCGATGAGGAGGAGCTGGCGTCGCTGCTCGGGGGGCTCGACAGCGTCCAGGAAGAGCTCGAGTCGGGGTCGTTCCCGTTTCTCCCCGATGACGAGGACATCCACATGGCGGTCGAGCGTAGGTTGACCGAGATCGTCGGTGCTGTCGGCGGCAAGTTGCACACTGCCCGCTCGCGCAACGATCAAGTAGCCACCGACGTGGCACTGTTCACCCGCGACCACGCCGCGCGCACCGTCGCCGACTTACGCGCGCTCCAGGCGGCTGTGCTCGAGCTCGCCGAGCGCCACATCGACTGGCCGATGCCCGGCTACACGCACCTGCAGCGGGCGCAGCCCATCTATCTCGCGCACCACGTGCTGGCCTACTTCTGGATGTTCGAGCGTGACGCTCGCCGCTTCGAGCACGTCCTCGAGGCAACGGCGCTGCTGCCGCTCGGAGCGGGTGCGCTGGCCGGCGTGAACTTCGCCACCGATCGCCGCTTCGTCGCCGAGCAGCTCGGCTTTGAAGGCGTCATGCCGAACTCGGTCGACGCCGTTTCCAACCGTGACTTCGTGCTGGACTACCTCGCCGCGGCGACGACTTGTGCCACCCACTTGTCGCGGCTCGGAGCCGAGATCGTGCTGTGGTCCAGCGAGGAGTTCGGCTTCTGTGAAGTCTCAGACGCGTGGGCGTCCGGGTCGTCGATCATGCCGCAGAAGAAGAATCCAGACGCCGCCGAGCTGCTCCGGGCCAAGGCGCCGCGCGTGGCGGCGCACTTCGCTGCGCTAGCGGGCGTCATGCACGGGTTGCCGCTGACTTACAACAAGGACATGCAAGAAGACAAGGAGCACTTGTTCGACGCCGTCGACACGCTCGCTCTGTGCCTTGCGGCAGCCCGCGGGATGCTGACAGGGATTTCGTTCCGCCAGGAACGCCTCGCGGCGGCGGCCAGCGACGAATTGATCGCCGCCACCGACGTCGCGGACCTCCTCGTACGGCGCGGCGTCCCGTTCCGACAGTCCCACGGCGTTGTGGCGGGCTTGGTCCGCGAAGCCGTGCAAAGCGGGCGCAAGCTGTCGGAGTTAACCCGCGAAGAGCTCGAGCGCCACAGCGACGCACTCGACGGCGAGTTCTACGAAGTCCTCTCGCAGCGTTCGTGGCTCGAGTCCAAAGTCTCAGAAGGAGGGACCGCGCTCGCGCGCGTGCGTGAGCAGCTGGCTTACGCTCACGACAAGTTGGCCGTCGCCGCCGCGCCGGCCAGATTCAACGGAGACCAGTCAGCCTGACGAGGCCGCATCCCGCCCCGGATGGCGATATGGAAACCGGCTCGTCTGGAAGCCTCGATCCCGCCTTCTACGACCGCGCGGTGCTGACGGTCGCCCGAGATCTACTCGGCTGCCTGGTCTCACACGGCGACGCGTCGGGCGTGATCGTAGAAACGGAGGCTTACCACCAATCGGAGCCCGCGTGCCACGCCTTTGTGGGGCTGACTGCTCGCACGTGGCCCTTGTTCGGTCCTCCGGGGCGCGCCTACGTCTACCGTTCTTACGGCATACACGCGCTCCTGAATGCCGTGTGCGAACCGGAGGGCGTAGGAGCGGCTGTGCTGATCCGAGCCCTCGAACCGTTTGGCGGGCTTGAATCCATGCGCGCTCGCCGTCGTGTGTCGGCGCCGCGGGATTTGTGCTCGGGCCCGGGGAAGCTCAGCAGCGCGCTCGGTGTCGGGCTCGAGCACAACGACGGTGATCTGGCCACCGGGCCTGTGCGCATCTTGCCGCCACCCTCGGGCTTTGAGTCGCTTCAGTGGGTGGCCAGCCCGCGAGTCGGGATCAGCAAGGCAGTTGAGCTGCCCTGGCGGTTCAGCTCCGTCGGCTTCGCTTCTGTGTCGAAGCCCTGGCCGCCGGCATTGCGCGAGCGCATCGGGCGTGCGCGGGATTAGGGCTAGGGCGGCGGCGCACTCGTTCCGGTGACGGGCGCGCCTCCGCCGACCGGCGCGGGCGGCGGCTGTGCC
>JADDQZ010000018.1 GCA_016781085.1 Actinomycetota bacterium
GCCCGGGACTGCCCATCTCGCGAAGTCCCTGCAGCCCCGCCGTTTCTGAGTTCGGGCAAGCGGGACACGACTAAGGGTGTGCGGCCCGATAGTGGCCTAAACGTCCTGGGAGCGCTCGGTCGTGGCCCGATCGCGTTCGGCTCGAGTGCGTCTAGCCAACTCGCGATTCCCTCAGAGGCGCCGTCGAGCAGCGCTCCGTAATGGCGCTCGATCATCCGCACGGACGTCCCCATCACGCGCGCCAGCGTGAAGACCGGGACTCCGGCGGCGAGCGCGTCGGAAGCGAACGTCGAGCGCAGGTCGTAAATGCGGGCGGGACGCGGTATGCCGGATGCCTCGATGGCGGGTCCCCACTGGCGTCGCCGCCAGTTGTCCAAGTTGAGGAGGCCCCCTTTTCGGCGGGGAAGATCAGCGGCGTGTCGAGTCTCGGCGGAAGCTGATCGAGCGCCGCAAGCGCCCGGTAAGACAGCGGGACTTGTCGGCGCGCCCCCGAGGTCTTGCCCAGCTCGACAACCTCGCCGTCGCTTACGGTGCGGAGCACGTTGAGGACGCGGCCGCGGCGGTCGATGTCACGTCGCTCTAGGGCGCTCCATTCCTCGGGGCGCAGCCCGGTCGCGGCGGCGAATATCGGCAGCGAGGCGAATGAAGGACTGAGCTCGGCGGCGATTGCGTCGAGTTCTGCCCGGGAGTAGACGCGGATGGGGCGGGGCGGTGGCTGCCTTCGCGGCCCGGCGAGTTTCGCTGGGTTGGCGCTCATGTAGCCCCACCGGACGGCCGCGTCGAGCGTCTGCCGCAATGCGCCTGTGATGCCGTATCGGCTGCGTTCGGAAGAGCTGCGTTTGCCAGTTGGCGATCTCGCCGCTCATGCGCTCCAGGTCTCGCAGCGGGACATCCCCGAACGCGCGCGTCGCGTAAGCGAGCCGCTCTCGAAGCGTCGTGATCGTCTTCGTGCGCACGCTGACCGCGTGGCGCTTCAAGTACAGATCCGCGAGTTCGGCGAGCGTCAGATCAGGCAGCGGGGCGGGTTCGCCGCGGAGCTGGGCTCGATGACGTCGCGGAAGTGCGCGAGCGCGGCGGACTTCGACGCGAACGGCGACTTGCGGCGACGGACACCTTCGGCGTCGTAGAAGCGAAGGCCCCATTTGTTGGGAGCGAGCCGATACGCCTGTCCTCGTGCGGTTGGTGGCATAGCGCGACTATGCCGCACCGGTGGATCGGGTGGCGAGCCAGGCGTCCAGTTCGCTCTCGCGGTATCGCCAAGCGCCGGAGGGCAAGCGCAGAGCGGGGAGGTCGCCGCGCCGCGTCCACCGCAGGATGGTCTCAGTCGATACGCCAAGCAACTCGGCGACTTCTCGGGCAGTCAGGAGCCGGGCGCTCACGCGGCATCACCGTCGTCGCCGCGAATGGCAGCGAGCGTGAGGCGAGCCCATTCCTGCGTCTCAGGCGCGAGCCCTGGGCGGTCAGGGCCGGTAAAAGGGTTGGCAACCCCGAACCCGCGACCGCCGTGAAGGACCGCCGTGACGAGAAGGCGCGGGCCTGAGTTGAGAGCCGGCTTTCAGGTCCTCACAACAACAACCTACGGCGCTTGCTCGCTCACATCATCCTCGCCGAGCTTCTCACGGTCGATCTCGCCAGGCGAAGGCTCAGGCTCCGGGGGCATTTCGCGGCCCTCGTCATCAGTGATGTCAGCACTGCGCTCAGGGCGATCCCGCTCCGCATCTCCGATGCTTTCCATGTTTTACGCGTACCCCCGTCCGTGCCGGCGCAAACGATCGCGCACTTGATTCCCGCCGAACGCCTCAAAACGGCGGATCCGCCGCGCGTAGAACAGCGCATTCCCCCGCACGCCAGCCCCCTAGGTCCTCAAAGAAAACGGGGCGCGATTGCCATCTGCCAGCTTCCTACACGCGTGGCAAATGGCAAAAGGCGATTCGCTGGCTGATCTTTGTGGCCCGGTTGTGGCCCGAACGTCCGTGGCGTGCGCCTTGCAGCCATGCGGAGTGCTGCGTGCGGGGCCCCAGAAATGTGCCGGGTTTGCAGGGTGTTCCAGGGGATCGTCGCGGTTCGGCGGATTCTTCGGCGCGGCCTTACAAGCAGGAGGTCCCCGGTTCGAGCCCGGGACTGCCCATCGCCGTTACTCCGCTCTACGCCGCGGAATGCGCCTTGGCCGTCACCGGCGCCTCGTTGGTTCCGGCCCTGTTATTGCCCGTCTCCTGCCACTTAGCGCCCTCGACGAGCGCTCGGAGCCGCTCTCGCTCCCCGTCCGCCCAGTCCATGGCAGCGGCGTAGACGCCGAGTGTCATGTTGAGGCGTCGTGTGGCCCATCTGTCGCATCACGCCGGGGGGTAGCGGGCGAGCGCGACGAGGATCGAGGCCAAGGTCCGGGCGTAGTGAGTGCGGCGTCAGCCCCTCGGGAAGCGCGGCTAATCCCCCGCCGAAAGGACGGCGTTCGCTTCCTCGACCGCCCGGGCGAGATCGCGGTTCCGGACGTTGCTCGGCGAGCGTCGTGCCCGCCCGCGTACGCCAAACGCTTCTTCGGGTAGGTGCCGTCCGTGTCTACAACTAGTTCTCGTCTCCGCGAGCTAGATGAGCTCTACGACGAGATGCACGCGAGCGCGTTCCATCGCGACCGCAGTCCGACACCGCTGGTCCGACGACCGGTCGAACCGCGCGTGTTGGAGTCGCGCGTGATGCTTCTTGCTCAGGGCCTAGCCCGGGGAACGCAGCGAGTCACGGCTTCCCCTATCGCCGTCCGAACGGCTTGAGCGACGCCGGGCGGCGATTGGACGCGTTCCTCGCTCCCTCGGACACACGATTGATCACACGATCCGTCTCCGCCGCTACGCGTACTCGACAGACCTCATCCCATGGTTGACGTCCGTCCGAGCCAGAGCGAGGTCGCGGAATGCTGGCACTGGTTCGAGCAGCAGATGGAGATATCGATCCGGCAGTCGTCATCCTGCTCGGACGAGAGGCCGCTTGAGAGTTGCTGGTCGCAGGTGACGGAGGTCGTATCGGCGTCGGAGGACGGGACGGCGGCCGTTCCTTTCGCAGTTGCCTTTGGAGCGACGCTTTTACGCGAGAAGAGCGCCGAGGATCAGCACGGCGAGGATCCAGGCCGTAACCGTGCAAGCGATGCGCACAAATTCATGGGCTCACGCCACTGGGCGGCGAATGTAACGATGCGGAAGATTCTGCGATGCTCAGGGCATCGACCCAGGGAGTCCCATTCCGATTCTGGCTCGGCCGATCCATGCCTCGTGAGCCCCGCGGGTTTTCGCGTTTCGGCAGCCGCGGTCGTATGACGGCGCTGTTGCCGGCCGCCTCGGCGGGCGTCGCGGTCGTCGCCTGGGTCGTGTGGCAGGGTCTCGGCGATCCCGCCGCGGCCGCTCCCGAGTCCTCGCCGAGCGCGCTCGAGGTATCGGAAAATGCCCGCTTCCTCCAGCACGCCGACGGCACACCCTTCTTCTACCTGGGCGACACCGCGTGGGAGTTGTTCCACCGCTTGAGCCGCGAGGAAGCCGAGGACTACCTCGAAGACCGCCGATCCAAGGGCTTCAGCGTCATCCAGGCGGTGGCCTTGGCCGAACTCGGCGGCACGACCGTGCCCAACGCGTACGGGGACCTGCCGCTGGTCGATCGAGACCCGACTCGGCCGATCGTCCGTGGCGGGGATGACGACGACTACTGGGGCCACGTGGATCATGTCATCGACCGCGCGGGCGAGAAGGGGATGTACGTCGGCCTCCTTCCAACGTGGGGTGACAAGGTCGAGCAGCTCGACGAGAACGCCGACGAGCGTATCTTCACGACCGTCAACGCTCGCTCCTACGGGCGGTTCCTCGGGGAGCGCTACCGCGACAAGTCGCACATCATCTGGATCCTCGGCGGCGACCGGGGGCCCAACGACTTCGACATCGAGATCTGGCGCGAAATGGCCCGGGGATTGAGCGAGGGTGATGGCGGCGCGCATCTCATGACCTATCACCCGACGGGTGGTCGATCCTCCGCCGAGCTGCTCCATGCCGATCCCCTGTTCGACTTCAACATGGTGCAGACCGGACATTGCGGCACCTACCAGGGCGCGGCTCGACTCATCGCCACGGACTACGCGAGGACGCCGGCGAAGCCGACGATCGACGGCGAGCCGCGCTATGAGGACCATCCCAAGTGCTTCCGCGCCCAGCACGGGCGCTGGGATGGCCACGATGCCCGTCACCTCGCCTATCTGCAGACCTTCTCGGGCGCCTTCGGCCACACCTACGGCCACCACAGCATCTGGCAGTTCTGGGAGCCGGGCCGCGAACCGATCACCGACCCGGAGACTCCGTGGCGGACGGCGCTGGACGCCGAGGGGGCCGGTCAAATGCAGCACGTGCGCCGCCTCCTGGAGTCGCGTCCGTACTTCTCGCGTGTCCCCGATCAGGGGCTCGTCGTCGGCGACCATGGCAGCGACGAGGGCCTCATCCGCGCCACCCGGGATTCGGGTGGCGCGTACGCGATGGTCTATGCCGGAACGGGGGAGAGCTTCAGCGTGGACCTCGGTCGGCTCTCGGGCGAGCGAGTGACGGCCTGGTGGTACGACCCGCGTACCGGTGTGGCGTCCGCGCCGGAGGAGATCACCAAACGGCGCGGCGAGTTGGCCTTCGACCCGCCGGGCAGCCCGTCGCGCACCAACGACTGGGTCCTCGTGCTCGACGACGCGGCGCGCAACTTCGGCGCTCCTGGGGCCACCCGGTATGGGACGTTCACCGCCCGGCGTCGCGCCGGCTCGGAGGCTAGTTCCGGTTGACGACGAATTGCAGCCGGAAGGAAGTCGGTCGAGAACAGGAGCCGACACACGCCCCGCGCGTCGTTTTCCTGAGCGGCTTCTTCGAGGTTGGCGATGGCCACACGAACACAGTCAGGCGCCGTTCCCCCCTCGTTTGCACGGCGGTGACCATCGCCATCCGGCTCCGGCGACGAGCCACAACCGACGACGACGACGACACCCAGGGCGACCCCCGCGCGCGACGATCCCATAGACGTGCCCCATCTTTAGCGGAATCTACCTGTCCCCTCGCGGCGTCCCGCTGGGATTCATGGCCGACGATCGGATCCGCGCCCTAGTCGCGACGCACGTCAAAGGAAGCTTGCGATGACCCAAGACCTCAACTAAGGCTCAGGCACGCCGCCCGCGCCATCGCGACAGCCGATCGTGAACGTTCGTTCGGAACAGCGACGCAGGCGCTGCTCGTTGGAAGAGGTGACGTAGGAAGATGCCCGGCATGCCTGCGTGCCGCGGGCGCCGTAAGCGACCGATCTCGAACGACGTCCTTCTCGTGCGTTGTGCTCATCGATCCCGATTCCGAGGCGTACGTAACGTCAGGGTCAGGTATAGTCTTACGTGAGCGTCGTTTTGCTGTCGGCGCGTAGAAGCAGGGGTCGCGCTGACGTACGCCAGGCGGCACAGCCGTCTCGCCCGCGCCCTCGCCCCTGCCGTGTCGCAGACGGCGACACGCTGACATGCCAGAATCCAATCGAGTCCCTTCATGAATCTTTCTCCTGTTGCGCGGGCGCCGCGCCGCTTCCAGCTGCCGCCGGCGAGCGTGCTTCGCGTTGAACTGTTGGCGGGTCTGGTGGTCGCGCTTGCGCTGATCCCTGAGGCCATCTCCTTCTCGTTGATCGCTGGCGTCGACCCTGAGGTCGGGCTGTACGCGTCGTTCACGATGGCGGTGACCATCGCCATCGCCGGCGGACGGCCCGCGATGATCTCCGCTGCGACCGGAGCGATGGCGCTCGTTGTCGTCGGCTTGGTCAAGGACCATGGCGCCGAGTACTTGTTCGCCGCTGGCATCCTCGCCGGTGCCGTGCAGGCCGTCCTCGGCGTGCTCCGCGTTCCGCGGCTAATGCGGTTCGTGCCGCGGTCGGTTATGACCGGGTTCGTTAACGCGCTGGCGATCCTCATCTTCCTCGCGCAGGTGCCGTACATCCGCGAGGGGGGCATGCTGGGCGTGGCGCTGATCGCCGCCGGCCTGCTGATCATCTACACGTTGCCGCGGATCGTGCCGTCGGTCCCGTCGCCGCTGGTGGCGATCGTGGTCCTCACGGTGGTCGTGGTCGCCGCCGGAATCGACCTGCCTAACGTCGGCGACGAGGGCGAGCTTCCCAGTGCGCTGCCACTGCTCGGGCTGCCGTCGGTGCCCTTTTCTCTGGAGACGCTCGGGATCATCCTGCCGTACTCGCTCGCGCTTGCCGCGGTGGGCCTGCTGGAGTCGCTGATGACCGCGCGGCTGGTCGACGACATCACCGAGACGCGCTCGGACAAGGACCGTGAGGCCCGTGGCCAGGGGATGGCCAACATGGTCACCGGATTCTTCGGAGGCATGCCGGGCTGCGCGATGATCGGCCAGACGATGATCAACGTGCGCGTCAGCGGCGCCCGCACCCGGATCTCGACGTTCGCCTCGGGCGCGTTCCTGCTGCTCTTGGTCGTCGCGCTCGGCGACCTCGTCGCGGTCATCCCCATGGCCGCCCTGGTCGCCGTAATGATCCTCGTGTCGGTTTCGACGTTCGACTGGCACTCGCTCGCGCCCAAGACGCTCAAGCGGATGCCCACATCAGAGACCGTCGTCATGGGCGTCACCGTTGTCGGCACGGTCGCCACGGACAACCTGGCGATCGGTGTCGGCGCCGGAGTGCTGACCGCGATGGCCGCGTTCGCGCGCAAGGTCGCGCATCTGGTCCAGGTCGAGCGGGTGGTCGACCCGGACGGCAGCGCCGTGTTCTACTCCGTCAAGGGTGAGCTGTTCTTCGCATCCGATCAAGAGCTTGTCGACTCCTTCGACTACGTCCATGATCCCGAGCGCGTGCTGATCGACTTCTCCCACGCTCACGTCTGGGATGCCTCGGCGGTCGCGGCGCTCGACGCGATCGAGCAGCACTACGCGCGCTACGGCCGCGTGGTCGAGATCAGTGGCCTGAACCAGCCCAGCGCCGAACTCCACCAGACGCTTTCAGGCCAGATGGCGGCCGCCCACTGATGAGCGCCCACACGAACGAGGGGATGCTGCACATCGGCGAGGTGGCCGAACGCGTCGGCCTCTCCCTGCGCACCGTGCGGTACTACGAGGAGCAGGGGCTGTTCGAGCCGGCAGGACGCACTGACGGCCGCTTCCGGCTGTACACCGACCGCGAGGTCGCTCGCCTGCTGCTCATCAAGCAGATGAAGCCGCTTGGCTTCAGCGTGAAGCAGATGCGTGAGCTGCTCACCGCGCACGACTCCCTCAGCAGCGACGACGTAGAGGCGCGTGAGGCTGCCGAGCGCCGGATCGCGGAGTTCGCCGAGCAGGCCGTCGCCCGGTGCGAGGAGCTGCACGATCAGCTTTCGCGAGCTGAGGAGTTCGCCCGGCAGCTCGCCGCGCACGCACCCGGAGTGCGGCGATGAGCCCTCAACCGCTCGTCACCATCTCCGCGCCCTACGGCGCCGGAGGCAGCCGCGTCGGGCCGCTGCTCGCCGAGCAGCTTGGTGTGCCGTTCGCCGAGCGCATCATGCGCCGGCCCGTGGCCGACCGCGTCGCCGGCCCGCTCGCCCAGGCGCGCCAAGAGCGCCAGCCCGTCGGGCGTTCGCTTGGACGGATGCTGCGACAGGTCGCTGGGGAGCGCCCGCGGGCGCCGATCACCGAGCGCGCGGAGCAGATCGCCGATGCCGAGTACCGCCGCGCCCATGAGGAGGAGCTGCGCGGCTTCGTCGACGAGGGCGCCGTCATCCTCGGGCGGGCCGCCGCCGTTGTCTTGCGCGACGTCTCACACGCTGTGCACGTCCGCTTGTCGGGCCCGGCGGAGCTGCGCGTGCAGCAGGCGATGAAGATCGAGGACCTTGACCACGCCACTGCCCGCTGGCGGCAGGTCACCGAAGACCTCGCGCGCGACACGTACGTCCGTCACTTCCACGGAGTGGACCCCGAAGACGCCGCGTTCTACCACCTGACCATCGATTCGACGAGGCTTTCGCTGGAAGCCTGCGTCGAGAGCATCGCAGCCGCCGCCCGCTCGGTCACCTGAGCGGCGACAGCCAGCGCCTCCTAAGTCAAGCCGCGACTCAGGCGTTACCGTCTCCGCTGCGTCCCGGACTGAATGGCGCGGGTGCTGCATCTTCAGCCTCGAGCCGAAATTAGCCGCCGCGGCGCTGTGCGCTCGCTTGCGCTCGCTCTCATTACAAGCAGGAGGTCCCCGGTTCGAGCCCGGACTGGCCCTCCGCGTGGTTCAGCGTTCGCCGTCGGGCTCCCGGCGCCCCTGTTTGGTTGTTGCGCGCCGGCTCTTGTCATCGAGGCGCTTGCGCTTGGCCCGCTTTGGCACGCGGGTCTTGAGGCGAGGCGCGGTAGGGCGTAGCGCGGCTGCCAGGCGAGTCTCCAGCCGCTCCAGCGCCAGCTCCCGATTGCGAAGTTGACTGCGCTCGTCCTGCGCACCTGCGCGCACGACGGACCCGAGTGAGTCGGCGATTCGAGCTTTCTGCGCATCGGTCAACGCCTGTGATGCCTGCACGTCGAAGCTCGCGTCGACTCGCGAGTCGGTCACGTTCGCGTGTTGGCCGCCAGGACCTCCCGAGCGGGAAGTGCGCACAACTACTTCGCTGAGCGGAATGCGTACTGCGGGAAGAGGCTGGAGCCAGTCGGGCATGCTGTGAGGGAGATGCTGGCAGCCGGCGCACGTCGGCCGGCGCATTACCGCGGTCGCTGAAGCGACAGGTCCGATGACCCGGGAAGCCTCAGCGGCGCTTCGCCTGGCGTCAGGCGTCGGGATCGACGCGCTGCGCGCGCTGGAGCTGCTCTTCCGCGCGGTTGCGCCGCTCCGCTGCCCGCTGCTCGCGCTGCGCGGCGACGTGTTCGGCTTCCTGGGCTCGACGGGCGTGCTCTTCCGCGGCGGCGCGTTCCTGCTCGAGGACGCTGCGAGCTTGTTCTGCTCCCGCCGCTTCTCGTTCGGCGAGTGCAGCGTGGCGCTCGGCTTCGGCCCGCCGCGCCCGCGCCTCGACCTTGGCTTGCGCCTTGCTTGACCCTGATTTACGGCTGCGCATTACCAGCATGGCCACTAGCAGCAGCAGCAGCAGCAGCACGACCGCGATAAGGATGATCATCCAAGTCTCCATCACCGCACACGTACCCGGGTCGTTTGTACCCCAACCCCGCGGGTACGTGTCAAGTCACACGGCGAGGAGATGAGGATGGCCCACTTGGATATCGACACGGTGCTCGGCTGGCGCGGCAACACGGTTCGCGACCGCCACGGCGAGAAGATCGGCAGCGTGGGAGACATCTTTCTGGATCGCAACACCGACCGCCCGGCATGGCTGGGAGTGAAGACGGGCTGGTTCGGCTCCAAGCAGTCCTACGTCTCGCTGGCGTCCGCGGAAGCAAGGGGCGGCGAACTGCACGTTCCCTACGACGCGGACGTGGTCAAAAACGCACCGCACATCGATCCGGACGTGGCCCTGACGGTCGAGGAAGAGGAACGCCTTTACCGCCATTACGGCGTGGATTACTTCCAAGGCGGATCGCCTGCAACCAGCGGCCATGGCGGCGTTGCGGATGCCACCGATGCAGATGCGGCGACCGGAGTCCCCGGCACGGCCGGGCCAGCTGGTGGGACGACAGAGCCAGGCGCCGTGACTGCCGGCGGGGCGGATGGCCGCGGCAGATCGGTGGGCGACGCGATGCTCGACGACAACACAATGATCCGCTCGGAAGAGCAAGTGCGTCTCGGACATACGGAGCGCCGTCCCACCGAGCGCGCCCGCTTGGTCAAGGTGATGGTCACCGAGAACGTCAAGCAAGTCGTTCCCGTGCGTCGCGAAGTGATTCAGGTGGAGCACGAGCCGGCGCCCGAGGGCAACATCGAGAGCGTCGAGGATCTCGGCGAGACGCGTGATCCCGGAAGCGCAGGTCGCGGGCGCTAGGCCACTGAGCGCAGCCGGCGCCGTGCCGGCTGCTCTCGCAGTTCTCGCACGACCGACTGCATCAGCGCCTCGGACTCGTCCTCGCGACCGTCGGTTACGGCTCCGACCAAGCCGCGCTTGCGCTCGATCAGCTGAATCATCGTCTCGTCGATCGTGTTGGCGGCGAGCAGGTACCAGGCCGTAACGGCGTCTTCCTGGCCAATGCGATGACATCGGTCCTCGGCTTGATCGTGCATCGCCGGTGTCCACTCGAGGTCGAGGAACGCGACGTTTGAAGCCCGGGTCAGCGTGATCCCCTGGGCCGCCACGCGCGTCGAGCACACGATCAGCTGCGGTCCGTCGGGTTCCTGGAAGCGCTTGACGGCAGCTTCCCGCGCGGTGATCGAGTCGCACCCGAGCAGGTGCAGGGCATCGGGAAAGCGCTGCACGAGAAGGTCCTGCACCTCGCGGTGGCCGGCGAAGACGACGAGCGGCTCGTCGGATTGCAAGAAGTCATTGATCCACGCCAGCGCCGGCCCGGTCTTGCCGATGGCGGCGAGGCGCTTGAGCGTGTTGAGCTGAGCCAAGCGCTCGGCGCGCAAAGCGGCGGCGACCTTGCGGTCGAGCTCGGAGAGATCGAGCGGCTGTTCCTTCAACCAGGCGATCACATCCTGCTCGGCGACACGATATTCCCGCTCGTTCTCCAGCGCGACCGGCACGATCACCTGGCGTTTGGCCGGAAGCTGAGGGAGGACTTCCGATTTCAGTCGCCGCACGAAACAAGATCGGCGCAGATGCCAGTGGATCCGCGCCTCCGCGCCCGCTCCGCGAAAGCGCCGGGCAAAGCGCGCGCCGGAACCGAACTCGCCCAGCCGGCCGATGATGCGAAGCTGCGAGATGAGTTCTTCGGGATGGTTCATCACCGGCGTGCCGGTCAGCGCCAGCTTCAGCGCGTCGGCGGAGAGTGCGTCTGCGAGCCGTCGCACCGCTTGTGTGCGCTTGGCGCGCGGGTTCTTGACGTAGTGAGATTCGTCTAGAACCAGCGCGCGCGGTTGTCTGAGCGCGAGGCGAACTCGATGAGCGTGGACGATCTCGTAGTTGAGAACGACGATGTCGGCCGCCGGGGCAGTGCCGCTGGTTCCGGAGACGACGACGAGCGAGCGGTGCGGCAGCCAGCGCTCGATCTCGCGGCGCCAGTTGAGCTTCAAGCCAGCCGGGCAGATCACGACCGCGGGGAACGCGTCGTCGGCTTCCAGCGCGGCCAGCGCTTGGACCGTCTTTCCGAGCCCCTGCTCGTCGGCGAGAAAAGTGCGCCGCTGCGTGAGCGCGTATCGGGTCCCGGCGCGCTGAAAGGGACGCAGCTCACCGCCCAGTCGATCCTCGATTTCCAGCGCCGGTGCCTCATAGGCGCGAGAGCGGCGGATGTCCTCGATCGCCGTGTCATGCTCGCGGCGGAGCTCTCGCAGGACTTCGGCGGCGGTGGCCGAGACCTCGACTTCGTGGACGCGAAGGTAGTGCTCGAGCGGTTCGAGCACGAACGGGTCGACGGGGAGCGTCCGCGAATGCGCGTCGCAGGCCGGCAAAGCCATGAAGGCAGGCAGCGTGTCGGGATCCCAGTTGACTTCGAGCTTGAGGCGCGGCTCGCCCTCGCTCTCGACGCGTGTGAGATTGGCGCGTGCCGGTTCGGCGCCGACTTGCATGCGAGTTGCGCAGCGCAAGGCACGCGGGTCCAGTCGCGCGCCACGCAATTCAAGGAGCGAGTCGGCGACGTCTTGGCGAAACGGCAGCCATAGCCGGTTTGCGCGCTCGGTCGCTACTTCGGCGAGGTCCGGATCAAGCTCCCCGGCGATCGTGTCGAGCACGAAGTGGCCCTGACCGTCGAACTTCTGTGCGGTCACCCGTCCGACCCAGCCGGTTACAGCCTCCGCGAGCCACGACTCGACTTCGGGAGACACGCGGAGGATGGGGAAGCGCTCCAACACGCCGCGCACGTACGGGGCGACGACGTCAGCCCGTGGCGCCGACCATTCCTTGCTCTCCCAATCGAAGCTGCGGCCCGGGACTCCGCGGAGCGCGTCCACGATGTCCGCCTGATACGGGAAGGAGAAGACGACGACCTCGTGGCCGTGGCGGTCCTGCCCGAGTTCGACGTTGAAGGCGGGGTCGGCGAGGCGCATCGAAGCCTTGGAGGCTAGTCGCGCGCCGGCGAGTCAGGCTGCCCGGCGGACGGCGGTGAACTCGCCGGAAGTTCGGCGGGAGCTCGCGGGCAGCTCAACCGAAGAACACTTCGGCCGTTTCGTAGAAGTCTGGGTCGAGCAGCTTGGGTTCGCGCAGCGCTTCTTCGAGCGACACCAGTTCGATCGAGGTGCCCTGCAGAGAGGTCATCATCCCGAAGTGGCCGGCCGCGACCGCGTCGACAGCGGCAACTCCGAAGCGCGTGCCCAGCACGCGGTCGTAGGCGAGTGGGCTGCCGCCACGCTGTACGTGACCGAGGTTCGTCATCCGCGCGTCAAAACCGGTGCGGTGGGAAATCTCCTTCTCCAGCATCATCGCGATGCCCCCGAGGCGCACGTGGCCGAACGCGTCCGTGGTGTCGAACGCGCTTTGGATGTCGCCGCCCTCCGGCACCGCGCCTTCTGCCACCACGACAATCGAGAACTTCTGGCCGGCAGCGTGCCGAGAGCGCACGTGGTCGCACACCTCTTCGATGTCGAACGGTCGCTCGGGAACGAGGATGACGTCGGCGCCACCCGCTAGGCCGGAGTGCGCAGCGATCCACCCTGCGTGGCGCCCCATGACCTCGCACACCATCACGCGATCGTGCGATTCGGCGGTGGAATGCAGGCGGTCGATCGCGTCGGTGGCAATTTGCACTGCGGTTTGAAAGCCGAAGGTGTAATCCGTGCCGGCGAGGTCATTGTCGATCGTCTTCGGAACGCCGACGACCGGAATCTTCTCGTCGGTCAGTCGCTTGGCCACCCCGAGGGTGTCGTCGCCGCCGATCGGGATCAGGGCATCGATTTGTTGCGCGCGCATCGTCTCCCGGATCTGGTCGATGCCCCCATCAACCTTCAGCGGATTCGTACGCGAGCTGCCGAGGATCGTGCCGCCGACGTGCAGGATCCCTCGAACGGCTTCGGCGTCCAGGGGCGTCGTCTCGTTCTTGAGAACCCCCGCCCAGCCTGAGCGAAAGCCGACGAACTCATAGCCGTGGACCTTGGTCCCCTTGCGGACGATCCCGCGGATCACGGCGTTGAGTCCGGGGCAGTCGCCGCCGCCTGTGAGCACTCCGATTCGCGTCATGGCTTGAAGCGTAAGAGCTGGAGCGGCCGGCGGTAGTCGGACCCGACCGCCGCGATCCGGCGGACAACGCTCCGTTCGGCGCAACGACGCTGTACAAAAGCCCTGCGGCGGCGTGGCTAGCGTCGCCGCGGGGCCAGGCGGCGCCCGGTCAGGCGGGCAGGGTCAGGCTGCGTGCCTGAGGGCTGGTCCGGTCATCTTCCTCAGGTGAGGATGATGATCAGGATGATGATGAGGATGATCGTCCCGATACCGATGTACATGGTGTTGTGCTACCCGCTGCTAAGTCGCAACTAGCACAAGGTTGCCGAAGCGTGACACCAGGTGAGCGGCGCGCGCACCGTTGCTCACCTGCGGTAATAGGCGCTGTGCGTAATTGTGTCGACGTCTGGTGTTCCCGGCGACGCGGTCACGTCCGGTCCTCACGCAGGGCGGATGCGTGCCATACTGCTTCGTCCCGCTTGGTTGCGGGACCCTGAACGAGATTCAGGGGGCGTAGCTCAGTTGGTTAGAGCGCCGGCCTGTCACGCCGGAGGTCGCGGGTTCAAGTCCCGTCGCTCCCGTTCCGTTCAAACTACGCGGCTGAGCGCCTAAATTGAGCCCGGCTGCTCAGCGGCCCGGCGGAAGACGACGTAACGCTCATTCCCGCCGCGCTTGGCGTCGTACATCGCCGAATCGGCTTCTCGAATCAGTATTTCGGCACCGTGCTCGGGATCGTTGGTCACCGCGATGCCGATGCTGACGTGGCTGGAAACCTCATGGCCACCTTCCACGATGACCGGTTCGGCCAGGACGTCGGCGATTCGCTCGGCGAGGTCGACGGCGCATCTCGGCTGCTTGAGACCGTCAGCGAGGATGACGAACTCGTCTCCGCCGAAGCGCGCGACGGTGTCTGAGGCTCGCACAACCTCGCGTAGGCGGTTGGCGATCTCGACCAACACCTCGTCGCCGATGGCGTGCCCCAGATTGTCGTTGATCTGCTTGAAGCGATCGACATCGAGAAACAGCACGGCCACATTCCAGTCACGGCGCTTGAGCGCGGCCAGCGCCAGCTCGATGCGGTCGGAGACCAGCACCCGGTTAGGCAGGCCGGTGAGCGGATCGTGCAGTGCGCGGTGCGCGAGCATCTCCGCTTCGCGCCGCAACTGGTACAGCTCGACGAACACCGATACCTTCGAGCGCAGGACGTCTGGGTCGAACGGCTTGAAGACGTAGTCAACGGCGCCGACCGTGTAGCCGCGCAGCGTGTGATGCGGCTCCTTGGAGATCGCGGTCAGGAAGATGATCGGGATGTGCCGGCTCTTCTCACGCTGCTTGATGTGCGCGGCGGTCTCAAAGCCGTCGATGCCGGGCATCTGAACGTCCAGCAGGATGACCGCGAAATTGGCGGTCAGCAGCTTGCGCAGGGCCTCTTCGCCGGACGTCGCCCTGACGACTTTCTGTCCGAGGGGCTCAAGGACTGCATCGAGAGCCGTGAGGTTCTCCGGCCGGTCGTCGACGATGAGGATGTTGGCTGGGGAGGCGGATGTCACGCGTGTGCTCCCCCCGACTGGACCGGCGGCCGGCAGATTTCCATCAGATGATCGGCGATGGCTTCAAGCGTTGCAACGGTGTCCACCATACCGGTGGCGATAGCTGCCGCCGGCATTTCCGCGCGCTCGGCGGTTGAGGGATCCTGCGCGAGCGTGGTGCCACCGTGGTGTTTGATCGCTCGGATTCCGGCGGCGCCATCGGCGTTGGCGCCCGTGAGGACCACGCCGACCGCCTGTTCGCCGTAGACGTCAGCCACCGACTCGAACAACACATCGATCGACGGACGTGAGTACTGGACGCGTTGCTCGAGTGAAAGCGCGAAGCCGTCGGTTTCCACGAGCAGGTGGTAGTCCGCCGGGGCGACGTAGACGTTGCCACCGGCAACCGGAGCCTTGTCTTCGGCTTCGGAGACCGGAAGCGCGCTGGACGGCCGCAGGAGCTCGAGCAACAACCGCGCTGACGAATCGACGCCGCGGTGCTGCGCGATGACGATGGCCGGCTTGAAGTCCGAGGAGAATCGCCCGAGCAGCCGGCGGATCGCCGACAAACCGCCCCAAGAGCAGCCGATGGCCACGAGGCCGGAATCCATCACCGGACCCGCCGGTAGAGACGCTGCTCCTCATGGAGCTCCTGGTAGCAGCTCTCATGGCCGGAAAAGCGGATGGATTCCTTGTTCCCTAATCCGAGAACGCCGAACATGGCGAGGGATTCGTGGAAGAGCCGGTGGACGTGCTCCTGCAACGTGCGGTTGAAGTAGATCATCACGTTCCGGCAGAGGATTACGTTGAATTCGTTGAACGATTTGTCCGAGACGAGGTTGTGCTGGGCGAAGATCACGTTGCGGGTGAGCTCCGGGTCGAAGCGAACCTGGTCCTCGTGGGCCGTGTAGTACGACGAGAACGACTCCTTGCCGCCGGCTTGCATGTAGTTGCTGGTGTACTCGCGCATCCGGTCCAGCCCAAACGTCCCCGCCGCCGCGCGCGCGACGACCCGCTCGTTGATGTCCGTGGCGTAGATACGCGCCTTGTCGTACAACCCCTCTTCCTGTAAGAGGATCGCCATCGAGTAGACCTCCTCGCCGGTGGAGCAACCGGCGTTCCAGACGCGCAGGAACGGATATGTGCGCAGAATCGGCACCACGTCCGCGCGGAAAGCGGCGAAGAAGCCTGGATCGCGGAACATCGACGTGACGTTGATCGAAAGATCCACGAGCAGCCGGTCCATGCAGTCGGGGTCGCGCAGCACCCGCTCTTGTAGAGCCGAGAGGGTAGGAAGCTGCTCAGCGTGCGCGCGGTGCCACAGCCTTCGCTTGAGCGAGCCGCGCGCGTAGTCGCGGAAGTCGTACGAATAGCGCCGGTGGATCGCTTCGAGCAGCAGCTCGAGCTCGATCGTCTCGACGTCCTGGCTGAAGGGCACGTCTGAGTATCCGGCGCGCGGTGCGCGTCGGCCCCTACCGGTGGAGCCAGACGCGCATCAGCGACAGCAGTTGATCGGTGTTGACCGGCTTGGTGATGTAGTCCGATGCCCCTGCGGCGATGCTCTTCTCGCGGTCCCCCTGCATCGCCTTAGCCGTCAGCGAGATGATCGGTAGGTCGCCGAACTGAGGCATGGCACGGATCGCGCGCGTGGTCTCGTACCCGTCCATCTCCGGCATCATCACGTCCATCAGGACGAGATCCACGTCGGGATTGTCGGCAAGCGATTCGATCGCGTCTCTGCCGTTCTCGGCGAAGACCACGTCCATCCCGTGGCTTTCCAGGACGCTGGTCAACGCGAAGACGTTGCGCACGTCGTCGTCGACCACGAGGATCTTGCGTCCGTCGAACGCCGCGTCGGAGTGGTGCAGCCCCTCGAGCAAATCCCGCTGCTTTGCCGGCAGACGAGCTTCGTCGCGGTGCAGGTACAGCGACGTCTCGTCGACCAGGCGCTCGGGAGAGCGCGCGTCCTTGACGATGATCGTCTCGGCGTACTTCTTGAGCTGTGTCTCCTCCTTGCGCGAGAGGTCCTGGCCCGTGTAGACGATCACCGGCAGGCTCGAGAGCCGGTCGTCTCCGCGCAGTTTCTCGAGTAGCGCGAAGCCCGTCATGTCGGGGAGCTTGAGGTCGAGGACCATGCAGTCGAAGCGCTCGTCGGCCAGCGCTTGCAGGGCTTCGGCGCTGCTTCCGACGGCCGTGGTCTCGATGTCGTCGCCTCCGCCGATCAACTCCACGATGCTGTTGCGCTCCGTGTCGTTGTCTTCGACGACGAGCAGCCGCTTCGTCGTGCGCGCGGCGAACTCCTTGAACGTGTCAAGGATGAGTGTCCAGCCGTCGATGGTGACCGGCGGCGGGAACGCCTCTGTGGCGCCAACCAGCAGCGCCTCGTGTCGCTGTCCTTCCTCGGCGATCACGTAGACGGGGATGTGGCGGGTAGCGCTTTGGCGTTTGAGGTCGGCGAGGATCGGCATGCCGCCGGGAGCGGCGAGGTCGAGCGCGAGGACAATGGCGTCGGGCGCGTACTCCTTGGCGAGCGTCAGGCCGACATCGCCTTGCAGAGCGACAAGTGCCTTGTTGCCCGCCGCGCGCGCGGCTTCAAGGCCCGACTTGGCCATGTCCGCGTCCGCGGAGATGAACAAGATGACTCGGTCGCCCGGATCGATGCGCCGGCGGTCGTCGTCGACATCGTTGGGAAGCAACAGCCCCTCCGCCGAGCGGTCGCGCTCAGCATCGGGCGAGCGGGCTTCATCCACGGACACCGGCGCGACAGGACCTTCCGCGACGCTGTCGTCTTCGTCGCCTGAGGGCTCCGTGCCCTGGAACTCCACGGGAAGATAGAGCGTGAACGTCGAGCCTTCGCCTGGTGTGCTCTCGACGTGGATCTCGCCGCCGAGCAGGCGCGCTATCTCGCGGGAAATCGAGAGCCCGAGCCCCGTGCCGCCGAAGCGGCGACTCGTCGTCCCGTCGGCCTGCTGGAAGGCCTCGAAGATCAGCATGAGCTTTTCCTGCGGGATGCCGACGCCCGTGTCTGAGACCGAGAAGGCAATCCATTCGCCGCTGCCTTCGGGAATCCGCAGGCGCGCCTCGCCTTGCGGATCGACGCGGCGCAACCGGAGGGAAACTCCGCCGCTTTCGGTGAACTTGAACGCGTTGGACAGCAGGTTGCGCAGGATCTGCTGAAGGCGCTGGTCGTCGGAAACGATCGTCTCCGGCAGGTCGTCGCTGCGCTCAACTTCAAAGCGCAGTCCCTTGTCTTCTGCCAGTGGGGTGAAGGAACGCTCGATGCTGTGAGTTATCTCGGTCAGCGCCAGCGGTCCAGCATGGACTTCCATCTTGCCCGCCTCGACCTTCGAGAGATCGAGGATGTTGTTGATCAGCGACAAGAGGTCGCTGCCGGCTCCGTGGATGGTGCTCGCGAACTCGGTCTGCTTGGGAGTGAGGTTGCCTTGCTCGTTGTCGGCCAGCAGCTTTGAAAGGATCAGCAGCGAATTCAGCGGCGTGCGCAGCTCGTGCGACATGTTCGCCAAGAACTCCGACTTGTACTTCGACGAGAGCGCGAGCTGCTCGGCCTTTTCCTCGAGACCGGAGCGGGCGAACTCGATTTCCTGGTTCTTGATCTCGATGTCGCGGTTCTGCTCGGCCAACAGCGCCGCCTTCTCCTGGAGCTCCTCGTTGGTCTGCTGGAGCTCTTCCTGCTGGCTTTGCAGCAACTCTTCGGACGCCTTCAGGGTCTGCGCCTGCTCTTCGAGCTCGACATTTGAGCGCTTGAGCTCGTCCTGCTGGGTCTGGAGCTCTTCGGACTGGCTTTGCAGCTCATGGGTGAGCGACTGCGATTGCTGGAGCAGCCGCTCGGTCCGCGCGTTGGCGATGATCGTGTTCAGCGTGACGCCGATCGTCTCCATCAGCTGATCGAGGAAGGCCTGGCTGGAGTCCGCGAAGGGCTTCAGCGACGCGAGCTCGATGACACCCAGCACGTCGTCTTCGAAGAGCACCGGCATCACGGCGATGTTGACCGGCGCAGATTCCCCTAGGCCCGAAGTGACCTTGATGTAGTCGCCTGGGGCTTCGGTGATGAGAATCGACTTGCGCTCTAGCGCCGCCTGGCCGACGAGCCCTTCGCCCTCGGCGAACACGTTGGAAACGCTCTTGCGCTGCTTGTAGCCGTACGAAGCAATCATGCGCAACACGGCGGCGCGGTCCGCAGCATTGCCGTGACCGTTGCCGCTCAGCCCGCCATTGCCGTTGCCGTCACCCAGGGAGACCATGCCCGCGCCCGTCATGCCGTCGGCGATATCCACGGCACCGGTTCCGTCGGCTCCTAGAGCGGCGTCGGCCAAGAAGAACGCACCGTGCTGGGCGTTGACCACCGGCGTGACTTCGGACATGATCATCCGCGAGACTTCACGCAAGTCGCGCTGGCCCTGCATCATGCTCGAGATCCGCGCGAGGTTGGTCTTCAGCCAGTCCTGTTCGGCGTTCTTGCGCGTCGTTTCCCGCAAGTTGGCGATCATCTGGTTGATGTTGTCCGAGAGGTCGGCAACCTCACCGGCGGCTTCGACGGTGATCGACGGTGACAAGTCGCCCTGCGTCACCGCGGTGGAGACTTCGGCGATCGCGCGGACCTGGGTGGTCAGGTTGCTCGCTAGCTGATTGACCGAATCCGTCAGGCCGCGCCAGGTGCCGGACACGCCTTCCACGCGCGCTTGTGCCCCCAAGCGTCCTTCGGTGCCGACTTCGTGTGCGACGCGGGTGACTTCGGCGGCGAAGGCCGAAAGCTGGTCGACCATCACGTTGATCGTGTCTTTGAGCTCTGAGATCTCGCCGCGCGCGTCGACGGTGATCTTCTGGGAGAGGTCGCCGTTAGCGACAGCGGTCGCGACTTGGGCGATGCTGCGGACCTGGTCGGTGAGGTTGCCGGCCATCAAGTTCACGTTCTCGGTGAGGCCCCGCCAGGTGCCGGATACGCCTTCGACTTCGGCTTGGCCGCCGAGCTTTCCTTCGGTGCCG
>JADDQZ010000034.1 GCA_016781085.1 Actinomycetota bacterium
CGACCACCGGGTCCGCCGCCCTGGCCACGACCACGACCGTCACGGCCGCCACGGTCGCGACGGTTGTCGTCGCGATCGTCGCGCGATCCGGGAGCCGGGTCATCGAGTGACGTGAGATCTGCGCCGGTGTAGCCGGCGGGCATGATCTCGCCCTTGTTGATCCAGCACTTCACGCCGATGCGTCCGAATGTCGTCCGCGCCTCGAAGAAGCCGTAGTCGATGTCGGCGCGCAACGTGTGCAGCGGCACGCGACCGTCGGAGTACATCTCCGTACGAGCCATTTCCGCGCCACCGAGCCGTCCGGACACCTGAATCTTGCAGCCCTTTGCGCCCGAGCGCATGGCACTGGTCAGCGCCCGCTTCATCGCACGCCGGAAGGCCACGCGATTCTGCAACTGCTCGGCGATCGACTGCGCGACGAGCTTGGCGTCAAGCTCCGGGCGCTTGATCTCGAGGATGTTGACCTTGATGCCCTTGCCCGTCAGCTTGTGCAGGTCCCGGCGCAGAGCGTCGACTTCAGACCCCGACTTACCGATGACGATGCCCGGGCGAGCCGTGTGGATGTTGACCTCGACCTCAGCGGCATCCTTGCGGATGGTGATGTCAGAGAGGCCCGCGTGTGCGAGCTTGCCGTTGATGTGATCGCGGATGCGCACGTCTTCGATCAAGTAGTCCGCGAAATTGCGCTCGTTGAACCAGTTCGATTTCCAGTCGTGGATGTAGCCCACGCGGATCGACTCGGGATGAACCTTCTGACCCATCTCAGCGGCCCCCCTTCTTTTCGTTGCCGGTCTTAGGAGCCAACGCGATGCTGAGATGAGACGTCCGCTTGCGGATGCTCGTCGCGCGCCCCATGGCACGAGGACGGAAGCGCTTGAGCGTCGGTCCCTCGTCGGCGTAGGCGGTGAGGACCCTCAGGTCCTCGCTGACCAGCTCGTGATTGTGCTCGGCGTTGGCGATCGCCGACGCGAGAAGCTTGGCCCACGGCTTGGCTGCGGCCCGCGGCATGAAGGCGAGAATCGCCTGCGCCTCGGTCACGTCCTTGCCGCGGATGTTGTCGCACACCAGCCGCGCCTTGCGCGCCGACGTACGGACGTACTTCGCTTGCGCGGTGACGATGATGCCCGCCTCGACGGCCTCGCGCTCAGCCCGCCGACGCGCTGTGCGCGTGTTCTTGCGCGGACGCTCGCCGGCCGCCGGAGCGGCGTTGTGCTGCTCGTCAGGACTCACCGGACCTTGCCCTTCTTCTTGTCTTCGTGTCCGCGGTAGGTCCGCGTCGGCGCGAACTCGCCGAGCTTGTGGCCGACCATCGATTCCGACACGAACACGGGAACGTGCTTGCGCCCGTCGTGGACGGCAATGGTGTGGCCGACCATGTCTGGGAAGATCGTCGAAGTCCGCGACCATGTCTTGAGCATCTGCTTGCCGTTGGTGGCATTGAGCTCTTCGACACGGCGCATCAACCGGTCTTCGACGAACGGGCCCTTCTTGGAGGAGCGTGACATAAGTGCTAACGACCGCCCTTCTTGCCGCGGCGCCGGCCACGCACGATGAGGCGGTCCGACTGCTTGCGCTTCTTGCGGGTGCGATAGCCGAGCGTCGGCACGCCCCACGGGGTCTGAGGATGGTTTCCCAGCGGAGTGGCGCCCTCGCCACCGCCGTGGGGGTGGTCGACCGGGTTCATCGCCGTACCACGCGTCTGTGGGCGGACGCCCATGTGGCGCTTGCGGCCTGCTTTGCCGATCGTGACGTTCTGATGGTCGGCGTTGCCGATCGTGCCGATCGTCGCGCGACAACCGGCGAGCACCATGCGCATCTCGCCCGAGGGCAAGCGCAGCGTCGCGTAATCGCCTTCCTTGGCCATCAGCTGCACGCCGGCGCCAGCCGACCGTGCGAGCTGCCCGCCACGTCCTGGCTGGAGCTCGACGTTGTGGACAACCGTACCAACCGGGATGTTCGCGAGCGGAAGCGCGTTACCGACCGTGATGTCTACTTCCGACCCGGACTCGACCATCATGTCGACGCGCAGCTTGTTCGGAGCAAGGATGTAGGCCTTGGCGCCGTCGGCGTAGTGCAGCAGCGCGATGTAGGCCGACCGGTTGGGGTCGTATTCGATCGCGGCTACACGGGCCGGCACCCCGTCCTTGCGCCGCTTGAAGTCGATGATGCGGTACAACCGCTTGGCTCCGCCACCGCGATGGCGAGCAGTCTTGCGACCGTTGGCGTTGCGACCGCCGCTCTTGTGCAGACCTTCCACGAGCGTGCGCTCGGGTTCGGTCTTGGTGATCTCCGCGAAGTCGGCGTAGGTAATGAAGCGACGCCCGGCCGAAGTCGGCTTGGGCTTGCGAATGGGCATCAGCAGGCCCTCCCGTCGAACGTTTGAGCGAGGCTCACAGGTCTGTCTCCAGGCCCTGGAAGACCGGAATCGTGTCGCCTTCACGGACTTGCACGATCGCCTTCTTCCAGTCGCGTGTCCGGCCGGCGGTATGGCCGCGCCGCTTGGGCTTAGACTTGACGCTGACCGTCCGCACCTCGACCACCCCGACGTTGAAGAGCGTTTCGATGGCCTGGCGAATCTGGGTCTTGTTGGCGTCTGGATGCACGCGGAACGTGTAACGGTCGGCCGACGCGAGGACGTAGCTTTTCTCCGACACGACAGGCCGGATGATGACTTGGGTGGCGTCCATCAGACTTCGGCTCCCTCGGCGTCCGCGACCCGACGCTCGCGTTGCGCACGCGATTGCAGAGCTTCGACCGCATCGCGCGAAGCGATCAGCACAGAGGCTCGCACGATGTCGGCCACGCCCACATCGTCGACGTGCAAGACGCCGACGGTCGCGAGATTGCGAAATGACTTGGCGGCAGTGAAGTCTTCGTCGCCCAGCACGATCAACACCGAGCCACCAAGGTGGCCCTCAAGCAGTGCTTGAGCACGCTTGGTTGACGGCGCATCAAAGGCGCCGTCGTCCAAGATGCCCACCGATCCCCGGTCAGCGTGCACCGAAAGCGCGCTGCGCAGCGCCGCGCGACGCGCCTTGCGGTTCACTTTGACGGTGTAGTGGCGAGGTGAGGGCCCGAAGACCACGCCGCCACCAGTCCAGACCGGCGAACGGCTGCTGCCCGCGCGCGCCCGTCCGGTGCCCTTCTGGCGCCATGGCTTCGCGCCGCCGCCGGACACCATGCCGCGCGTCTTGGTCGCGTGCGTGCCTTGACGACGCGCCGCGAGCTCGGCGATCACGCACTCATGGACGAGCGGCCCGTTGAACGGGACACCGAAGACGTCCTCGTCGAGCGCGACCGTGTCAGTCGATCCCAGTACAAAAGCGTCAGGCATCGGTGCGCACCTCAACAGTCGAGCCCTTGGGGCCGGGAACGGCGCCGCGGACGAGCATCAGATTGTGCTCGGGCAGCAACTCGACGACCGTGAGGCCGCGCTGCGTCACGCGGCGGGCACCCATCTGACCGGGCATCGCGCGGCCAGGCAGCACGCGAGACGGGGTCGCCGACGCGCCGATGGAACCGGGAGCGCGGACGTTGTGGGAGCCGTGGGACTTCGGCCCCGCGTTGAAACGGTGGCGTTTGATCGTCCCCTGGAAGCCCTTGCCCTTCGAGTCTCCCGAGATCTTGAGCTTCTGGCCGACTTCGAACGCCTCGACGGTGACCTCGTCGCCGACCGTGAGCTGACCAGCCTCGTCGCGGAACTCCACGAGCGTGCGCATGGGCGGCGCACCGGCCTTCTTCAAATGGCCAAGTTCAGCCTTCGTGAGCGCCTTCTCCTTGGCGGCCCCGAAAGCGAGTTGAACCGCCTCGTAGCCGTCGATGTCGTTGCTGCGGACAGCGACGACAGGACACGGCCCGGCTTCGAGGACCGTGACACGCTCGACGCGGCCGTCTTCGAGGAAGCGCTGGGTCATTCCCAGCTTGCGAGCGAGGATGGCGGGCATCAGGCGAGCTTGATCTCGATGTCTACGCCGGCGGGAAGATGGTCAAGGCGCTGAAGCGAGTCGACTGTCTTAGGGGTCGGCTGATGGATGTCGATGAGCCGCTTATGAGTGCGGATCTCGAAATGTTCCTGCGCGTCCTTGTACTTGAAGGGCGAGCGGATGACGCAGTAGACGTTGCGCTCGGTAGGCAAGGGCACCGGGCCCGACACGGACGCGCCGGTGCGCGTCGCGGTCTCCACGATTTCCTTGGCAGCGCTCTCAACGGCCGACGTGTCGTAGGCCTTGAGGCGAATGCGAATCTTGTTCTGGGCGACTGCCATGAGCTTTGAGAAGTGAGTTTCTTTCGCGGTGCGAGGTATGCGAGCCGGTTGAGCTCCGGCGCAACAAAGGCGGCCCGTGGACTACCGCGGTCCGCCCTGTGGTCGTATCAGAATGCTGGAACGAGTGGGGCGGGGGCGCAGCGGCCCCCGCCCCACTAACTACTTGAGGACCTCGGTGACGACGCCGGAGCCGACGGTGCGGCCACCCTCGCGGATGGCGAATCGCAGGCCCGGGTCCATGGCGATCGGCTGGATCAGCTCGATCTCCATCTGGACGTTGTCACCCGGCATGACCATCTCCGTGCCTTCCGGCAGCTTGGCGTTGCCGGTGACGTCGGTGGTGCGGAAGTAGAACTGGGGCCGGTAGCCGTTGAAGAACGGGGTGTGGCGGCCGCCCTCTTCCTTCTTGAGGACGTACACCTCGGCCTTGAACAGCGTGTGAGGCGTGATCGAGCCCGGCTTGCACAGCACCTGGCCGCGCTCGATCTCCTCGCGCTTGATGCCACGGAGGAGGCAGCCTACGTTGTCGCCCGCGCGTCCCTCGTCGAGGATCTTGCGGAACATCTCGACGCCCGTGACGACCGTGGAGCTCGTCTTCTCCTGGATGCCGACGATCTCGACGGTATCGCCGGTGTTGACGACGCCCTGCTCGATGCGGCCAGTGGCGACGGTGCCGCGGCCGGTGATCGAGAAGACGTCCTCGACCGGCATCAGGAACGGCTTGTCGAGGTCGCGCTCGGGCTC
>JADDQZ010000062.1:0-38255 GCA_016781085.1 Actinomycetota bacterium
GATCGGCCGGAAGGCCTCGCACGGGTGCATCCGCATGCTGATCCGCGACGTCAAGGAGCTCTACTCGCGCGTCGACGTCGGCGCTCCCGTCTTCATCGGCTAGCGCGGCCGTGCCGTGACGGCGCCCGCCGGCAATCTGCCCTCGTCGCGGAAGCTGGGCCGGTCGTCGAGCTTCGCGCCTCCTGTTGCGCGCAGCGGTGGAAAGAGTGACGAGCGCGGCGCTCGCGGACGGGACGGCGAGCCGGGCACGTCACGGTGGCGGCAACCACGCGTAGACGGCGAAACCCGATACCGCTGCGCGCGGCGAGAGACGGCGCGTGCAGCAACTCGGCCTTCTCACAGGTCAGACCATGCTTAGCTCGGGCGACTCGGCGAGTCCCAGCCGCACCGGCGTCATGGCGACCCATCTCTATGCGCCTTTGGCCCGAGTGGCGGACTTCTGATCCACAGGGCGTTGAGGACTCACTTCGAAGCGCGCGGTACGCGCACCTGCCTTCCCGAACGGGACCGGCATCGACGAAAGCACCACAGAACCCGCCCGTCCGCCGGGGATCGGAAGCTGGGCCGGTCCTAGAGGAAACGGAGCGAGGTTGCACGAGCGACGCGTACTAGAGGCGCGAGTTTCTCCGTAGGCGCGCCCGTCCACTTGCCGCGGCGGGAGGTGGCGCGCCGTTCTCCGTCCGGCTGAAAGCCGATCATGTGTTTGTGCGGCTCCCTCGCCTGAACCAGCACATCGACGCGTTCAGGGTGGGGGGCGAATTTCGCCACGTCAGCCCTATCCGGAGTGTCCGGCTATTCCTTGCCGGTGGGGGCGCGGGGCGGCGCAGCGATCGTCGCCCCGCCCTCCGCGCTGCAATCGACTCGTCGCTGCTGGACGCTGCCTGTTGACCCGGAACGCGAGGCGGCCTAGGGTGCAAGACGAGACAATCAAAGAGTGGGGCCGCACCGCGTCAACGGCCGGCCCCCGGACCACGAGGCGATGACTCATGGCCACCCAGGACCGTAACGGTTCGCTCGTCGGCACCGTCGCCGACGAGGACATCGCGGGCAAACTGAGGAACGTCCTCGACCAAGACGACGTGGGGTTCGGCTTCCTCGGCGTCGTCGGGCAGATTCCCGAGCGTGCCGAAGGCGAGTACCTCAGCACGTTCGAGCTCGACCTCCGGGGATTGGGGCGCGCTCTACGGTCTGGCGTTCGGGATCGCCCGTGCGCAGGACCCTTTCGAAACCATCGAGCAGGTCGCCGAACGCGCCGGGCGAGTGGCGCGTGAGGTCTACGACGACCGGTACGGCGCACTGGAGCGCCCGAAGGTCGATCCGATCGTTCGAGCAGTGGTACGCGAGTACGTCAAGACCGATCTGCCGTCGGGGCCGCTCTATAAGGCCCTACACGACCTTGCTGAGGTAGTCGGTAGCTTGATGGCCGGGTCCACGACGCCTGGCAGGACCAGCGCAGACAAGACGCGCCGCTCCTACGGGACAGGACGCGTCTACACGCGCGAAGAGATCAACGGCCGCGAGACGTACTACGGCTCCTGGTGGGCCGGAGACAAGCGCGTAAACCGCAAGCTGGGGGCGAAACGTGCCCCCGGCGAGCGGGACGGGCTAACCGCCACGCAAGCGGAAGCCGAGCTGCGGCGCCGGATGGCCGATGACGGCGCGACCGCGAAACTCGGTGAGCGCATCGACATCGCCGAGCTCGGGCGGCGGTACCGACGACACCTCGAGGCCCAGGGCCGCAAGAAAGCCACGCTGACGGCCGTGGACAGCACTCTTAACATCTGGATCAACCCGGTGCTAGGGGATCGGGAAACGAGCCGTGTGACCCCCGAGGACGTGGAAGACCTCATGCGGACGATGGGGCAGCGGCTCGGACCGAAAAGCATCCGAAACCACATTGGGACGCTCTCGGCGATGTACCGCCACGCGATGCACCCCCGGCGCAAGTGGGCCACCGTGAACCCTTGCGAAGCGATCGATCTGCCGGCGCGAGAAGACAGCGAAGAGATTCGGTTTCTGACGCCGGATGAGGTGGAGCAACTGGCTAACGCCGCGGTTCCCGGGGAGCACCAGTCGTTGGACCGTGCGTTGTACCTCACGGCGGCGATGACGGGCTTACGGCAGGGCGAGCTGATCGCCCTCCGCTGGCAAGACGTGGATTGGCGCGCGCAACGCATCCGCGTACGCCGCTCGCACGTCCTGGGAGAGTTCGGGACACCCAAGAGCAAGCGGTCGACGCGTAGCGTCCCGATGAGCACCCGAGTCGCGGGCGAACTCGATCGCTGGCATCAGGAAACGAAGCACAAGGCGACACGGCGCTCGTCTTTGCGGAACCGGCCACGGGAGAACCGCTGCGCCGGGGGGCGTTGATGCGTCGCTACCGACGGGCGCTCAAAGCCGCGATGCTGGAACCGACGCACCGCTTTCACGACCTCAGACACGCCTTTGGAACCGCAATGGCGGGTGCCGGTGTGCCGATGCGGACCTTGCAGGAGTGGATGGGGCACCGGGACATCTCAACGACGCAGCTGTACGCGGACTACGCGCCGAACCCCCAAGAGGCGGCGCTTGTCGAAGCGGCGTTCGCGGCGACGAGCCGCCCCGGCGTCGCTCAAGGTTCCAATATCGTTCCAATCTGAGCGAAGCTAAGAGACCTAAGCCGACCGGAACCGCGCTAGAGAGCCAAGCAGCAGGCGACGTAACCCCCTGGTAGGGTTTCGAGCCCAGTATCGCCCATCACCGGGCCCGCAATTCGGCCGGGCGGGCTCTTCGGGGCAGAGACTGACGTCTCTCAACAGTCAGTACCTATGGTGGCTGAGCCAGACGTGGCCGGTGCGAACCTAGCGCCAGTCGGCATCAGTGCCGGTGCAATGGCGATGCCGGAGCCTGGCGCCGTAAGTCCGCGATCGGACTATTCTGGGCCGGGTCTTTAGTCCCTTTCCCGCCCGGCCGATTCTCAAACCATGACGTTGCCTGTGCGCTCTTTCCTGCTTACCCTCATCTCGCTCGCCTTCGTCGTGCTCGCTCCCGCGCACGCGCAGGCAGCCGTCACGATCGGCATCGGCGATCAGAAAGCCGAGATGTGGCAAGACCCTCGCTTGAAGTCCTTGGGCCTCAAACATGCCCGCCTCGTCGTCGCCTACGACCGCATCCTGCGTAAGGATTTCACCTTCTACGACGCTTGGATAGGTGCCGCGCAGGTTCGTGGTGTAGACGTGGTTGTGGCCTTCAACCACTCGAGCCGGTCACACAAGGCGCTTCCGTCCGTCGCTCAATACCGCCGGGTGATTCGCAATTTCCGCGCGCGCTACCCGCACGTGAGAACGATGACGACTTGGAATGAAGCCAATCACCTGACGCAGCCAACTTTCCGCAACCCCAAGCGCGCCGCTCAGTACTACAACGCGCTACGCCAGGAGTGCTCTGGCTGCAAGATCGTGGCGGCCGACGTCCTTGACCAATCGAACATGGTGCCCTGGTTGAAGACCTTCAAGCGCTACGCGGTCCGACCCAAGGTCTGGGGCTTGCACAACTACAAGGACGCCAATCGGAACCGGCCGTTTCGCAACAGCGGCACAGCGCAATTCCTGCGCACGGTCAAGGGCGAGGTGTGGCTGACCGAGACCGGCGGGATCGTCCGCTTCGCCAAGGGCACGACCTTCCGTGGGGGTGTTGCGGCGGAGAAGGCGGCGGCCAGGGCGACTGCCCGCACCTTCGCGCTCGCCAACATGAGTTCGCGGATCAAGCGCGTCTACCTCTACCAGTGGAGCGCCGACCCGCGTTTCATCAACTGGGACTCCGGCCTGGTGGACAGCGTCGGTCGCGCTCGCCCCGCACTGCACGTCTTGCGAGCTCAGGTCAACCGTCAACGGCGCTCTCGAGGGCTGCCCGCGGTGCCGCCCCTGGCCGCCAAGCTCGGCGTCCGACTGCCGTTGTTCTAGCCCACCCCGACACTGTTCTTGGCGATTCCAATCGACTTCCGGCACGGGCGCTTGCAAGTTCCTCAGAGCTCAAGCGCCATGCTGGGTGCCGCCAGTACAGTGGCCAGGCGCCACAGGTAGTAACGACTCATGCCGTCGAGCGCCGAGGGGTCGCGGGTCAACAACGACTCGACGCGTTGCTGATCTAGCAAGGACCACACAGGATGCTCGCTGCCTGAGCGAACTAGATCGCGCAGCCCGGCATGCATAGAAGCGAAGTGATCGATGGCGCCGGGCGCCGGAACGATGACCGCCGCCGCATCGGCTGGCGATGACGGGGAAAGGCCTCCCGCTTGCACTTCGACGACCTCCCGCTGTGTCACCTCGTTGGCTGGCCGCCGTGCCGCGGCAAGCCGAGTCGACACCGCCATGCGCGCTCGCTTGAGTCGCGGCGTTGCACGCCGATGCGCTTGCCTTTGCGCCTTGCGCGCCAGCAAGAGTGCGCGGCGGGCTTGGCGAGCGAGCTCATGTTCACGTGCCGGCCACGGTGGCTGGCCTGCAAGCGGGATGTCGACGAGCTCGGGTGCCAGTTCCTCGAGCGAGCGCAGGTGAAAGCTCTCACGGGCACGGTCACGGACTGAGCCTGCAAGCTCGTGGGGCAGCATCCGAGCGCTCCACAGCGGCGCTGTCGTGTCACGCACGAACTCCACGCACCCGTGCGTCGGACCCGCCCAGGTCCCCATGCGTCGGAGCAGATAGAAAAGGTCCGGAACGTCCCGGGCTGCTGCGCCGGCGTCGAGGGCTTCTTCCACGAACTGGGCGATTTGGGCTCGCACCCGGCGGGCTCCGTCCTCGCTGAGCGGCTCGCGTCGCCCGGGCCTGCGCCCCACAAACGCCCGGTACAGCGCTTCTATCAGCGTCTTGTGCGAATGGCCGCGAACTTGCGCGTAGTACCCGCGCGCGATCTCGCCGCCTTGGCCTGAATGCCACAGCGGCAACGGTCCGGGCAGCGGTCCGTGCGGAAAGCCTGCCGCGTCGGCGAGCGTGGCTGTGCCGGAGGACTGAAGCTCGACAAGTTCGGCCGCACGGCGCCAATCGGTGAACACGCTGCCGTGCGGATCCGATGGAAGAAACTCGTGGTGGCGTCCCGTCATCGACGAGAGCAGCCGCCCCGCGAGCACGTCTGGATCGTCGGCCGCGCCGCCGGTGACCGTGTGAAAGTCGATACCCGCCGCCAGAGCCGCCGCGAGCACCAGTCGGGAGTCTCGCCCAGCGGTTGTGGGCACGACGTTAGGCCGGTCCGGCCAATCGGCGAGCGCCGCGACGTTCGTCACAAGCGTCTGAGACGCTGCGGTGACGTCAAGCGGCTGCCCCAGCATCCCGACGATCTCCGAAAGCGCCAGCAGCGGGCGCCGCCGATACCCATCCGGTCCGAAGGAATGCATCGTTGCGCGTGAGAGTCGGCGCACTCGCTTCCAGACGGGGTCGCCGGATAGCGACCAGCCCCCACCTAGAACCGACGCGAGCACGTCGAGGTCGAGCGAATCGGCTGACGACAAGTCACGCAACAATTCGGCGCTATTGGAGATCCACGTGACGGGTCCGTCTTCGGCGGCGAACAGGGGGTAGGCCCCCATCGGATCGCAGAAGACTTCCAGTGTCTGCTCGCGGTCGTCGTACCGCAGGACCGCGCACCGGCCGTCAAGCCGGGTCTCCCATTTTGCGGTCGCCTGGAAATAGAAGCGAGGATCCAGCGGCGTACGCCCGTCCGCGCTCGAGTTGTCGTCGCTCCACAAGATTGGCCGCCCCGACCAGAGCGCAAGACGCGACGGCTCTGTGGCCGCGTAGCTGACGCCGCCAACGCGGTCGGGACTGTGCGCTACCCACGCCGCCGTCGCCCGGCGCGAGGGCGCATGCCAGGTGTTCCGAGGATCGTCGGCGAAGAAGGGGACCCGGTCGAGCAGAGCGTCCAGCGCTCTTCTTGCCTCGTCGTCAGGGATCGGAGCGGTGCAGGACCAGCCGACGACGAAGAGATTCACGAGGGCGCATCCTACGGTCGCGTCAGGCCGCCGAAAGCAGCGTCTGGAGATCGTCGGGGTGGTTCCACGCCCCGACGGACGCGCGCAGATACGGCGTGTTGGGGAGATCACGGACCACCACCGCGGCGTCTGCGAGCCGCTGTCGCGTGGCAGTGGGCTCGTCGTCCTCCCAGGCGACGAGCGTCGTCGCCCCGCGCGGCGCAACCCGGCGGCCACGCGCGCGCAGGGCGCTGGCTAGCTCCTCGGCCAGTCCAGCGGCGCGATCAAAAACGGTGGTCCAGCCACCGCTACCCAGCGTGTCATAGGAGGCGACGTTGAAGGCAACGCTTTCGCGCGCCAGCGACGGGGTGTCGTGCCGGGATGCGTCCGATTGCAGCGGCGCGTCGATGCCTTTGCCCGGCTGTGCGAACGAGGTGTAGCTAGGGGCGATGGTCAGCAGACGTTCGAGCAATTCCGGGCTCACGTAGAGCAAGCCGGTGCCGTCGGCGCCGCACAGCCACTTCTGGCCGGCCGCCGCGTAGGCGTCGCAATTAAGCGCGCGAACGTCGACCGGCACGGCTCCCGCTCCTTGCGCTCCATCGAGTATCACGGGCACCGGTACTTCGGCCAGCGCGCGGTCTGCCAGCTCACCGCCGAGCCAGCCGACGTGTGAGCAAGCCACCAGCGTGGTCGCCTCGGTCACATGTTGGGCCAGGCGCGCCAGCGGTCCAAAGCGAATCTTCGCGCCGCGTGCCCGCGCGGCTTTCAAGGGTCCCAGTAACCCTGGGTGCTCTTGGTCGGAAGTGAGGATCTCGTCGCCGGGACCGATCTCGAGTCCAGCGAGCACGCGTCCCAGCCCTTCGCTGGTTGAAGTCGTGAGGGCGATCTCGGCTGCATCGCAACCGAGCAACGAGGCGTAACGAGCGCGCAACTGGTGTTGAAGCTCGGTGCGGCGAGCGTAGTGCGCCGCTGTGCGCCCTTCGTGCAGAGCGCTGTCGAGCTCACGCTGAGCGGCTTGCACGGCGGCTGTCGGGACGGGTCCGTTGGTTCCCGCGTTCAAGTAGGCCACGCGTGCGAGGACGGGAAAGCTCGAGCGCAGCGCGGCCGGGTCCATTTGCGGGAGCCTATCGGCGCGCTCGAGCGCCCGACCGACGCTGTGTAAGCGGCTCGTTTGCGGCTCGCCTAGGATCGACGTCCATGCACGTGACCCTTCCTGACGGCAAGCGCCTCGATTTGTCAGAGCAGGCGACCGGCGCGGATGCGGCGGCCGCCATCGGCGCTGGGTTGGCGCGTGCGGCGCTGGCGATCAAGGTGGACGGAGAGCTGCGGGACCTGTCGGCGCCCTTGTCCGATGGCGCCGAGATCTCGATCGTCACAGGCCGCGACGCCGACTCGCTGGAGCTCGTCCGTCACGACTGCGCGCACGTCCTCGCTGCCGCCATCCTCGAGCTCTATCCCGGCACACGGATTTCGATCGGCCCCCCGATCGAAGACGGCTTCTACTACGACTTCGACTTCCCCGAAGGCGTGTCCATCTCAGAGCACGACTTCGGCGCGATCGAAGCGAAGATGGCCGAACACATCCGTGCCGACGAGCCGTTCGTGCGCGACGACATCGATGTGGACACCGCGTTGGAGCGGTTCCGTGAGGAGGATCAGCCTTACAAGGTCGAGCTGATCGAGGACCTCATGGCCGCCCAAGGCGTTCAAACCGTTTCCCTCTACACCAACGGTCCCTTCACCGACCTCTGCCGTGGCCCGCACGCTCCTTCCACCAAGCGGATCAAGGCGTTCAAGCTGCTCAGCGTCGCAGGCGCTTACTGGCGCGGTGACGCCAAACGCCAGATGCTCACCCGCATCTACGGCACCGCCTTTTTAGACAAGGCCGAGCTCGCGGCGTATCTGGAGCGGCTCGAGCAGGCGCGCGCCCGCGACCACCGCAAGCTTGGTCGTGAGCTGGACCTCTTCCTGTTCTCCGAGCTTTCGCCCGGCTCGCCGTTCTGGCAGCCGAACGGGATGGCGATCTGGAACGCGCTGACCGAGTTGTGGCGCTCAGAGAACGCCGGACGCGGCTATCGCGAGGTGCGCACGCCGATCCTCTACGACGTCGAGCTTTGGAAGCAGTCGGGGCACTGGGACAAGTACCGCGACAACATGTACTTCACGGACGTCGAAGGCAGGCAGATGGGGCTCAAGCCCATGAACTGCCCGGCGCACATCCAGTTGTACAAGTCGGCGCGGCGCTCCTACCGGGACCTGCCGATCCGCTACTCCGAAGCGGGCCTCGTGCACCGGCACGAGCCCAGTGGGACCCTGCACGGTTTGATGCGTGTGCGCCACATCACCCAAGACGATGCCCACATCTTCTGCACCGAAGAGCAGGTGCAGGAGGAAGTCGCAGGCTGCCTTGACTTCGGCTTCTTCCTCTACGAGACGTTCGGCTTCGAGCCGAGGCTCGAGCTTTCCACGCGGCCCGAGCAGCGGATCGGCTCAGACGAGATGTGGGATCGCGCCGAGGCAGCGTTGGCCGGCGCGCTCGACGCCAAAGGCCTCGAGTACGAAGTGAACCCGGGTGACGGCGCCTTCTACGGCCCGAAGATCGACCTGCACATGACCGACTCGATCGGTCGCTCTTGGCAGCTCGGGACCGTCCAACTCGATTATTCGATGCCTGAGCGCTTCGACATCGGCTACACCGGTGCGGACAATGCCGATCATCGGCCGGTCATGATTCATCGCGCTCTGCTGGGCTCCTTTGAGCGCTTCATCGGCATCCTCGTGGAGCACTACGCCGGCGAGTTTCCGCTGTGGCTGGCGCCCGTGCAGGCAATCGTCCTGCCTGTGTCGGACCGCTTCGCCGAGTACGGGTCCGAAGTCGCCAAGGCGCTGGGGACAGCAGGCCTTCGGGCCGAGCTGGATGCACGCACGGAATCCGTCGGGCGCAAGATCCGCGATGCTGAGCTGCGCAAGGTTCCCTACATGCTGGTCGTCGGAGAACGGGAAGCCGAGCAGCGAGCCGTCGCCTTGCGCCGCCACGGCGAAGGAGACGTGGGCACGCTGGAGCTGGCCGACGCCGTCGGGCGGCTCGCGTCTGAGGATCACAAGCGGCAGTGACTGTGTTGCCGCCTGATCGCGCCGTCGGGAGACGGCGGGGGATGCTTGCCTTGACGTCCGCTCCGTCGCTATGCTTACCGATGTTGATCACGTTTTATTTCCAGCGCCGGTTCGCTTGACAAGCCGCGCCTCCAACTGACACATGCCGGTTCCGCGTAGATTTGACCGGCAACCGCCCGAGCGCGACAACACGCGCGTCAACGAGCGGATTCGCGTGCCTCAGGTGCGCCTCATCGACGAGAAGGGCCAGCAGGTGGGCGTCATGGCCACCAACGACGCCCTCACGTACGCGCAGCAGCGTGAACTCGACTTGGTCGAGGTAGCGCCGGACGCCAAGCCACCGGTATGCCGGGTGCTCGATTACTCGAAGTACAAGTACGAGCAGGCGCAGAAGCTCAAAGCTGCGCGCAAGCATCAGCAGCAGATCACCGTGCGAGAGATCAAGCTTCGCCCAAAGATCGCCCAGCACGATTACGACACCAAGAAGAACCACGTCACGCGTTTCTTGAACGCCAAAGACAAGGTCAAAGTGACGATCATGTTCCGCGGCCGGGAGATGGCTCACCCGGAGCGCGGCGAGATGCTGCTCAACAGGCTGGCCGAAGAGCTCAAGGAACTGGCCGTCGTGGAACAGCGCCCTCAGCAGGACGGGCGCAACATGACGATGATGCTCGGGCCGCTCAAGAGCGCCACCTAGCGTTCAGCACGGCGCGCGCGTGCGCGTCGTGCTTTGCCATTGCTTGCTGCGCGCCACCGCAGCGGTGGACGCAAGCGCTGGCAGATTTTGATGGCGGGCACTGCGGTGCAGAAGGTGCGACCGGATCGCCGCGCGGCTCGACCGGCTTGCAACGTCTACACCGGGCTAGCGGTCCCAACGGCAATGCCTCTCGCGTCGACGTCGCGCCTGAGGCACACCGCAGGCTGACGACGCTTCTCCTATACTGACGCCCTCGTATGCCGAAGATGAAGTCTCATTCGGGCGCCAAGAAGCGCTTCAAGAAGACCGGCAGTGGCAAGCTGCAGGCTCGTCACGCCTTCTCGAGCCACATTCTCGAGAAGAAGTCGCCGAAGCGCAAGCGTTCGTTCGCGCTCGATGTCGACATATCGCCGGCTGACCGCAGTCGCGTGAAGTCTCTGCTCGGGGGCAACGGGCGATGAGCCGCGTCAAGCGCTCCGTCAGCGCACGCAAGAAGCGCCGTGCCACGCTCGAGCTGACCAAGGGCTACCGCGGTCAAGCGAACTCCTCCTACCGGCGCGCCAAAGAAGCGCTCATGAAGGCGGAGCAGTACGCCTACCGCGACCGCCGCAACCGCAAGCGCGACTTCCGCCGCCTGTGGATCACCCGCATCAACGCGGCCGCGCGTCAGAACGGCATGAGCTACGGCACGTTCATGCATGGCCTCAAGCTTGCCGGAATCGAGTTGGACCGCAAGGTCCTCGCTGACATCGCCGTGCGCGACGCCGACAGCTTCCGCCGATTCGCCGACCACGCCCGCGAGGCGCTGGCAGCCGCCTGACGGCTTTCGGCACTTCGGTCTTACGGGCGCCCCTCGAAAGAGCGGCGCCCTTTTTTGTTTACAGGCCCCTTTCGTGACCATCACCAGCTCCCACAACGAAAACCTCAAGGAGATCCGCAAGCTCGCGGGCCGCCGCTGGCGCGACAAGCTCCAGCGCTTCGTCGCCGAAGGCGAAGACCTCCTGGAAGCGGCCGAAGTCGCCGGCTGGGAGCCCTTGGAGCGCTACGTCGCCGACGGAAGTGGTTTGGCCGGCATCCCGGTCGCGCCGCACGTCTTGGCCGAGATCTCGCAGCTGGGTTCGGGCACGCGCGCTCTCGCTGTGTACGCCCAGCGCTGGGAAAAGGCTCCGGTCGGGCCGCGGTGCCTTGCGCTGTGGGGGGTCGGCGACCCCGGCAACGTCGGCACGGCGCTGCGCTCTGCCCGGGCCTTCGGGGCGTCGTGCGTGGCGCTCGGCCCGGGAACGGTCGATCCGTACGGGCACAAGGCCGTACGCGCGTCGATGGGAGCGCTGTTCTCCGTGCCGCTCGTGCGGGTACGCGACGTCGCCGACCTTCCCGCGCCGCGGGTGGCGCTGGTGGCCGGGCGCGGTCGTGATTTGTCCGAGCTCGCTGGCCAAGCGGGCACGCTGTTGATCGGCGCGGAGCGCGACGGTCTCCCCGACCACGTGGTGGCCGGCTGCGACGACGTGGCCCATATCCCGATCCACGGTGATTCACTCAACGCCGCCATGGCCGCCACCGTGGCGCTCTACGAAGCGTCGCGAAGCCAGCACGCGCAGGCGGCCGCCGAGCCCTAGACGTAGGATGGCGGCGATGAGCGCGATGGACCAGTTGAAGCAGATCCGCTTCGAGGCGCAGGCGGCGATTGAAGCCGCCGCTTCTTCCGCGCAGCTTGAGCAGGCACGCGTCGAACACCTCGGGCGCAAGGCGGAGCTGCCGAACCTGCTGCGCGGCGTGGCGTCGCTGCCGCCAGCCGAACGCGGGTCCGTCGGCAAGGCCGCGAATCAACTGCGCAAGGAGCTCGAAGCCGCGCTGGAAACCCGCCAATCCGACTTGGAACGCGCTGAGCTCGACGCGCGGCTCGCGACCGACGTCGTCGACGTAACGCTCCCCGCCAGTCCGGTGGTTCCCGTCGGTCGGCTGCATCTGGTGACCGCCACGCGCCGCGAAGTCGAGGACATCTTCCTCGGCCTCGGCTTCCGTGTTGCCGAGGGTCCGGAAGTCGAGCACGCCTACTACAACTTCGACGGCCTCAACTTCAACTCCAGCCATCCGGCCCGGTTGTGGACGGACACCTTCTACGTGTCCGAAGACGTGCTTCTGCGCACTCACACCTCGCCGATGCAGGTGCGCGCGATGGAGCTGCACGCGCCGCCCCTGTATCTGATCATTCCCGGACGCGTCTATCGCCGCGACTCCGACGCGACGCACACGCCGCAGTTCCATCAAGTGGAGGGTCTGGCCGTCGACGAGGACATCACGCTGGGCGATCTCAACGGAACGCTGACCACCTTCGCCCGGGCGGTCTTCGGCGACGAGCGCAAGATCCGGCTGCGCCCGCATTTCTTCCCCTTCACCGAGCCGAGCGTCGAAGTCGACGTCTCCTGCTTCAACTGCCGTGACGGCTTCGTCCGCGACGGCAGTCGCTGCCCGCTTTGCAAGGGCACGACTTGGATCGAGATCCTGGGCGCGGGCATGGTCGACCCCAACGTCTTCGAGTACGTGCGCGAGTTCGGCTACGACCCGGACCGCTACACGGGCTTTGCCTTCGGAATGGGCCTCGAGCGGATCGCCATGCTCAAGCACGGAGTGACGGACCTGCGGCTGTTCTACGACAACGATTTGCGCTTCCTGGAGCAGTTCGGATGAAGCTGCCGCTGATCTGGCTGCACGACTACTGCCGTCCCGACGTGTCGGCCTCTGAGCTGGCCTCGCGCCTCGCGTTGACCGGTACCGAAGTCGACCGGATTCTCCATCACGGCGTGAGCGAAGCCGACTGCTTCATCGTCGGCCGCGTGCTGTCGGCCGAGCGTCATCCCGATGCCGACCGCTTGTCGGTCTGCATCGTGGCCACGGGGGAGGGTGACACGGCTCAGATCGTCTGCGGAGCGCCCAACGTCGCGGCGGGGCAGACCGTCGCCGTCGCCCAGCCGGGCGCGGTCATGCCCGACGGGACCAAGCTCGGCAAGGCGAAGCTGCGCGGTGTCGAGTCCTCGGGGATGATCCTCGCCGAAGACGAGCTGGCAATCGGTTCCGACCACGCCGGGATCATGATTCTCGACGAGGACCTGGTGCCGGGTACGCCGCTGGCAGAGGTGCTGCCCATCTCCACCGACGTGCTCGAACTTGAGATCACGCCGAACCGGCCGGACTGCCTGTCGGTCTACGGCGTCGCGCGCGAGGTCCACGCAGCGACCGACGCGCCGCTCACAGCGCCGCCGTGGCAGGAGGACTCCGGCTCGGCCGGCCGGGTCCCCGGGTTCGACGCGCGCGTGGAGGCCGGGGACCTGTGCCCGCGCTTCACGCTGCGGCTGTTCGAAGACGTCAAGATCGGCCCTTCTCCTCCCTGGCTGAAGGCGCGCCTGTCGGCCGCCGGCCAGCGGCCGATCTCCAACGTCGTCGACATCACCAACTACGTGATGCTGCTGACCGGCCAGCCGATGCACGCCTTCGACGCCGACACCGTCGCGGGCGGGATCCTGACCGTGCGCCGCGCGCGGGAAGGGGAGACGCTGACCACGCTCGACGGAGTGCAACGGCCGCTGGATCCGGATGTGTGCCTGATCGAAGACGCCGCCGGCCCGACCAGCATCGCCGGGGTCATGGGCGGCGCGCGCTCGGAGGTCTCCGAGTCCACGACGCGCGTGCTGATGGAGGCGGCGACCTGGAACGGCCCCAACATTCAACGCACGTCGACGCGCCTGGGTCTGCGCACGGAGGCGTCCGGGCGCTTCGAGAAGCAGTTGTCGCCGGAAGCGGCGATGGAGGCCCAAGCGATCGCCACCAAGCTGATGGTCGAGCTCTGCGGCGCGCGGGTGGTCGAGGGCACGATCGACGTTCTTGAGCCGGTGGGCTCGGCGCCATTCGACGAGATCGAACTGGCCGACCGGACGGTCGAGCGGATCCTCGGCGTGGCCATCCCGCGCGAGGAATGCGCCGCCATCCTCACGCGGCTCGGTTTCGAGACGCGCGACGCGGGCGAGGGCCTCAACGTCCGCGTTCCCCACTGGCGCCGCGATGACGTCGCCCGCGAGGCGGATCTCGTCGAAGAAGTGGCGCGCATCTGGGGGCTTGACCGCCTGCCGGTGACGCTCCCATCCCGGCGAGACGCCGTTGGTCGCCTGGACGTCGCGCAGCAGCTGCGGCGGCGGGCTGAAGACGTGTTGACCGGTTGCGGCCTGAGTGAGGCGATCGGCTGGAGCTTCGCGGCGCCTTCGTTTCCCCAGCGCCTTGGGCTGGCCGACTCCGATCCGCGGTCTCGATTCGTGACGCTGGCCAACCCGATGTCTGAGGACCAGTCCGTGCTGCGCACGACGCTGCTGGTGTCGCTGCTCGACAACGTTCGAACGAACCGCGCTCGCGGAAATCACGACGTCAAATTGTTCGAGTGCGGCACGGTTTATGTTCGTCGCGAAGCCACGGACGCCGCAGCGCACTCCGGTCCGGGCGCTTCCGAACGAGATGCGGCCGTTGCGCCGTCAGCCCAGCGTGACGCCGTTCTTCCCGTGGAATCGACCCATGTGGCGGCGCTGCTGACCGGCAGCCTGCGGCCGGTGTCGTGGCGCGAACCGCAGCCTCCCCAAGCCGACTACTTCGCGGTCAAGGGCGTGCTTGCGGCGCTGCTAGACGCGCTTCGCGTCCCCTGGGAAGTGCAAGCCGCGAGCGAGCCGTTCCTGCATCCCGGCCGTAGCGCCCGCATCCTGATCGGCGGCCTGGACGCTGGATGGCTCGGAGAGCTTCACCCCACGATCGTGGGCGGGTGGGACATCGCCTCGGCGGCCGGCTTTGAGCTTGATTGGGCGACAGTCGCGCAGGCGGCGGTCCATGTGCCGCACTACCGCGACGTGACCTCGTTTCCCGCCGTGCGACAGGACCTGGCCGTCGTCGTGTCCGACGACGTCACCGCGGAGGAAGTGCTCGACCAGCTGCGCTCGGCCGGTGGAAAGCTGCTGCGCAAGGCCGAGGTGTTCGACGTCTATCGCGGCGAGCAAGTGGGAGAGGGCCGCGCGTCGCTGGCCATCCGCCTCGAGTTCGGCGCCGACGACCGCACGCTGACCGACGAAGAAGTCGGCGTGCGGCGCGCGAAGATCGTTTCCACGCTCGCCGAGCGCCTGGGTGGTGAGCTGCGTGGCTGAAGTGAGCGTCGCGGTCATCGGCGCCTCGGGTTACGCCGGCGCGATTGCCGCCGGGCTGCTGCACCGGCATCCGGGCTTCGATTTGCGCCACGTGACCGCCCGCACCGAGGCGGGGATGAAGCTGGGCGAGCTTCACCCGCGCACGCGCGTGCCGCTCGTCCTGGAGCCCTACGACGTCGATGTCCACGGTGAAGTCGACGCCGCCATCGTGGCCTACCCGCACGGTGCGGCGGCGCCGACGGTGGCCGAGCTGCATGCGCGTGGGGTGCGGGTGGTCGATCTTTCCGCCGACTTCCGCCTGCGTGACCGCGGGACCTACGAGCAGTGGTACGGCGAGCATGGCGCTCCCGAAGTATTCGAGACGGGCGACGCGGTGTACGGCTTGCCGGAGCTCTACCGCGACGAGGTTGCCCAAGCCCGCATCGTCGCCAACCCGGGTTGCTATCCGACGGCGGCGCTGCTCGCGCTCGCGCCGCTGGCGCGGGAGAAGCTCATCTCTGACGTGGTGATCGACGCCAAGTCGGGCATCTCTGGCGCCGGCCGCAGCGCGACAGCGACGACGCATTTCGTTTCCGCCAACGAGAACTTGACGCCGTACAAGGTGGGCGCTCATCGGCACACGCCGGAAATCGAGCAGGAGCTTGGAGTGCTCGGCAGCGAGCTGGCGATTTCCTTCACTCCGCATCTTGTGCCCTTGGCCCAGGGCGAGATGACGTCCTGCTACGTCACGCCGACGCGACCGGTTGGGCAGGCTGAAGTCAGCGAGCTCTTCCGCGCCGCTTATGCCTCCGAGCCTTGGGTGGAGCTCAGCGAGGCGCCGCCCGGCGTGCTTGAAGTCCGCGACACCAACTTTTGCCGCATCTCGGTTCACGTCGACCCCCGCACCAGCCGCGTCATCGTCTTCGCGACGATCGACAACCTGTGGAAGGGAGCGGCGTCGCAAGCGGTTCAGAACCTCAACCTGATGTTCGGCCGCGACGAAGCAGAGGGACTGCTTTGAACGCGCCGGCTGAGTCGCGCTGGGTGTCCTTTCCGCCGTACGTCGCCCGGCGGCCAAGAGCACTGCCCGGCGGCTTCCGTGCGACCGGCGTGGCGTGCGGGATCAAGCCTTCGGGCGACTTCGACCTCGGGGTGTTGGTGTCCGACGAGGCCGCAACTACCAGCGCCGCGCGCTTCACCCGATCAGGCGTCCTGGCCGCTCCCGTGATCGTCACGCGCGACCGTTGCCGGCTGGATGCAATCCGCGCAGTGGTGGTCAACTCGGGCAACGCCAACGCCGCCACGGGCGGGCGCGGCTTCGACGCGGCAGTGCATATGCAGGGAGCGGCGGCGATGGTCACCGGCGTCGATGCCGGCACGGTGGCGGTCGCCTCCACCGGTGTAATCGGCGTTCAGCTGGACGGCGGGAAGGTCGTGCGCGGTCTAGCGGCTGCCCGGCCGACCCTCACTGCCGACGGCGCGGATGAGTTCTCTCGCGCCATCCGCACCACCGATGCGTTCGCCAAGGAAGCCATGCTCGACGTCGAACTCCCGAGCGGCACAGTGCGCCTGAGCGCCCAGGCCAAGGGGGCCGGGATGATCTCTCCCGCGTTCGCGACCATGCTGTGCTTCGTCCAAACCGATGCGGCGATGAGCGCAGAGACGTGCGATCTCCTCCTTGGAGTCTGCGTAAAGCGCTCATTCGACCGCATCTCGGTCGACGGCCAGCTTTCGACCAACGACACCGTGATCCTCATGGCTTCCGGTGCCAGCGGCGTTTCAGTGCGGCCGGAAAGCGAGGACGAGCTGCGCCTGGGGCAGGCGCTCGACGCCTTGCTGCGCCACCTCGCGGTCCTGATCGTCCGTGACGGAGAGGGCTCCCGGCGCATCGGGCGTGTCGTGGCGGAGGCCGCCGACGAGCGCAACGCGGTGCGCGCCGCCCGCGCCGTCGCCAACTCGCCGCTGGTCAAGACAGCGCTCTACGGCGGTGACCCCAACTGGGGGCGGATCGCTCAAGCCGTGGGCGCTGCGCTGGCCGACCAGGCTCCCGTGGCGCTCGACATCTGGATCGGCGACGTTCAGGTCTGTGCCCGCGGTGCGGCGATCTCGCATGACGCTGAGCTACTCGCCGCCGCTGCCACGGGCGAGGAAGTCGATTACCGCGTCGGCTTGGGCGGTGAAGGGGCGCAGGCGGAGGTCTTCTTCTCCGACCTCTCGTATGAGTACGTCCGGATCAACGGGGAGTACACGACATGAGCTCAGCATCGTTGCCGCCGGTGACGCAGGCCGTCTCGGAGAGGATTGCGACGCTGCTGGAGTCGCTGCCCTACATCCGTGAGTTTCACGGCAAGACGGTGGTGATCAAGTACGGCGGCGCCGCGATGACCGACGCCCAGTTGCGCGAGGACTTCGCGCGGGACGTGGTGTTGCTCAAGTACGTCGGGATGAATCCGATCGTCGTCCACGGCGGCGGACCGGACATCACCGAATACATGCGCCGGCTCGACATGCCTGTCGAGTTCATCGGGGGCCTCCGCGTGTCAGACGAGCAGACCGTCGAGATCGCCAAGATGGTGCTCGTCGGCAAGGTCAACAAGGACATCGTCCTGCGGTTGAATCGCCACGGCCAGCCGGCGGTCGGCTTGTGCGGCGACGACGGCTCGCTGTTCCGCGTCACGACGATGGAAGGTCCCGAAGGCGAGGATCTTGGCTATGTAGGGCACATCGACCGCGTCGAGCCCGCGGTCATCCGCCACATCGCCGCCGACTACATCCCAGTCATCGCTTCAGTCGGAGCCGACCGCGCCGGCAACCCGCACAACGTCAACGCCGACGAGGCCGCAGCCGCCGTCGCGCGGGCGCTGGGCGCGTACAAGGTGATCTTCTTGACCGACGTCCGGGGCTGGCTCGCCGACGCCGCGGACGAGGACTCGATCATCCGCCAATGCAACGCCGACGAAGTCGAACACGCCCTGATCGACATCTCCGGCGGCATGCGTCCGAAGCTCCAGGCCTGTATTGACGCCATCCACGGTGGCGTGCCGGCCGCGCACATCGTGGACGGGCGGCTGCCGCATTCCCTCTTGCTCGAGCTCTTCACCGACGCCGGTATCGGCACGAAGGTGTTTCCCGCCCCATGACTCTCTCGCTTTCAGATCGCGCGCTTGTGCAGAGCTACGCGCGCTATCCCGTCACTTTCGTCTCAGGCTCGGGCTGCACGCTCGTCGACTCAGACGGCCACGAGTACATCGACCTGCTCGCCGGCGTCGGCGTATGCAGCGTCGGGCACTGCCACCCGGACATGGTCTCGGCTGTGTCAAAGCAGGCCGCCCGGCTGATGCACGTCTCGAACCTCTACTACACCGAGCCGATGATGAAGCTGGCCGAGCGACTCTCGGACTCTTCTCTCGGCGGCCGGGTCTTCTTCGCTAACTCGGGCGCCGAAGCCAACGAGGCGGCTCTGAAGCTGGTCCGCAAGGCACGTCCTGGCGGTGATGTGGTGGTGCTGCACGGTGCCTTCCACGGGCGCACCTACGGCGCGCTGTCGGCGACGCCGCAGGAAAGCAAGCAGGCGCCGTTCGCTCCGCTGGTGCCCGGATTCAAGCCGGTCGGCGCCCAAGCGGACGCGATTTCGGCTGCCGTCGACGACAACACTGCGGCGGTATTGCTCGAGCCGATCCAGGGAGAGGGTGGGGTCCACCCGCTTTCCGACGAGGTGCTGGTCGCTGCCCGCGAAGCTTGCGACCGTGTCGGCGCGGCGCTCGTCTTTGACGAGGTGCAGTGCGGAGTCGGCCGCACCGGCACGCTTTGGGCGTTCGAGCAGACACCGGTCAAGCCGGACGCGATGACGCTGGCCAAGGGACTCGGCGGCGGACTGCCGATCGGAGCGCTCGTGACCGGCCCGAAGCTCGCCGACGTCTACGCCGCCGGCGATCACGGCTCGACGTTCGGCGGCAACGTCGTGGTGTCAGCGGGCGCCAATGCGGTGCTAGACATCATTGAAGACCCGTCTTTCCTCGAGCAAGTGCAGGAGCACGGCATTCGTCTGCAAGAGGGGCTGCGTGACTTGCCCGGCGTGTTGTCGGTACGCGGCCGCGGGTTGATGGTCGCGGCGGAAGTCTCGTCCGAAGCGCCGGAGCTGGTCCGCCGCGCCTTGCTCGAGCAGCGACTCGTGCTCAACGCCACGGGACCGTCCACAGTGCGCTTCCTGCCGCCGTTGATCATTTCCGGCGAGGAGATCGACGAGGCGGTGCGGCGGTTCGGCGAAGTGCTGGCGGGGTGACGGCGTGGACGTCAATGCGCAGCGCGGCATAGGCTTGTCGGCGTGACCGACCAGACTCGAGCGACTAACTTCAAGAACGCCTCCTACCTCGCGGATCCAGAAGACGTCCGACGAGTCCTGCTCCTGTACTCGGGTGGTCTAGACACAAGCGTGATGCTCAAGTGGATTCAAGACGAGTACAACGCCGAAGTCGTCGCTCTCACGGTTCATCTCGGTCAGCCGGGCGAGGATTTCGACGAGGTCCGTGAGAAGGCGCTGACGCTGGGCGCGGTCGAGGCGCACGTCGTCGACGCCCGCGAGGAATTCGCCCGTGACTACGTAGCGCCGGCGATCAAGGCCAACGCTCTTTACGGCGGTGGCTACCCGCTCTTCACCGCGCTCGGGCGGCCGTTGATCGCCAAGCTCGCCGTCGACTACGCACACCGCTCGGGCTGCGACACGATCGCGCACGGTTGCACCGGCAAGGGCAACGACCAGGTTCGAATCGAAGCCACCGTGGCCACGCTCGACCCGGATCTGAAGGTGATTGCGCCGGTGCGTGGCTGGCAGATGGGCCGCGAGGAAGAAATCGAGTACGCGCGCCGCAACGGCATCCCGATCAAGGGCGGAACGCAGGCCGCGCCCTATTCGATCGACGACAACCTGTGGGGCCGCTCGTCTGAAGGCAAGTGGATCGAAGACCTCTCCCACGCTCCCAAAGAAGACGTCTTTCAGCTGGTTACGCGGCCCGAGGAAGCCCCCGACGAGCCCGAGCGAGTCACGGTAACCTTCGAGCGCGGAGTCCCGGTGGCACTCAATGGCGAGCGGCTGGAACTCGTCGAGCTGCTTTATCGCGCCGCCGTGATCGGCGCACGCCACGGCGTCGGGATCGTCGACCACATCGAAGACCGCATCGTCGGGCTCAAGGTCCGCGACATCTACGAGGTGCCGGCCGCGGCGATCATCCTGCCCGCTCATCAAGAGCTCGAGAAGCTGGTGGGAACCATCCACCAGAACCAGTTCAAGCCCCAACTCGATCGCCAGTGGGCTTATCTGGTCTACGCAGGGTTGTGGTACGAGCCGCTGCGCCAAGACCTCGACGCCTACATGCAAGCCGTCAACGCACAGGTCAGCGGCACGATCGGCCTCAAGCTCTTCAAGGGCCTGGCTCGCGTGGAGACGCGCGAATCGCGCAACGCCGTCTATGACCAGTCGCTCGCCTCGTTCGGGGAATCGGGCGGGTTGTTCTCCCAGCAGGCTTCACCTGGGTTCATCGAGTTGTGGTCGTTGCAATCCCGGATGGCTCACCGGGTCCGTGAGGAAAACCCGTGAGAAGCCGACGCGAGCGCGCAGGTACGCGAGGAGGAAGCTCGATGCTCTATTCCATGTTGGGAAGAGTCACTTGGAAACTCGTCAAACGGCGCGCGCGCCGGGGCCGCAAGACGCGCAGTCGCGGTCCGCTGGCAGCGGCGATCGTGGCGGGATCGGTCGGAAGCGCGCTCTTGCGGGGACTGTTCGGCAAGGACTCCTGATCCGCGCCCGTTCGCGGTCTGCGCGCACGGAAACGGCCGTGGCCGCTCCGTGCCGCCGGGTGTTGTGGAAGCATCCCGATCGTGACCGAGTCTTCTCGCTTTGCGCGCTTTACTTCGGCGTCGCGCGACGTCACCGTCGTGGAATGGCTGGATTCCGGCTCGGGCGCGGAGATGCTGCGAGTCGAGGGGCCGCGACGGTCGGATGGCTCTGAGCAACCGCCATTCGCGCTTGTCGTGCGCCGCGACGGCGACGCGCGCCGGCTTGATCCGCTGCCGACCGTCACGGCGGGGCGCGATTGGTGGGGAGTCGCCTTCCTCCTGGAGCCGCAGGAACTCAAGCTGGCGGACGAGATAGTCCTGCAGTGGTCAAACGGCGACGAGCTGGCCCTGACAGGCGCCGATGTCGCAGCGATGCGTCAGGACGGCGGTGGCCAGGATGCCGTTTCTGATCGCCGGCCGGCTCAAGTGATTCAGCAAGAGGAGCTCAACAAGCGCCGGGCGCAACGGGCCGCCGGTGTTCCGAAGTCGCCGGGGGAGGAAGTCCTCGAGTCCTCGGCGCAAGCCGAGGGTACGGACGCGTCCGGAGAGGAAGTAGTCCCAGACGCGTCCGGCGAGGAGGTCATCCCAGACGCGTCGTCGCAAGCGAGCTCAAAGCCTGCGGTGCCAGGCGATCAAGCGGCTGATCGCGGGCCTTCGGCGCCATTGGCAGGCGCCGAAGGCCCGGACTTCGAGCGCGAGTCTGTGGCGGCGGACGCGGAAGCCGAGCTGGCCCTGCTGCGCCAGCGTCTTGAAGGCTTGCTGCAGGACAACGACGACCTGCAAGCGGCGCACGGGATGACGCTGGAGCGGTTCAGGTCCACGCTGGGCGAACGTGACGACCTCAATCATGCGCTCAACGTCCAGCGCCAGCGGCGCAAGGACGCCGAAAAGGCAGCCCGCAAGCGCAAGGGAAAGCTCGTTGCGATCAAGCGGCAGTTGAGCGAGCTCATGCTCAGCGCCAAAGAAACGGAGCAGCGCCACGCCGGCGAGCTACAGGATGTGCTTGAAAGACTGCGCGCTGCACTTGACCAGCTATCGGAAGAAAAGCAGGCACGCGCGGAACTCGAACAGCAGCTGCAGCGGGCGCGCAGGGACCTCGCGCGATTGTCTGCGCGCGCGGCGACAGGCGCCTTTCGGCGGGATCTCGACGACTTTGAAGCCGACACGCCACTACCCGACCGTCCCGCCGCAGCGGTGCTGTCTCAGCCGCCGGCGGATCCGCCCGAGCAGTCAGTGATGCGGGCGGCGGACTTTCCGCGCGATGAATCGCAACTCCAACTGCCTCGGCCACTCGCTGACTCCGACCTGCTGCGGCGCATAAGCGAACAAGCCAGTATCGCCGCTCGGGGAGTCCAGCCGTCGCGGGAGAGCCGGATCGCGGCGGACATCGATGCCGCAGCAGAAAACTTGCGAGCGGCGGCCCCGGAACCCACGGCCGAAACGGCATCCCAGACCGCTTCTGAGCAAGCGAGGACGCCGCAGGAGCGAGTCGGGTTCGTTTCCCGAGCGACAAGCGTCGAGCCGCCCCCCGGCGTGCAAGCGCTTTCCGCGGCTCTGCTGCGCCCGCTGTCCGTCGGAATACGCGAGGTGGAGCACAAGGCCGCTGAAGTGCAAGCCGTGGCACGGTCGCTGGAGCTCGTCACGGTGCCCGCGGTGGCGAGGTCCTTGCCGGACCGGCGGGGGGCACGCAATCAAGCCGGGCCGGTGCGGACGCTGGGGCGCATGCGCAGCGCGCTGGTGAGGCTTGCACAAAACGATTCCTTCGCTGCCGGTCGGTTGATCGCCGCCCTACTACCAGCGCAAGCTGCGTGGGTCGACGACTCCCTGGACTATGACTTGACGATCCGCGAACTTGGCACGTTCGCCGTGGTGGTCGAGAACGGAAGCGCCACGGTGAGTCGCCTTCAACGCCCGCGCGGCCGCAAGCAGGCAGAGATGCACGTCTCAGCCCCCGCGCTCGCCCTCGCGGAGCTCTTGGCCGGCCGCTCCAGGCGCGTCGGACGCGTTCTGTCCGCCGTCCGACTGCGCGGGCCCCGGCAGCGCCTGGAGCCTTTGCTGGAGCTCGGCCGGGCAAAGCCGACGCTGATCGACGTGGCCCGAGCGGGCGCTCACCTGGACCCAGCGCTCGTCCTGAAAGCATTGCCCTATGCGATCGATCCCGAGTGGATCGGCGGGCGCCGCTTCTCCATCGCCAGCGAGTTCACCAGTTCCTCGTCGCAGCGCTGGCTGATCCGGGTAGAAGGTGAGCGCGGTCTGCGAGTCGTGAGCCGGTCCAGCGATGGTGAGCCGGATGCGTCCGTGCGGATGAGCCACGCGGCCTTTGACCGCCTGATGCGCGCTGAACCGCAGATCCCCGGTGACAAGCCGATGATCCGCGGCGATTACACCGCCGTTGAGCTCCTGCGGACGTGGTGTGAACGCGCTCGTCTGAGCGGCTGACAGCTCGGAATAGCCGCGCCCGCAACCAGCGGGAAAAGACACCGAAAACGTCCGGGCGGGCGTCTAGGTTCTCCCGCGTGACTCCACCGGCCTGCGCGCATCTGCACGTCCACTCCGAGTACTCGCTGCTCGACGGCGCCTGCAACATCGACAAGCTCGCCGCGCGAGCGGCGGAGTTCGGCCAGCCCGCTCTTGGGCTCACCGATCACGGCGTGATGAACGGTTCCGTGGAGCTTTACAAGGCTTGCCGCAAGCACGGGGTCAAGCCGGTCGTCGGACTTGAGGCCTACTACGTCGATGACCGCAAGATCCGTCAAGGCCGCATCGAGCGAAATCACCTCACGCTGCTGGCGTCATCCGACCAAGGTCTGCGTAATCTCGTGAAGCTGTCGTCGGCAGGTTTTCTGGAGGGCCTGCACCAGGGCAAGCCGGGCGTCGACATGGAGATGCTCGACTCCTATTCAGACGGCGTCATCGCGCTCACCGGCTGCCTGGCGTCGCGTTCGAGTGCCCGCATCCTCGAGGGGCGTGAGAAAGACGCCCGCGCTTACATCGACGATTTGATCGGCGTCTTCGGCGCCGACGATGTCTACCTCGAAGTTCAGCGCAACGGGCTCGAAGAGCAGGAACGTGTCAACGAGGCGATGGTGCGCTTCGCGAGAGAGCTAAACCGCCCGCTCGTGGCCACGGCCGACGTCCACTACCTCAGGCGCGAGGACTTCCAGCATCACGCCGCGCTTTTGTGCGTCCAAACCAAGTCGACACTGGCTCAACCGAAGATGAGCTTCTCGACGAACGAGTTCTACTTGAAGAGCCCGGAAGAAATGGCGGAGGCTTTCGCCGACATGCCGGGTGCCATTGAGACGACACTCGAGATCGCCGAACGCTGTGACAGCACGATCGAGCTGGGCAAGCAGTTGATTCCTCGCTACGAGACGCCGAGCGGACAGCCAGAGAAGGAATACCTGAGGACCCTGGTCGAGGACGGCATGAGGCGGCGCTATGGCGACCCGCCGCCCGCCGAAGCGATCGAGCGCATGGAAATGGAGCTCGGCGTCATCGACAAGATGGGCTTCAACGCCTATTTCCTGATCGTCTGGGATTTCGTCAACTTCGCCAAGCGCAACAAAATCGCGGTCGGCCCCGGGCGCGGATCGGCGGCTGGGTCGCTCGTCGCCTACTGCCTCCAGATCACCGATGTCGATCCGTTGCGCTACGACCTGCTGTTCGAGCGGTTTCTCAACGCCGAGCGTGTGTCCATGCCCGACATCGACATCGATTTCTCGGTGCGCGGGCGCGAGAAGGTCATGCGCTACGTGATCGACAAGTACGGGACCGATCGCGTCGCGCAGATCATCACCTTCGGTCGGATGTTCCCGCGGGCGGCGACCCGAGACGCCGCCCGCGTCCTCGGCCATGAGTATGCGGTCGGCGATCGTCTGGCCAAGCTGATCCCGGATCCCCAGCAGGGTCGCGCCCCCTCGTTCAGTGACTGCTTGCAACCGGAAAGCGAGCTTTCCGCCGAAGTGGCTCGCGATCCCGTCGCCAAGCAGATCATCGATGTCGCCCAGGGACTCGAAGGCATCGTCCGCAACGCGTCAATCCACGCTGCCGCGGTGGTCATCTCCGACCGTCCCTTGACCGACATCGTCCCGCTGCAGCTCGCCGACGGCGGAACGGACGAGAACGGGGACCGCGTCTACCGCACGGTGACGCAGTTCTCGATGAAGCCGATCGAGGAGATCGGCTTGCTCAAGATGGACTTCCTCGGCTTGCGCAACCTCGATGTGATCGAGGACACGCTGGACATCATCGAGCGCTCGCGGAGCGAGCGCATCGACATGGCCACGCTCGCGCTCGACGACACCAAGACCTTCGAGATGCTGGCTCGGGGCGATTCGATCGGCGTCTTTCAGTTTGAGTCCGAAGGCATGCGTGAGGCGCTCAAGCGGGTGCAGCCGACGGAATTCGAGGACCTCGTGGCGCTCGTGGCGCTCTACCGACCCGGCGCCATGGATCAGATCCCGACGTACGCGCGCGGCAAGCGCAATCCGGAAAGCATCGCTTTCATCGACGACCGGCTGCGGTCGATCACCGAGGCGACCAAGGGCGTGATCCTCTACCAAGAGCAGTCGATGCAGATCGCCAAGACGCTCGCCGGCTTCTCGGGCCCGAAGGCCGACGATCTGCGCAAGGCGATCGGCAAGAAGAATCGCGAAGCGATGGCCAAGCTCAAGCCGGAGTTCGTCGAGGGTTGTCGCGGGTCTGGAACGAGCGAAACGGTCATCGAACAGCTGTGGGCGACCAACGAGAAAAGCGCCGACTACTCCTTCAACCGCTCACATGCGGCCTGCTATGCGCTGATCTCGTACCGGACGGCGTGGCTACGAGCCAATTATCCGGCCGAGTACATGGCGGCGCTGATCTCTTCGGTGATGGACACCAAGGACAAGGTGCCTTTCTTCGTCAACCAGGCGGAAAGCATGGGCATCGAAATCCTGCCCCCGGATGTGAACTTGTCCGACCACGAGTTCATCGTCGTCGAAGGCAACATCCGCTTCGGCCTGGACGCGGTCAAGGGAGTTGGACACGCGGCTGTGGAAGCGATCAAGCGAGCGCGTGAAGAGGGCGGCCCCTTCACCTCATTGTGGGACTTCTGCGAGCGCGTCGACTGCCGCTCGGTCAACCGCAAGGCGATCGAAGCGCTGATCAAGTGCGGCGCTTTCGGTTCGACGGGGGCCACTCGCCGCGGCATGCTCGACGTGCTCGAGGCTGCGCAGGGAGCCGGCAACAAAAGCCAGCAAGACGCGCAAATCGGCCAAGGATCGATTTTCGATCTGGCGGGCTTCGGTGACGCTCCGTCCGCCTTCGCCAAGCCGGCCTATCCACCGATCCCCACGCACGAGTTCGATCGCCAGGAGCTGCTCGCCATGGAGCGCGAAGCCATCGGCGTCTTTATCTCCGAACATCCGCTCAAGCGCGTGCGTGATGCGCTGCTCGCCAAAGCCGACTGCTGCTGCGCTGAAATCATCAACCGCAAGGACGGCGAGTGGATCAAAGTCGGCGGCATGATCTCTGCTGCCAAGAAGATTCCGACTCGCAATGGCTCCAAAGTCATGTTCGCCACGCTCGACGACCTCGACGGAACGGTTGAGATCGTGGCGTTCGAGAAGACGCTCGCCGCCGCCGAAGGTGCGTTGAGCGTCGATGAGATCGTCATGGTCCGCGGTCGCGTCGATCATCGAGAGGCGGGCAAGGTCTGCGTCGTCCTCCAAGACGTCGAGCGCTTCAATCCGAGCGACGCGGAAATCCAACGCGCGCGCGTGGACGCCGCCAAGGCAGCCGAACCGCCTCCTGCGCTGGTGCTGCGCCTTGATGCCGCGCGTCTTCCCGCCGCCGTCATCGACGACTTGAAGCGCTTGTTCGTCGACTATGCGGGCGAAAGCGATGTCGTGCTCGAGATGCACACCCGCTCCGGGCGCCGCCGGCTGCGTTTGGGGCAGGAATATCGGGTCGCAGCGCGCAACGCCGCCTTGAAGGCCGAGCTCGATCGCCTCCTCGGATCGGCAGCTGCTCCTGCGGTCGGCGCTGCCGCCTGAGGACTTCGACGTCAGGTCAGCTTCGGCGCGCCTTGAGTCCGTCTTGTCGCAACCGGCGGGCGACTTCGATGTCCTCGAGCTCTACTTGCTTCCCGCGGACGCCGGGGCCCTCGAAGATGCACGGCAACCCGTCAAAACGGGGTTCCGACAAGAACGCGGCGCAGCCGACTTCTCCCAGCTCCCCGTCGCCGAGAGCAGCATGTCGGTCGACGTTGGCTCCCATCGGGACGCGCGAGTCGTTGACGTGCAGCGCACGTAAGTGCTCGAGGCCGACGATCGCGTCGAAGTGGTCGAGCACAGACGCGAGTCCTTCGGGCGTGCGGATGTCGTAGCCGGAGGCAAGCAAGTGCGCGGAGTCCAGGCAGACTCCGAGCCGGTCGTGTCCGCCGGCCATTTCGAGAAGCGTTGCGAGTTCCTCGAAAGACCGTCCCAGCGTGCCGCCGGCTCCGGCGGTGTTTTCGAGGGTCAGCCGGCAGGCGTCGGATTCCTTCAGCGCTTCCGCGATCACTCTCGCGGCGCGGTCGAGCGCTGCGTCGACCGAGTTTCCGTTCTTCAGCGCGCTGCCGGGATGCAGCACCACGGCGGCCGCCTTGAGGGCGTCGCCGGCGCACAGGGACGCGGTCAGCGAAGTGAGCGATTTGGCTGCGATCTCCTCGTCTTCGCTGGCGCAATTGATCAGGTAGACGGCGTGGATGACAAGTGCGTCGATGTCTGACTGCGCCATGGCGGCGTGGAAATCGCTGATCTCCTGCTCGGAGTAATCGCGGGGCTTCCAGGCGCGCGGGTTCTGGTTGAAGATCTGGATCGCCTGGCACCCGCGCTCGGCGCCGCGTTCGACGGCTTTCGCTGGTCCACCGGCGGGGGAGACGTGCGCACCGATCAGCACGGCATCCCAGCAGCGTCGGGTGAAACGTCGGAGGGCGACGGCAAAGAAGAAGTCACCGAGGCAGCATGGCACTCAGCGACCGCCCGGTGCTTGATCGCCGGCGGCTCTCGCCTGCGTCGTCTGGCATGCTCCGGGTCATGCGCGTTCGCTTCGCCCCTTCGCCGACGGGCGTCCTCCACATCGGCGGTGCGCGGACCGCGCTATACAACTGGCTGCTCGCTCGCGGCCAGGGCGGCGAGATGCTGCTCCGCGTCGAAGACACCGACCTCGAACGCTCCACGCCCGAGAACGTCGAGCAGATCTTCGAAGCCTTGCGCTGGCTGGAGATCGACTGGGACGGCGAGCCGGTCTTTCAGCACGAGTGCGCCGATCGTCACGCGGAGCAAGTTCAGCGCCTGATCGACTCCGGTCACGCCTACCGCTCCAAAGCTGGGCCGGCGGAAGTGGCGGAGTTCAAGCAAGAACACGCAAACCGGGGCTTCCGCGGGGCAGACGAAGGGGAGGGCGCGGTGCGGTTGCGCGTTCCCGATGAGGGCCACACCGTCGTGCGCGACGTCATCCGGGGCGAAAGCGCCTTCGAGAACGCTTTGCAAGACGATCTCGTGATCGCCCGGGCCGACGGGACGCCCGTCTACCACCTTGCCGTCGTAGTCGACGACGCCGATATGGACATCACGCACGTCATCCGTGGTGCCGACCACTACTCCAACACGCCAAAGCACCTGCTGATCCAGCAAGCGCTCGGCGTCGAAACTCCGGTCTACGCCCACGTGCCGCTGCTGCACGGCGCCGACGGCAAGAAGCTCTCCAAGCGGCACGGCGCCGCTTCAGTGCAGGAGCTCCGCGAACGCGGCTACCTGCCTGAAGCCGTCCGCAACTACATCGCGCTGCTGGGCTGGGGCCTCGACGAAGAAACGACGCTGATCAGCACCGAAGAGCTCAAAGCCGCGTTTTCCCTCGAGCGCGTGTCCCGCTCGCCCGCGGTCTTCGACGAACAGAAGCTGCGCTGGATCAACGGGCGTTACCTCCGTGAGCTTCCGGTCGACGAGCTCACGCGGCGCCTGGAAGATCTCACCGGCCGCGCCGGGCTGCGCGATGCCGCCGCCATCACGCAAGAAAAGATGTCGACGCTCGACGAGTTCTGGCCGCTTGCGCGGTCGTTCTTCGAAGGCCCTGTCGACGATTCGCGCGCTAGGGAGAAGGTGCTGGGAAAGGTGGGCAGTCTCGACAACCTCCGCGCTGCGCGGGGGGCACTGGCAGAAGTGCCAGAGCCGTGGACACCCGCCGAACTAGAAGCGCGCCTGGGATCGGTCGTCGAACAACTCGGCGTCAAGGGCGGGCAGGTCTATCAGCCGGTGCGCGTGGCGGTCACCGGCACCACCGTATCCCCGGGAATCTTCGAAACTTTGGCTGTGATGGGTCGCGCTGAGACACTGGCGCGCATTGATCGAGTGCTGGCCGCGTCTTCTGAGCCCTAGCGAGCCGGCGAGCGCTCTGGCGCGGGATTCCGGCGCGTCTCAGAACTGACCGGGCTCGTCGCCTTACGCTTGCCACAAGCGCGCTCACAGCCGATAGCGATCGGGTGCTGGTCGAACCCGCTGAAGATCTTCCTCTTGCTTCCGATGATGAGGGCATGACGCCTCTCGCCTTGGCATCTTCCCCCGCCGCTGCCGCGGCCCCCGGCGTCCCCGCGAAGCAGGACACCGCCCACGGACGTCCGCGTGCCAATCACGGACACGGCGCTCGGCTCACGGCTGCCTTCGCCGCGCTCGAGCGCTTCCCGGCTCTCGCCGAGTCCCGCAACCGGGTGCTGTCGCTGGTCTCCGAAGACCGTCCTTCGACCAACGACGTCGTCGCTGCCATCGAATCTGACGTCGCGCTCGTCATCGCCGTGCTCCGGCAAGCCAACCAGGTGGCCGCCAAGCGCCAGAAGCCCGTCGAGAACATCGTCGAAGGCGTCGAAGTGCTGTCGCCCGAGCACGTGCAGGAGCTCGCTCGCAACACCGCCACCTTCGAGTTCTTCGAGCGCGCCAAGGAATGGGACGTCGCACCCGAGCGCTTCCGTCTGCACTCGGTCGCCGTTCAGCGCGCCGCCGATCGTCTCGCGGCTGAAGCGGGCTACCCGCATCGCGACCGGCTGCTGGTCACGGCGTTGCTTCACGACATCGGCAAGCTCGTGCTGATGCAGGCCTATCCCGGCTATCCGCGTCTTATCCACGCCGGCGCCCGCACTCCCGAAGAGCGCCTGCATCGCGAGCGCCGAGAGCTCGGCGTCGATCACGCACTGGTCGGCGGCGTGCTGGCACGGCGCTGGAATCTGCCGAACTCGATCGCTTCGGCGATCGAGCGCCATCACAGCGAAGATGCCGAAGGCGAAGCCGCGTGGGTGCGCCTGGCCGACATGGTCGCTCACTACTCGCACTCGCAGCCAGTCTCCTCACGTGAGCTGTTGAGCGCCGCGCGGGCCGTAGGCTTCGGTCCGACCGAACTGCGCGCCGTCCTCTACGACCTGCCGTACTCCAACAACGAGCGTCCGCGCGCGGTTGAGCCTTGCCCGCTGTCAGCGCGCGAGCTAGACGTCCTCAAGCGGCTCGGCCAGGGCATGGTCTACAAGCAAATCGCCCACGAGCTCACGCTGTCCACCAGCACGGTCCGCACGCACCTCCACAACATCTACGGCAAGCTGGGCGCGGTCGACCGCGCTCAAGCGGTGCTTCACGCCACCGAGCGCGGCTGGCTCTGAGCCGCCACCTGTGACCGCCGCCGGCTGAGCCAGGCGGCGGAAAGTGCGCCGGCGATCCCGACGCCCGCCGCGTCGATCGCGACATCGAACGGTGATCCGACTCTCCCGTCGACGAAAGACTGATGCAGCTCGTCACTGGCGGCGTAAGCCAACGCCAAAGCCACGGTGGCAAGCAGATGGCCGTAGCCCAGGGCTCGCCACAGCAGAAACCACAGCAGCCCGAACTCGAGCATGTGCGCGCACTTGCGCAGCACGAGGTCCCAGGCGCCGAGTCCCGAATGCAAACTCGGTTGGGCCGAGGCGAAGAAGATCAGCGCCATGAGCGCCAACGGCGGCACCCATCGAGAAAGAACGGTAGACAAGGCAAGCCATCCTAGGAGCCGGTCACTAGGATCGCCGACGTGATCTCGATCACTTCGAAGTCTCCTTATGCCCTGCGCGCGCTGACCGAGCTCGCCCGCGCCGGGGGAGCAGGGCCCGTTCCGCTGGCTGAGCTCGCCCGGCGCCGCGACGTCCCGCTGCAATTCCTCGAGCAGCTCTTTGCCGTGCTGCGGCGCGCCGGATTGCTGAAATCTCAACGCGGCGTCAAGGGCGGTTACTCCTTCGCCCGCGATCCCTCACAGGTGACGGTGCTCGAGATCGTCGAACTGCTCGATGGCCCGGTGGGCGCGGACGCGGAGTCAATCTTCGCCGAAGCGGCCGCCGCTGCCCGTGCTGTGCTTTCGCAGGTCACGGTCGCCGACCTTGTCGAGCGGGAGAACCGCGCGGCAGGCGCGAGCATGTTCTACATCTGAGCCCGGGCACGGCAGACCGCCGATCGATGCCCGCGGCGAGGCGGAGCTGCCGCCGCCCCTGCCCCGGCTGCCAATAGGCCGCGGCCTCCATGCCGCGGCTTCCCAGCCTGACCAGCTTGCGTTGGTTCGCCCGTCTCTGGTCTTCGTCAGCCACGCTGAGTCCCTGCTCAAGGGAACGCCCTGGGAAGCGCGGTTGGACACCATCAGCACAGCGGGCGCGGCGGGCGTCAGCTTCTTCTTCGTCTTGTCGGTTTCGTGCTGGCCTGGAGCGACCGGCTTGTGCCCGTGCGCGAGTTCTATCGCCGCCGGTTCGCGCGCGTCGTGCCGGCCTACGTGGTCGCTGCGTGCATCGGAATAGCCCTCGACGTCTGGCAGTACGGCAGCGAGACGTTCGCTCGCGGCTTGTTCACGCTGACGCTGCTGCAATCGTGGATCCCGGGCGAGCGCTTCTCCTATGCCGGCAACTCGGTCGGCTGTCGCTTTCAACCGAGGTCTTCTCCTACGCGCTGTTCCCCTGCTGATCAAGCTGGTGTCCGAGCTGAGTCGACGCAGACTGATTGCGCTTTTGTGTTCCGTGCTCGGGCTCTCGATCGCGTGGCAGCTCGTGCTACGAGGCGACTACTCGGAGACCGTGTCGTGGGCGCCCTACATCGCGCCGCCCTACCGGGCACTCGAGTTCGTCGCCGGTATGTGCCTTGCTCGCATGCTGATGACGGGCGTCCGCCTGCGCTTGCCGGTTCTCGCGCCCGTCGCCCTGGCCGTCGCGGCGCTGCTGGCCGGCGGCATTTCAGGCCGGGGATGATGGCGACCGTCGCCATACCTGTCATCCCGTTCTGTCTGCTGATCTTCGCCACCGCCGAGGCTGATCTGGAGGGACGGCGCACAGGCCTGAGGCATGCGCTGCTGATCCGACTGGCCCAGTGGTCCTACGGCTTCTTCTACCTGGTCCACCAACTCGTGACTCGCACCGTGACCGATTTCCTGGAGCACGAGACATACGCGCCGACGCTGTTCGCGGCGTATGCCGCGTCTACGTGCTGGCGCCGTTCGGCGCTTATCTACTGTTCCGCCTCGTCGAGCACCCACTGGAGCGGCGGATCCGCAGGCGTGCGCGCACCGCCATTGCGGTGCGGGGCCCCCGGAACACGGAGCGCTTAGAGCGACGGCGGCTGATCGACGCGACAGTGGGCGGTCCCTGACGCCGACGGGTCGCCCCTGTCGGGCCGACCCGTCGGAGCCACCGGCGCAGCAGCGCGTCAGCGGACCACGAACGACCCGGTGCGGGTGGCGTCGTCTGCCTTGACCAGCACTCGATAGGTGCCCGCGCTCAACCGCCGTCGTCCTTGCTTGCGCTTGAGGACGACGGCGTTCGCACCCTGCCGCCCTGAGACTGTCAGCCGGCGAGCCGTCCGGTAGCTGCACTTGCCGCGGCGACAAGTCTTCAGCCCCACGGTCAGCGTGACGCGGATGGTGCGATTGAGCTTGAAGCGCACCTTCAGCGATGTCTTCAGAACTCGACTCGATACCGACACGCCGGTCAATTGCACGGCAGGAGAAGCGCTGGAGGAAGAATTTCTTTGAGGTGGCGAAGTCGGCGCGGGCGCGAGGGCAGGCTGGGCGGAAAGCGCCGGAGCAGCCGGAGCCGGAGCCGGAGCCGGAGCCGGAGCCGGAGCCGGCTGCTCCGGAGCCGGGGTGGGCGACGGCGTTGGCGCGGGCCTGAAGACCTCATCGCGAGGCGTTGGCGTCACCACGGGAGTGGGAGTCGGAGTCGGAGTCGCCGTGGGAGTGGGGGTAGCGGTTGGCGTCGGAGTCGCCGTGGGAGTGGGAGTCGCCGTGGGAGTCGGAGTGGGACTCGCCACGGGCGCCGCAACGGTGCTCCCAGCAACTGCCCGCGCGGCGTTCAGGCGTCCTCCGCTGGTGGACAGACCTCCGAGGGCATCCTTGCGATCAGCCGTCGCCGTCAGCCGCAGCTTCAGCGCCTCTCCCCGCAGCGACGGGTCGATCGCCGCGACGAGTGCAGCCGCACCTGCGACATAAGGAGCCGCCATGGACGTCCCGTCGCGGTGGGTGTAGCCACGATTCCCATCGGTTGAATAGATGTCGACGCCCGGAGCGTGCAGATCTACGGTCCTGGCCCCCCGATTGGAAAAGTCTGCGGCCCGGTCTTGCGCATCGCTCGCGCCGACGCACACGATGTTCGGCTGCGGGAGGGCGCAGGGATAGAACGGCTTGCTGTCGTTATCGGCGCCGTAGTTGTTGCCCGCGGCTACCACGTACAGCGTTCCAGGGTGCGCTGCGACGGCATCTGCCAGTACGCGGGCTTCGTCCGCCGTGATGTACCCGCCGAGGCTGGCGTTGACGATCCGGTAGCCGAGCTTGTCGGCATAGTAGAAAGCGCTCACCACGGACGACAGGGAGCCGTTCGACTGAGCATCTAGAACGCGCAACGGCAGCACTCGCGCGCCGGGAGCGACGCCACTGCCGCCGATTCCGTTGTCGCGCGCAGCAGCGATCGTGCCGGCGACATGGGTCCCGTGACCGAGAGCATCGTCGGGCGAGTTGTCTGAAACTGGAACGGACCAGTCATCCCCGACAAAATCCCAACCCCGATGATCGTCCTTGTAGCCGTTGCCGTCGTCGTCAATCCCGTTGGCAGCCTTGGTCCCGGCTTCCCCGGGATTCACCGCTATACGACGCGCCAAGTCGGGGTGGGAGAAGTCGATGCCGCTGTCGACGACAGCAACGCCCTGGCCCGCTCCGACGCTCTTGCCCCAGGCCTCCGGTGCGTCCACGTCGGCGTCCGTCAAGAAACCCGAAAGCTGTCCGGAATTGTGTAAGCCCCACTGATTGCCAAGATCGGGGTCCGGCGCGGCCGCGGACATCGTCGCGTCGCGCACGGCGTACTCCACGTCGGGATCCCGGTTGAGCTTGGCCAACGCAGCACGGGCCTCGCCGGGATTAGCTTCCACCACTTCGGTCTGCGGCAGCGGCAGCCGATCGAGAAGTTCGACGTTCGCGTCCTGTCGGATGTCCGCACGCTGAGCCGAGCTCAAGCCCTGCTCGCGCTTGACGATGATGCGGTAGGAGCTTTCTTGCGTCACAACACTGGCGGCCACGGCCGGAGCTACTGCGAGGGTGCCGGTGAGAACCGTGGCGACGAGCACGACGGCGACTCGTTTGGCCGCCCGCAAACGCGTGCGCGACTCGTCGCTATTGGTGGTTGCCGCGACGGCTGATGCAATGGAAAGCAGAACTGCCTCAGGGGGGGGAGGGGGACGCTTCGCCGGACTGTAGTGCCCGAGGCGGCGCTCGCTATGGAACATACGTCCACTGCCGGAACGATGACTAATGAGCCGCATTACGTAACCCGCCAGCGACGGTGAACGAAAGCGCGGGAACTCCCGCCGATCTATCGATCAGTCATCATCGGGACGCCAGCGGTAAGGCCGCCCGCGGGTCGTCGTGTACCAGCCGACGAAAGCCGCGAATTCGATCGACAAGGCGATCACCGTGTGGCCCAGCGCGATCAACCAGTACGAGTCACGCGCGGCGAACACCGCCGCGATCGAGTTGCCGAGGACCGCAACCTGTGCGAAGGCGATGAAGCCGTACAGGACGGCTCGGCGTGACCGGCTCATGCCCTGATCCTCAGGACCCGAACCGCAGGGCACGGTAGCCTGAAGGAGCTAATGGGCGTTATCCCGATCAACATTGCGGAACATGTGGGTCGAACTCCCATGGTGCAGTTCACGCGGCTTTCGGGACCAGAGTGCCACGCCGAGCTCTTCGGCAAGCTGGAGATGTTCAATCCTGGCGGGTCGGTGAAGGATCGCGTAGGCGCCGCGATGATCGAGGAAGCCGAAGCGCAAGGCCGGATAGAGCCCGGCCGCACGACGATTGTCGAAGCGACCAGTGGCAACACCGGCATCGCGCTGGCTTTCGTTTGCGCGGCAAAGGGCTACGACCTCGTGTTGACGCTTCCGCAGGGCATGAGCCGAGAACGCGAGCGGATGCTGCGGCTCTACGGCGCGCAAGTGCACATCACCGAGTCGTTGGGCGGCATGGACGAGGCGATGGCCGCCGCGCGTGCCCTGGCCCGCGACGACGACTTCTGGCTTCCAGACCAGTTCTCCAATCCCGCGAATCCGCGTGCGCACGAGAAGACGACAGGACCGGAGATATGGGAAGCGCTCGATGAGCGAGTCGACTATCTCGTGGCCGGGGCCGGCACTGGTGGGACGATCACCGGCGTCGGCCGCTTCCTGAAGGCGCGCAACCCGAAAGTGCAGTTGATCGCCGTGGAGCCTGCGTCTTCGCCCGTGTTGTCCGGCGGGCGGCCCGGTCCTCACAAGATCCAAGGCATCGGACCTGGCTTCGTGCCTCCCGTGCTGGAGCGCGAGCTGATCGACGAAGTGGTGGCGGTCGACGACGAGGACGCGTTGGAAACAGCGCGTTTGGCGGCGTCGCGCGAAGGGGTGCTCGTGGGCATCTCCTGCGGTGCAGCGCTACACGCGGCGATCCAAGTTGCCAGCCGGGAAGAAGCACGGGGCAAGCGCATCGTCGTGGTGCTTCCAGACTCCGGTGAGCGCTACGTGTCGACGCCGTTCTTCGCTCCCGAACCCGCGCTCGCGGGGAAGGCGACCTGAGCGAGGACGCGAGCCGCAGTCGCCGCGGCTTCCTGCGCGAGCTGGCGCAGGCCGCCACGAGTGGCGCGCGGAAAGCGCCAGAGCGCACACAGCGCGATGCGGGAGCCGGCACGGGTAGCGAGCCGGTTCAGGGACCGAGCCCGCCCGCGTCCGCGTCGCTCGATATTCCCGACGAGGAAGGGCTTCGAAATCACAGCGCTCTCGTGATTGGCGCTGGAGCGCTTGGGTCTCCGGTCGCGGCTTACCTCGCCGGAGCCGGTGTCGGGCGACTCGGCATCCTCGACGACGCCACGGTGTCAGCGAAGGACCTCCATCGTCAGCACCTTCACTTCGCGCCCGACCATGGTGTCCCCAAGGCGCACAGCGCCGCTGCCAAGCTGACGTACCTCAATCCGGAGATTGTGGTGGAACCCTACAACGTACGTTTCGGAGCCGACAACGCAGAGGGCCTGTTGCTTGACGCCGACCTCGTCATCGACTGCTCCAACGATCCGGCAACCGAAGAAATCGTGAACCGCAGCTGCTGTGCGGCCGGGCGTTCATTCGTCGCGGCGGCGTACGGGCAGCGGAGCGGGCGGGTCTTCTCGTTCGTTCCCGGTGCCGGGGGGTGCCGCGTTTGTGCGGGCCAGGCGGGCCATGGGTTCACGGACGTGGAGGACGCGCCGCCCGATCAGCCAACCTGGCTTGGACCCTTGGCGGGAACCGTCGGCTCTCTGCAGGCCCTGGTCGCTCTGGACGTGCTCGCGCATGGTCGTGACAGCGCGTGGCGGGGATGGACGCGGATCGACTTGGTCGAACCAGGCCTGTACCGCCAGCGGCTCCAGCCCCGCAGCGACTGCCCGTACTGCGGGTAACTCGGGCTTTGGCGGCAACACCAACGCTCAAGGAAGCAGGGATGTCCAGCGTCCGCCGGGGGCGTTTGCGTTGTAACCCGTACGCATACTTTCGCGCCCTCGCGAGCAGGACGGATGCATGAAAGGACTCTTGATCTTCGGGGCCGCCCTCGGACTCCTCATCCTGGGACTCGGTATCTGGGTGGCGACGCCTCAAGGAGGGGGTGGGCTGGGTAACGAAGGCGACTCCGCCAACATCAACGAAGCCAATCAGGACGACACGGTGTCAGACCGTGACGATGGGGTCGTCTACATGCGCAACCGTCAGTTCAAGCCCAAGATGGCTCGGGTACTGAGTGGTACCAGCGTCACCTTCACCAACCGCGATGACGTAACGCACGGCGTCGACTTCAAGGACAAGCGCCTCAAGGACCGTCCGAAAATCGCACCGGGTGGTTCTTACGCCGTCGAGGCGCCGGCTAAGGGCCGCTACGCCTATCGCTGCCCGATCCACCCGGAGATGAAGGGCACGATCGTCGTCAGTAAGGGCTGAGCCGCCGCAAGCCAGGCGCCTCGCCCGGCTAAGCGCGGAGCGCGGACCATAGAGCGCTGGCGAGAACCAGGCAGGCCGCTAGCCTTGCCGCATGGTCGGGCTACGCGCGCTGCGCCGAGTTGCGAGCGAGCTGCGGTGCGACGTCGCCGCCGCACGCAACCGTGATCCTGCGGCCAAGGGCGTCTCGACCGTCGAGATCCTGGCCGCATGGCCTGGTGTGCACGCCCTCCTGGCTCATCGCGTCGCCCATGCCTTGCATGGCGCGGGCGTGCCCGTGTTGCCGCGGGTGATCGCCTATGTGTCGCGGTCGGCGACCGGCATCGAGATACATCCCGCGGCACGAGTTGGCCGGGCGCCGTTCATCGATCACGGCATGGGAGTGGTGATCGGCGAAACCGCCGAGATCGCCGAAAACGTGACGATGTATCAGGGGGTGACGCTCGGGGGCACGGGATTTGCGACCGGCAAGCGCCACCCCACCGTCGAAGCGAACGTGACCATCGGCTCCGGCGCGAAACTGCTTGGACCAATTCGTATCGGGCACGGGGCCAAGATCGGCGCCAACGCAGTCGTCATCCACGACGTGCCTGCCAACTCCACCGTAGTCGGCAATCCGGGGCATCCCGTCCGTGTTGAGGGACGCCGGCCAGAAGGACCGGACGCCGACTGGGTGCACTTGCCCGACCCGATCGCCGATGCGATCAAGACTCTTTCCGCCCGGATCGCCGAGCTGGAGCGAGAAGTGGGCGATCTGCGCGGCCGTGAGCGCCGCGTTGAGGCGGAGATTGTTGCGCTGCGCCCCGCTCAAGGACCCAATCCGGCCGGAGGGTAAAGTTGGCGGCGTGGCGTGCACCGCCGCCAAGAAAATTGACTTCATGCGATTCGTCGTGCCGGCGCTCATCCTGATCTGCGCTCTCGTGGCTCCCGCCTCGGCTTTCGCGCAGGAAACGGTTGAAACCGCGGTGGACGCGCTCACGCGCGATCCGGTGTTCGTGCACCCGGACGCCCGAAGCGACATATCGGTCACG